>JAZNQK010000088.1:0-11314 GCA_045590135.1 Faecousia sp.
CCCACCTCTGCCCTGGACCCTGAAATGGTCGGCGAAGTGTTAGAGGTCATGAAGGAACTGGCTGCAGACGGCATGCCCATGCTGGTTGTCACCCACGAGATGAGCTTTGCACGAGAGTTAGGCAACCGTGTTTTGTTTATGGACGAAGGTGTTATTCTGGAGCAGGGTACGCCGGATGAAATTTTTAACCATCCCAAGCACCCCCGCCTACAAGATTTTCTTTCTAAAGTTTTATAAACAAAAAAACTATTTACTTTCGTAAAGAGGTTTTTTATTGGAGCGGGTGACGAGGCTCGAACTCGCTACCTCCACCTTGGCAAGGTGGCGCTCTACCGGATGAGCTACACCCGCGGAACAAGTGCAATTATAGCAGAATTTTCCCGGATGTCAATAGATAATCCGGGAAAATTCAAAAAATTTTACTTCAATCAATCTTGTGACATATTTTATCCGGAATACGCAGAGTAATCCCATACATATCCGTACATTTCTCCGTCAGAGCGCAGGTAAAAACCATTCTCATGGCTGCACTGCAGAAGGTCCAAATGGCAATATACGCCATCTACCACCACCACATTCCAAAACCAAGGCTGCGCATTCTTTGTTCCGGACACCATATGACACTCTATTCCCACCTGCTGGCACATAGCCCTATAGACAGCGGCAAAGGCCTTGCTGTCACCCACACCGTGGCACAGGAGACTATATGTAGGTGTGATAGAGGTCTCTACTGTGTATTCATAGCGTTCCATTAAAAAGCCGTATAGCTGGATCAGCTTCTCCACATCATTGGCGCTGGCGCTGACATAAAGCCGTGCAGACATAAACACGGGGTCAACAGCTTCCTGCATTTGACGCAGCGTTTCGCGGCTGGTCTGATAAGTAAAGGAAATATCAACAATGCGTTCTTTACCGCTTTCCGGATACACCGTTACCGCCACCTGGGGCAGCTCCATAACCACATCGGGATTGTCAATAAAATAATCCTGGATCAGCTGGGAAAAATCTGTATACTGATAGTCCTCCACAAGCAGCACTAAACCAGCCTCACACTTATCCAGTGATTTTTCCAGATTGGAGATCGTTTCCTCCATATTCTGAACACGCCGCATTTTACGCAGTGAGGAAAGTCTGCTGTTATAGGTAATATTTACCGCCACTGCAGCTCTACCAAGACTTGTGCCGATCTCATAGGTGATATCCTCCACGGTATATGCGCCGACGGCACTGCGCAGCATAATATGCTCAATGGCGTTTTGCATATAACCGTCAATATTTTCCTGCTCCAGAGCAGCAACGATCACAGTGCCCTCAGCAACGCCGTTTTCCACAACATTCAAAAGTGCGTCTCTCAGCTGGACATACGATGTTACTTCCGGGATCGAGTCGCTATGCGCATCATTTTTATCAAGATAGGGCTCTATGGAAACATATTCCTTATTCAATAGTGAGCCACAACCGCTTAACAAAATGCTTACCAACAAAACAAGCGCAATGAGGCGTTTCATAAGAGCCCTCCTTTCTTACAGTTCGTCCTTAGAGTACCGGCGGAAGCCCTCTCCCAAAACCTGATGGGCCTCCTGTACGATAATAAACGCATCGGGATCGATCTCAACAACAAGCTCTTTCAACTCTGCCAGCTGCTGCCGTTTCAGCGCTGTCAGGATCACCTTCACCTGTTCATTGGTATAGGTTCCCTCTCCGTGCAGGTATGTGGCGCCGCTGTCCAGCCGTCTGTGGATCTCGCTGACCACCTGGGTGTGATTTTTAGTAATGATCATAGCCACCTTGGAATAATCAAAACGATATACCACCGCATCGATCACTCTGCCTGTAATGAAGATCGCGATGCCGCTGTACATGGACAAAACGAGATTTCCAAAAACCACGCCGGTCAGAACCGCAACAGAAAGATCCAAAGCGATATTGATCACACCAATGGGAATATCCCGCCACCGAAGCTTCAGAAGACGGACAACAATATCCGTGCCTCCTGTTGTCGCACCGGTGGAAAACACAGTTCCCAGGCCAAGACCGCAGATGATCCCGCCGTAGATCGCACCGATCAACGGCTCCGCATCCGGTTTTGGAAGCACATCCAGCACATCGATGGAAACAGACATAAAGATCATCCCAAATAAGGAGAACCAAAAGAATTTCTTACCGATCTTCAACCCTGCCAACGCAAATAAAGGCAAATTCAGCAGTACTGTGATCACACCGATCCCATCGAAGTTCGTTAAATGCGCGATCACCATCGACAGGCCGGTAAGGCCGCCGGCATTCAATCCGTTTGGTACAAGAAACAGGTTAAAACCGAGACTGAAAAGGATCGTTCCCACAGCTGTCTTTATCAGAACGGAAAGAATATGTTTCTTTGAATCCATTACGATCCTCCAAACAGATAATAATTACATATCAAAGCTGATCTGCTTCTCTGCAGAATCCTCTTCCTTGATCAGCGCGCCTGCAGTCGGCAGGCTGCGGCAGCGATAGCGACTGGTATTAACGATACCGCTTTCCTCCAAAAGTACTGCCCGGTCAACGCTTGCCTTCTTTTTCAGGCTGAGAACACTGACACCCTGAGTATTACGGGTGGTCTTGGGCAGCAGCAGTGCCGTAGAGATCACCGCAGCACGGCCGTCTGTGGAATAAACTGCCACCTGCGCATCAGCATCCAGTGCCATCGCGGTCTTTAAGGGACTCTTATCAGAGAACGCACCGGTGAGCTTGCGTCGGTTAGACTTGGTCTCATAAGCGCTCAGAGGGACCTTGGCCGCTTTTCCGTTTTCAAAGAAGAACATCATAAAGCCCTTGTAATCACCCGGCAATATCACCTGCACAACATTTTCACCGGGATCCATACCCAGCTTCTGGGGCAGATAATCGCCCAGCAAGGATGCTTTACTGTCATCAAAATCAGACAGCTTTGTCTTGTAGCACTGATGCTGATCGGTAAATATCAACAGCTCTGCTTTATTGTTAGTTTCTCTGGAAAAGGCCAGACTATCCCCTTCCTTAAACTTTTGCTCGCCGGACATACGCAGGCTTTGGGCTGTGATCTTCTTGAGGTAGCCTTCCCGGGAGATAAAGAGCGTAACCGGGTAATCCGGTGTATCGTCTTCTTCGTCCTCCGGCTCGATCTGGGCAGTTTCATAGATGATCTGTGTTTTTCTGGCTTGCGCGAACTTATCAGATACCTTCTTCAGTTCATCAATGATCACATTTTTCAGTCTGCGACTGCTTTTCAGAGTATCCTGCAGGTCGGCAATTTCCTTTTCAAGGTCATCGATCGCCTTGGTCTGCTTCAAAATATATTCCTTATTGATGTTACGCAGCTTGATTTCCGCAACATAGTTTGCCTGTACCTCATCGATACCAAAGCCGATCATCAAGTTGGGGATAACTTCGCTTTCCAGCTCCGTTTCCCGGATGATGCGGATCGCCTTATCGATATCCAGCAGGATACGCTCCAAGCCTTTAAGCAAGTGCAGGCGCTCTTCCTTCTTTTGGATCTGGAAGAAGATACGCCGCTTAACACAGTCTGTGCGCCAGGCTGTCCACTCTTCCAGAATTTCCGCAACACCCATCACACGGGGCATACCTGCAATAAGGATATTAAAATTACAGGGGAAGCTGTCTTGCAGAGATGTAAGACGGAAGAGCTTTTGCATCAGCTTGTCCGGGTCTGCACCGCGCTTCAGATCAATGGTCAGCTTCAAGCCGCCAAGGTCTGTTTCATCGCGCATATCATTGATCTCTTTGATCTTTCCCGCCTTGATAAGATCTGCCACCTTATCCATAACCACTTCGGATGTTGTGGTGTATGGGATCTCATAGATCTCAATAAGATTACCCTTCTCCACATAGCGCCATTTTGCCCGTAGCTTAAAGCTGCCACGGCCTGTGGAATAGATCTCCCGAGTGGCTGCTTCGTCAAACAAAAGCTCTGCGCCGGTAGAGAAATCCGGTCCGGGCAGTGTTTCTAAAATATCGTGCTCCGGGTTATTCATCAGCGCGATGGTGGTATCGCAGATCTCCTTGAGATTGAATGAGCAAATATTGCTTGCCATACCCACAGCGATACCCTGATTGGCAGAAACCAGCACATTGGGGAATGTGGTGGGAAGCAAACTGGGCTCTTTCATAGTGGCATCATAGTTATCCACCATATCCACTGTATCGGAGTCGATATCCCGGAAAAGCTCACCGCAGATGGAATCCAGCTTAGCCTCTGTATAACGGGCGGCTGCATATGCCATATCCCGGGAATAGACCTTACCGAAGTTACCCTTGGAATCCACAAAGGGGTGCAAAAGTGTCTCGTTGCCCCGGGCAAGACGCACCATAGTTTCATAAATAGCAGCGTCACCGTGGGGATTCAGGCGCATTGTCTGACCCACGATATTGGCAGACTTTGTACGGCCTCCGTTCAGAAGGCCCATTTTATACATAGTGTACAGCAGCTTTCTGTGGGATGGCTTGAAGCCGTCGATCTCCGGAATTGCACGGGAGACGATCACCGACATAGCGTAGGGCATATAGTTGATCTCCAAAGTTTCCGAGATCGCCTGCTCTGTTGTAGAGCCAACAAGTCCCATAATACCGTCGGTATTGATCTTCTTTTTATTCTGTTCCGGTTCTTTCTTCTTTCGTGCCATAAACGCACCTCTCTCAGGAAATATCCGCCAGATCTAAATATCTGGGGCCATTATCCGCAATAAAGTTCTTACGCTCACTGAGGTTGTCGCCCAAAAGCACATCAAAATAATGGGCCGTACGCTCAGCATCCTCCGGCATCACTTTGATCAGCCGGCGGGTCTCGGGATTCATAGTTGTCATCCACATCATTTCCGGGTCGTTCTCGCCAAGACCCTTTGAACGCTGGATCACAGGCTTCTTTCCGTCCAGTTCATCCCTCAGGATCTTTACCTTCTCTGCCTCATTATAGGCAAACCAGGTTTTATCCTTATAGGTGATCTCAAAAAGCGGAGATTCCGCAATATACACATAGCCGTCACGGATCAGCGTGGGGCAAAGCCGATACAGCATCGTCAGGATCAAAGTCCGGATCTGGAAGCCGTCCACATCCGCATCGGTACAGATAACGACTTTGTTCCAGCGAAGATTATCAATGTCAAAGCTGCAGAGCTCCTTGGATTTCTTGCCCTGGATCTCCACGCCGCAGCCTAAGTCCTTCATCAGATCGGTAATGATCGGAGACGCAAAGATCTTGTTGTAATCTGCCTTCAGACAGTTCAGTATCTTGCCGCGCACCGGCATTATACCCTGGAATTCTGCATCCCGGGAGAGTTTAACGCTGCCCAATGCAGAATCGCCCTCAACGATATACAGCTCGCGTACACTCACATCCTTACTGCGGCAGTCAACAAACTTTTGCACCCGGTTGGCAATATCGACCTTGGCAGTCAAATTTTTCTTTACATTACTTTTCGTCTTTTCCGCGCTTTCACGGGCGCGCTTATTGATGAGGATCTGCTCTGCCGCCCGATCTGCCTCCTGCTTGTTCTCAATAAACCAGATCTGCAGCTTTTCCTTAAAGAAGGCAGTCATCGCCTCCTGGGTAAACTTGGAGTTAACGGAATTCTTGGTCTGGTTCTCAAACCAGCCAATGGTGTAGAAGCAGTTGGTAACAAGGACAAGGCTGTCCTCTACATCCTGATAGATGATCTTGTTTTCGTTCTTGGTATATTTATTGTTCTCCCGGAGGTACTTGTCAAAAGCTGCCACAAAGCCGGAGCGCACAGCACGGTCAGGACTGCCGCCATACTCCAGCCAGGAGGAGTTATGATAATACTCCGTATGGCTGACCTGCTTGGAGAAGCAGAAAGATGCTGTGATCTTCAGCTTCATTTCCGGACGGTTTTCCGCATCCCTGCCCCGACGCTCTGCTTCCCAGAAAACAGGCATAGTAAAGGCATTGTCACCTACCATTTCCTCAATATACTGCTTAATGCCGTCGCTGTAGCAATACTCTTCTGTTTCAAATCTATTGCCCACCTGATTGCGGAAGCGGAAGGTTACGCCCTTGTTTACCACTGCCTGTCGGCGCAGAACATCCCGGTAATATTCCACAGGGATATTGATATCTGTAAAGACCTGCCGGTCAGGACGCCAATGGAACACGGAACCGGTCTTGCGGCCACGGTCAGTAGGTTCCTTCTTTAAGCCGCCCTTATTTCTGCCCTTCTCAAAGTGCAGATCATAGCGGAACCCATCTCTGCGCACGGTTGCATCAAAGAACTCAGATGCATACTGGGTCGCACAGGAGCCAAGTCCGTTCAGACCAAGGGAATACTCATAGTTCTCGCCGTTTTCGCCATACTTGCCACCGGCATACATTTCGCAAAAGACCAGTTCCCAGTTATAACGCTTTTCCTTTTCGTTATAATCCACAGGGCAGCCCCGGCCAAAGTCCTCTACTTCAACGGAGAGATCCTCATACCGGGTGACGATGATCAGATCACCGTGACCTTCCCTTGCCTCATCGATGGCGTTGGAGAGGATCTCAAAAACTGCATGCTTACAGCCTTCCAGATCATCTGAGCCGAAAATAACAGCAGGACGCTTACGGACGCGTTCTTCATCCTTCAGCATCGATATACTGGTATTACCATATTGTTCCTGTTTTTTAATAGCCATAACATTACCTGCCAATATATCCATTATTTAACCAGTTTATTATATCCATTTTGTGTCGTAAAGTCAACCAAAACCACAACATATAGTTGATCGCCGTCTTTTTTCAGACGGCGATCAGAATATACTATCTTCCCAAAACTGACGAAATGCAGTAGGCAAAGCTATTTGTTCGTTGATTTGCGCCTTGGTAAACCAGCTGAAATCGTCACAGCGCTGCGCTACTTCTATATAATATCCGCGCATATTCCACTGAATATGCGTAAAAATATGTTTTTTATCTGTTTGCCGCAAAATATCCTTTGGATGCAGACCCAAATCCTCTAAACATTTAAGAGATTCTTCTGCTGTTAATTCACCTTCTAATGCCGGAAATTGCCACAAATCTGCCAAAAGTCCCGAATTTCCTCGCTTTTCCAAGGCATACACATCGCCGCATTTCAGGATCAAAACCGTTATGTTCTCTTCCCGGCGCCCTTTTTTAGGGGATTTCACAGGAAGCAGCTGCTCCCTGCCCTGGCGGTGGGCCAGACAGATATCATTGCACGGACAATGATCGCAATCCGGCTTTTGATTGGGGCCGCAAACGGTAGCGCCAAGCTCCATCAACGCCTGCGTGAAATCACCGGCCTGCCTGGGATATATTTTTTCCAGGCTCTGCTGTATATCTTTTTTATAACCGGGCATATCGATGGGTGTATCATCATCTGTCAGTCGGGAGATGACCCGCAGCACATTGCCGTCCACCGCCGGTGTGGGCAGATCATAGACGATAGAGCAGATCGCTCCCGCGGTATATGGGCCGATTCCGGGAAGTGCCAGCACTTGTGCATAGGTTTCCGGAAATTTTCCGCTATGCTCTGAAACGATCTTCTGCGCTGCTTTTTTCAGGTTGCGCACACGACTATAATAGCCTAACCCTTCCCACAACTTGTTAAGCAGACCATCGTCAGCATTTGCAAGACTGTCGATGGTTGGCAGTACTTCAAGAAAGCGCTGATAGTAACCTTTCACCGCTTCCACCCGGGTCTGCTGCAGCATGATCTCAGACAGCCAGACTGCGTACGGATCTTTCGTGCGCCGCCACGGCAGATCACGCTTATTTTCCTCGAACCAAGGGAGCAGCCGATCGGGCAGCTGGGCATAAATCATATCTGTTTGTTCCATAGATCCGCTCCTCCTTTTTTGATAATTATAGTGGAATTAAGCGCAGACTGTCAAGACCGACAAATTTACCCAGGCTGAAGCTGTTTCTATCTACAATTTATTGACAATTTCAGCGCTCAAGCTTATACTATCTTTAACTAATTTAGCAGGAGGCCATTATGAAACACTGTGTCAATTTTCGCAACTGCCCCGTGACCTGGGATAATGCCCTGCCTATCGGAAACGGCAATTTTGGCGCTATGCTCTACTTTGATGAAGACAAGCTCTATATGCCTATGAACCACTATGAGGTTTACTACACCACCAGCGACAAACCTTTCCCTAACGACAGATTAGAAAATATGCCCCTTGTTGATAATCCGGGTGAGCTGCATCGTTCCTTCAAAGAAAGAGCAAACAGGAATCAGCCGCCCGAAGGCGAACCTTTTATCAGTTATCGAACCGACCGTGCGTTGCTGAATGAAAAGAAGAAAGAATACGGTGCCGGCAAATGGTTTGGTGTTCATCCTGCCACAGGCGATTATATTTTCTACCCCAATGACGCACTGCGCGACGGCGAATACAGCCTTACCCTATACGCTGAAAATGCCTGCGTCAGCTTTAATATGAGCAAAGAGAGCAATGCACTCCGTGTTGACACCATCGCCGCACGCAAAGACTATATTATCAACAAGGTCACCCAGAGCACGCCCGGTATGCTCAGCGGTTTTGATCTTTCTATGGAGCCTTATCGGGATCTGGATGCGCCGGAGGTTGTATTCCAGCAGGTTGATGACAGCACCTTCCGCTACAGCGTGACGCGGGTATTTGAAAATCCAGAGAAACCCTTTATTTTCAGCGGCATCATTCATCTTGTGGGCGCGAGGGGCACGCTCTGCGCAGATGAATATGTGGGTCACATTACTATAACGGAAAGTGAGCCTGAATTTTATATCCTGACCGGTATTTATACCCCATACCGCTATGCTGATCCCACCTCCAGCGGCGTCAGCGAGATCAAAGAAGCTGCAAACGATTTGGATACACTCTATTGTGACCATCAAAAGTACTGGAAGAACTTCTTCGGTGCCTCTTCTATTAATATTCCGGATAAATTCCTGGAAACCGTTTATTACATAAATCAGTATACAATGGACTGTTGTTCCGGTAAAAATGGCATTATGAAGCATCAGGCCTGTGGACTGAACGGTCTTTGGGATGTACGCCATCCAATTATCTGGCAAAGCTGTTGGTACTGGGATGTAAACATTCAGGCGGCATTTGCAGGGGTATTTTCCAGCAACCGACTGGATCTGGGAAAGGTATTTTCTGACGGACTTCTGTCCTATGTTGATGTAGCCGAGCGTTTTGCAAGAAATGTCCACAATATGCCGGGTGTTGCATTCGACTACACGCCGCAAAACTATTACAGCACCTGGCCTTGGTGTGCCCAGTATCTGTGGAGTCAATTTGAGTACAGCGGCGATGTAGAGTATCTGAAAAATGATGCTTATCCCCTGTTCAAAAAACTCTGCCAGTTTGCTTTGGCTCTGTTTGAGTATGATCCTGAAACGGACACTTACTTTGTCTATCCGGACATTTCCCCTGAGCAAGGCCCTCTTGCCCACAATACCACAATTACAATCGCAAGCGTCAAGTATTTGCTGAAGTTCACACTGAAGGCCGCAGAGATCCTGCACGATGACGATCCTATGTTGGACGGCGTTCGTGTTCTCCTGAAAAAAATGCCTCCTTACTACTTCTCCGAGCCCGGAAAGTACGGTGTGCATCTGAAGGACTCTATGGAGGCTCCGGACAATATGTGGCTGCGCCATCCCAGTCTTTTGATGCCCCTGTTCCCCACAGGTGAGTTTGACCCTCTGTCTATGGATGCGGAAACATATCAAAAGCTCAGCAACACCGTGGACTTTATGGATGAAAACTGTGAAATCGGTATCTTCGGAGGCACTTGGATCGCTGCAGCAGCCGCCCGTCTTGGAAGGGGTCAGGCAGCATTGCGGCTCATCTACGAGCGGGGTATTGATCATGTTCTGCGCCCCAACGGTCTGTCTGCGGAGGAAACCGAACGGTTTATGAATCACTGTTTATTGGTGCGTCAGCCTCTTTATTATCCTTGTATGGTCGAGTTTACCGGTCAAATGCTGGCAGCCGTTAATGAAATGCTGCTGCAGTCCTATAACGATGTGATCCGTGTCTTCCCCGCGCTGCCGGACGGTGACAAGGAGTGGGAGCGATTCCTGCGTAACGGCTATGGCATTACAGAATACAATGACCGCTGTGTTGAATATCCCGCCTGGAATGATCTCAGCTTTGATAAACTGCTGGCCCGGGGCGCATTTGAGATTAGTGCAAAGCTGGAAAACAGAAAGCTCCAATGGATCAAGGTGCACAGCAAGCGCGGTGGAGAGGCCCGTATCACCTCACCTTTCTTGGCCGAAGGTACTGCGGTGTACTGCTGCGGCAAGGAAATTCCTGCAATCTGGGAAAATGGCATTGTCAGCTTCGAAACAAAGGCTGGCTGTACCTATCTGATCGGGGCAGAGGCATCTTCCAACACTGATGTTGCGTGCGTGGGTGGATACAGCAACGAAATACTTTGTCACAAGGCATACACCAAGCGCCGTGTCTATATTGGTGAGGATCCGGACGCCCAGTACTACAAGGCTTTGGACGGCTTTATGTTTGACTGGTATCTGGGTAATGTGCGAATGGAGAATCATACACTTTATAAGTTCGACTTTGGTGTCAACGGCGATAAGGATTATATCGCTCATATTCCTGAACAGACTATGACCGCTGAACCGCGACTCACCACTGTAAGCGGCATTATATTCCTGACGCCGGACAACTGCCGTTTCACAGTAAAAGAGGGCTTTGGTCTGGTTTGCAACGGCGAGATCACAGGCAAGGAACGCGAAAGCGGAGATCTGCTGCGCAAGGACTTCATCGAAGGAACGCAGCCTGCTGAATTCGTAATCGATGCCCCCAGAAGTCAATATGAATTCTTTATTGTTTCCGGCGATGCGGACGAAGACAGCGTTACCATCATCGAAACTGAGAACGGATTCCGCGCAGGCGGCGATGTGGTGAAGAAAGGCACCTGGCAGTATGAGCTTGTGCCGGTCATCCAGAAAAAGGACCGCCCCACAAAGCTGAAGATCTCCACCAAACCCGGCTATAAGTGGAAGCTGAATATTCTGTTTATGAATACCATCAAGGGTTATTAAAGTCAACACCGGGTGTCTTTCGACACCCGGTGTTTTTCTGAAAAAGGTTCTTTTTTGTAAGGAGGCTGTCAGCGAATCTGACTGAGGGATTGTTGCCGCTGTAGGCGGCATACGCCGGAAGGGACTCGTTTGCATTTTCCCTCTGCAAAACGAAATAGAAGAAAGCCAACATCCATACCGGATGCAGTCTTTCTTCTATGGACTCTCCCACGGGCTAAAAATTGCTCGCCAGCTCTCAATTTTTACACCAGTCTGCGGAC
>JAZNQK010000089.1:0-3552 GCA_045590135.1 Faecousia sp.
TGCAGGAGGATCTGCAGCAGCTGGAGCTTATACAAAGTTTGCAGGTGCAGAAGCCAATACTGGAGCGGTTTGATGTTCGGCTGCGGAAGAATCTGCGGGCGAAATTTAAGCGCAGGCTTTGGTCTGTCAGCAGCAATACAACACTGGCGGCGGCTTCTCAGCTGGGCAGCGGCGCACTGCTGCTGTGGGGCGCAGCACAGCTTGTCCGGGGCGCTATGAGCTACGGTACGCTGACGGCGATGCTGCAGCTGCTCTCTTTGTTCCGGGGTCCCGCGCTGGGCATTTCCGGACAGTGGACGAGACTTGCCACAGTGGAGGTGGCTTACGAGCGCTTGCAGGTTATGCTGGGTGTGGAGCAGATCCCAGACAGTGACCGGCAGGATATCTGTGCAAAAGCAGTCGTGTTTGAAAAGGTTACATTCCATTATCCGGGCGATGATACACCTGTCCTGGAAAACTTCAGCGCAAGCTTTGCCCTTGACGATTGGATCTGCCTGACGGGTATCTCCGGTAAGGGTAAGTCCACTATATTCAAGCTGATGTTGGGCCTTTATGTGCCTCAGCAGGGTAGAGTTTATATCCAAACGGAAGCAGAGCAGATCCCCTGCAGCGAGCAGACCCGACATTTGTTTGCCTATGTGCCCCAGGACTACGCGCTGTTTTCCGGCACGATCCTGGAAAATCTGCTGCTGACTGCGCCGGATGCGGATATGGAAGCCGTCCGGAATGCGCTGCAGATCGCAGATGCCCAGTTTGTGTGGGAGCTGACAGCCAAGGAGCAGACCCAGGTCCGGGAGAACAATACGGGACTTTCCAAGGGTCAGCTGCAGCGGATCGCTATTGCCAGAGCGGTGCTGATGGAACGGCCTGTCTTTTTGCTGGATGAATGCACCTCTGCCCTGGATGCCCAGACGGAGGATGTTGTTTTGCACAATTTGAAGCAGCTGGGCAGGAAAGCCATTCTTGTTACCCACCGTCCCCAGGCACTGAGCGTCCTGGATGGTGTAAAGGAAACTGCATTGGATAAGTAAGAAAGGGTGCGTTGTAAAACGCACCTTTTTCGTCTTGGTGCCATCAAATTTCGGCTTGTGGGGCAGATTAAAATTGCGCTGCGCCGATTCTTGGCCCCCTCTCTGAGGGGGCTGTCAGCGAAGCTGACTGGGGGAGTGTCGTTGCAGTTGCAGGACACTCCCTCCGTCGCGGCTTACGCCGTGCCACCTCCCTCAAGGAGGGAGGTAGGTTGCGGTGCAAATTTTATCAGATCGTCAAACTGAAACTTGACAATAAATAAAGGGCGCGTTTTGCAACGCGCCCTTTGGCTTACACAATATGTGTATGATTATCAATGTGTTCCTGGCAGTAGCAGAAATATCCTTCACAGCGGGAACAGTACCTAAACTCCAATTGCGGATGAGATACATCCGTCTTGCCGCAGACTGTACACCGATGGGTATACGCAGGTGCTTTGCTTTTTGCAGGTGCAGCAGCTTTCTTTTCAAAGGGGATGGGATGGACTGCAGGACGGACAGCTTTTTTGCGACGCTTGATCCGCCAGCTCAGAGGCAGAAGATTCAAAACGCCTTTACCCGCAAACAGCAGATAATTTCCAAGCGCCACCAGGGGGAACAGATTGTGGGGGAAATAAAATACCGGATAGCTCAGATTAAATACAGAAGCCAGCGTCAGGATCAGATAGATAAGTCCTAAGATCCATGCTTTCACGGGGATCACAAAGAAGATCAAAAACTGGGCATTGGGATACGCAGTAATATAAGTCAGTATCAGGCTTAAATGCAGATAATATGCCATATCCAGATAAACCGGAACGGTATTTTGCAGATAGGTAAGCTGCTCGTTAGAGGTGATTGCCTCCGGGATCACCGGGCAAAAGAGCATCGCGAAGATATCCATCAGCAGCACACCGGACAGATAAAACAAATTAAACCGGAGCGTGCCCATACTCAACTCCACATGTCTGCCGATCATATAGAAGAAGTATAAGAAGATCAGATTGATCACGGACGCGCCGGACTGCGTAAACACATAGGTAAACAGCCGCCATACCTGTCCTTTTAGGATGCTGGTTTTGTCAAAACACAGCAGCGAATACAGCTGCGTGCCGCCGTTGAACAGGCTCAGCAATATCACAATGGCGCTGCCTAAGGTGATATAAAGCATCAGATTCGGAATGCCCTTGTCGCGATTTCGATAACAGAAAAGCTCAAAGGAGCGGCGCAAATTTCTCAAGAAAATCATCTCCTGTGCAGATTATGCCTATCATATCATTTCTTGGGAGAAATGTCCATAAAGGAATTGTGAATTTTATCGCGGAAAAGTGTTGACAAATGGGAAAATTCGAGTAGAATATACACGAACTGCATACAAGCCTTATCAAGAGCGGTGGAGGGAACGGCCCGATGAAACCCGGCAACCTGTTAAGTCAAGGTGCCAAATCCGGCGGCAACGAAAGATGAGGATTCGATAGATGCGCACATCGGATCGCTCGGTGTGTGCACATTTTTTTTGAAAGGATATTTTTTATGGAAAAGAGATTATTTACTTCTGAGTGTGTTACCTGCGGTCACCCGGATAAGGTGGCAGATGCCATTTCTGATGCGATTTTAGATGCCTGCCTTGCCCAGGACAGCGACGCCCGCGTGGCTTGCGAAACCACCGTAACCACCGATTTCTGCCTGATCTGCGGCGAGATCACCACCACAGCTGTGGTGGACTATGCAGCTGTTGCCCGGGAAGTGATCCGCCAAATCGGCTATACCGTTCCCGGTGACGGGTTTGATGCCGATAGCGTGGAAATTTTGTGCAAGATCCACACCCAGTCTGCGGATATCGCAATGGGCACCAATGATGAAGTGGGTGGTGCCGGTGATCAGGGTATGATGTTCGGCGGCGCCTGCACCCAGACACCGGAGTTGATGCCGCTGCCGGCAGCACTTTCCCGGGCACTGTCCAATCGTTTGACTGAGTGCGTGCGCAGCAATGACCTGCTGCGTCCCGACGGCAAGACACAGGTCAGCGTGGAGTTTGACGAGCAGGGAAATGTGCTGGGTATCGATACCGTAGTGGTATCCATTATGCACAGTGCTGATTTTGAAATGGGCGAGCTGCGCCGGTATATCCGGGAGGGTGTTATTGCTCCGGTGCTGAAAGCCTACGGCTTTGATATTGCCAATGTTGCCCACATCCATATCAATCCCACCGGCAACTTTGTCATCGGCGGACCCAATGGCGATACCGGTCTGACGGGGCGCAAGATCATTGTGGACACCTACGGCGGCTACTTCTCCCATGGCGGCGGCGCGTTCTCCGGCAAGGATCCCACCAAGGTGGATAGAAGTGGCGCTTATATGGCTCGGTATATGGCAAAGAATCTGGTGGCAGCGGAACTGGCGACTCAAGTACAGGTGCAGCTGGCATACGCCATCGGTGTTGGACAGCCTGTTTCTGTTCGTGTGGATAGCTACCGCACCGGCAAGATTTCCGACGAGGCGATGACCGCTCTGCTTCGAAAGACCGGCGACCTGACCCCTGCGG
>JAZNQK010000090.1:0-3172 GCA_045590135.1 Faecousia sp.
GAGGTGACAATTCCGGATGCCTGGATGGGCAAGACAGTCGGACAGCTGGATATCCGTAAAAAATTCAATATCAATATTCTGGGAACAAAGTGTGGAAGCAAGCTGGATTCCTTCATCACCCCGGACACCCTGCTGTGCGAGGGGAAATCCCTGATGGTAATGGGAAGATTTAAGGACATTCAGAAATGCTTCCGGATTTAAGATCGCTGTTATGAAAGTTGTATGGATCATACTATCTGTGCTGAGCTTTGTCGGCGGGCAGGCATATTTGGTGTACCTGCTGAGAAAGCTGGATAAGTTTCTGGAGCGCAGACCCGGTAATGAACCCACCTTTACTTATGATGATAGTTGTAGATATCCGGAGGAAGATGTGATAGAATGAGAGAAAAAGAGACAGGAGGACTGCTTATGGCGGAACACATCCTTGTGGGTCTTTCTTCAGCTCCGTCCAATGCCCGGATCATTCGCACAGCTGCAACTATGGCAAAAGCTTTCAAAGGCAGTCTGACAGCGCTGTTTGTCCGCACACCCAATTATGAAGCTATGTCCGGTGCAGACAAGGAGCGTCTGCATGAGAATATGGATCTGGCAAAGAAACTGGGCGCAACCATTGAAACGGTCTTTGGTGACGATGTTTCCTATCAGATCGCGGAGTATGCGCGGCTGTCCGGCGTGACGAAGATCGTTGTGGGCAGAAGCGCTATGTCCAGACGCAGATTCTTCGGCAAACCCACCCTGACAGAAAAGCTGACACAGATCGCGCCCCACATTGATATCCACATCATCCCGGATGCCAGTACGGATGGGCCGTATCTGCCTAAGAAGATCAAAAAGAAGATCGATCTTCGGACGACCTTGCGGGATTGGTGTGTATCTCTTGCTATCCTGATCCTGGCAAGCGGACTGGGTTATTTGTCCTCAAAGGTAGGCTTCAGCGAAGCCAATATTATTGCGATCTACCTATTGGCGGTGTTGCTGACAGCCATCTTTACATCCACCCGGTCCAGCTATGTCCTGTCGGCTGTCGGCAGCTTGCTTGTGTTTAACTTCTTATTTACGACCCCACAATTTTCCCTGCGGGTATATGCAGACGGTGCACCTCTGACCTTTCTTATTATGCTCATCGCATCTCTGACAGTTGGTACTATGACAGACCGACTGAAGGGACAGACACGGCAATCTACCCAGGCGGCCTACCGTACCAATCTGCTGCTGGAAACCAACCAGATGCTTCAAAAGGCGGCATCTGACGATAAGATCTTCCAGACGGTCAGAACCCAGGTCGCAAAGCTTCTGGGTCGCCACGCCTCAGTGCTGCCCGGGGTTGTTTCCAGCGGACGCAAGGACGCTCTGCAGTATCCCATCAGGGTGCAGGACAGAGTCTACGGTACGGTCATCATTGAGGGGAAAGAACCGTTGGAGGCATTTGAGAACAGCGTGCTGCTGTCCATATTGGGCGAGTGCGCCCTTGCCCTGGAAAACAGCCGTAACACCAAGGAAATGGAGGATGCAAAGCTGCAGGCTGAGCAGGAAAAGCTCCGCGCCAATCTTCTGCGCTCCATTTCTCACGATCTGCGCACACCTCTGACCTCCATTTCCGGCAACGCAGGTATGCTGCTTTCCGACCTGGAAAAGCTGGACAGCGATACCATACGGCAAATGTGCGGTGATATCTATGACGATTCCGCATGGCTGACCAATCTGGTGGAAAACCTGCTGGCGGTGACAAAGATCAAAGAGGGGCGTATGGAGCTGAAAATGCAGCCCCACCTGATCGAGGAGATCGTCTCTGAGGCCCTGCAGCATATCAGCAGAAAGCAGGACGAGCATTCCATCACGGTACACCACGAAAACGATCTGCTCCTTGCCAAGTGTGATGCCCGGCTTATCATTCAGGTCATTATTAACTTGGTGGACAATGCCATTAAGTACACCCCTGTGGGGTCTCATATTGATATTACCACCACCGGGGATCGGGATTTTATAGAGATCCGTGTGGCAGATAACGGCGCAGGTGTACCGGACAGCGAAAAGGAAAAGATATTTGAGATGTTCTACAGCGGCAGTAATCCCATTGCCGATTGCCGAAGAAGTCTTGGCTTGGGGCTGAGCCTGTGCCGATCTATCGTGAATGTCCACGGCGGCACCATTGCCGTTACCGATAATGAACCTACCGGTACGGTCTTTACATTTACTATTCCAGCCGGGGAGGTGGAAGTCCATGAATAAACCCTTGATCCTGGTAGTGGAGGACGATTCCACCGTCCGCAACCTCATTACCACCACATTAAAGTCAAACGAATACCGATTCATCACTGCGCCCACAGGCGAAGCGGCCATCGCGGCTGCTACCACCCAGCAGCCGGATATCCTGTTCCTGGACCTGGGGCTGCCGGATATGGACGGTATTGCCATCATCAAGCGGATTCGCAGCTGGTCACAAATGCCCATTATCGTCATTTCTGCCCGGAGTGAGGATGCCGACAAGGTTGCCGCACTGGATGCCGGTGCGGACGATTACCTGACAAAGCCCTTCTCCGTGACAGAGCTTCTGGCAAGGCTTCGGGTGGCTCAGAGAAGAATTTCTGCGGTGGCCAGCAACAGCGCAGACTCCGTGTTCCGTAACGGCGGACTGACCATAGACTACGGCGCAGGCTGTGTTACCTTAAGCGGCGAAGAAATGAAGCTGACACCCACAGAATACAAGCTGCTCTGTCTGCTGGCGAAGGATGCCGGAAAGGTCTTGACCCATACCTATCTGACTAACAAGATCTGGGGCAGCTCCTGGGAAAGCGATATGGCGTCCCTTCGTGTCCATATGGCAACCCTGCGTAAGAAGTTGGAAAAGGATTCCCAAACTCAGTATATCCAAACCCATATTGGCATCGGTTACCGGATGCTGAGGGTGGAATAAGGTAAGCTGCGCGGACCAGCTCAAGCGCGAGGCGGTTCGTCAATTATTTACACTTTATATTCAAAAGGTATCTGTGTTTTGATATAATAACGATGAAAGGGGTGCTGGCCCATGAATATTGCGAAAATAATGATACCCAAGGCACTGACGGTTTTCCTGAACGAAAAGCAGACCGTCCGGCAAGGTTGGGAGATCATGACACGAAACGGTTATACTGCTATACCTGTTTTGGACGCAGAGCAGCACTATATCGGAACT
>JAZNQK010000091.1:0-10080 GCA_045590135.1 Faecousia sp.
CATCTCAACAGCCTTGTAACCAATGTTGTAGGAGTCCTGAGCGACGGAGCCGACCAACAGAGCGTAGGTCTCACCGGCGTCCTTCATCCAGTTGTACTGGTTGGTGCCTGCATCGAAGCCGCAGAACAGGATGTCCTTGTAGGTGTCAGCATTGTCGGAGATCTCGGGGAATACTTCGTTGATAACGCCTTCGTTGGTCATGAAGATGGACTCTGCGCCCCAATCCTTCAGAGCGGTCAGACCCAGCTTGTACTCGCCTTCGTTGTTAGCCTTGACCTGAACATTGATGTCCAGCTCGATGTCGTCAGCCTCAGCCAGTTCCTTCATCTTGTCCTCGAAGCCGCCTGCACGGTCGATACCGGTAGCGGTAGAGTCGTGCTGGATGATACCAACCTTGTAGCCGTCAACAGCCAGGTTGTTGTCCTTCAGGTAAGCATAGAAGTTTTCAGCAACAACGCCAGCAGCAGCGTAGTTGTCGGTAGCAACGGAGCCGATGGTGGGATCCTTGCCCTCGGTGATGTCAGCGCCGCCGTCATACAGACCGCTGTCGAACTCAACAACAGGCAGGCCCTTGTCGTATGCAGCAGTCAGCTCGTCGCCGAAGCCCAGGCCGATGGTAGCCAGAACGATACCCTTAACATCGGAGTTGTTCAGAGCAGCCTGAACCATTTCGCGCTGCTCGGTGACATACTCTTCGCTCTCAGCAGTGGGGCCACGGAAGGTGACCTCATAGCCAGCAGCCTTACCAGCGTCAACAGCGCCGGCCTTAACAGCCTGCCAGAAAGCGTGGGTCTCGCCCTTAGCAATGACAGCGATGGTGCCGCCAGCTGCGGGAGCAGCAGTGGTCTCGTCGCCGCCGGGAGCAGCAGTGGTCTCGTCGCCTGCTATGGGAGCAGCAGTGGTCTCTTTGCCGCTGTCAACGGGTGCACAAGCAGCCAGACCCAGGACCATTACCAGAGCCAGAAGTAATGCGATAAGTTTCTTCATTTTTTCTTTTCCTCCTAAAATTTTATATAAAACCTTTCGGTCTTATTACGAAATAATTATTTCTCTGCCGTGATCTTTTTCTTCTCAGCAACGGGGATCTTGACCTTCGCAGCATTCTTCTTCTTCAGAACATCCAGAAGAACAGCGCCCACAACGATCACGCCGGTAACCGCATATGTAACATTGGTTGCAGAAACCACGCTACCGCTGCTCAGAGCCAGGTTCAGACCGTTACGGATGATGACCAGGATCAAAGATCCAAGGATGGTGCCAAGCACAGAAGCAGAGCCGCCGGTGGTGCTGGTCCCGCCGATGTATACGCCGGCGATAGCATCCAGTTCCATACCGTTGCCGCCAGCAATGGTCAAAGAAGGATTGGAAGCCACATAGAACAGCGCTGCAATACCGGCAAAGGTACCGCCAATAGCATAAGCGATGATCTTGTACTTGTCAACATTGATGCCGGAAAGACGGGCGGCCTCTTCGTTGGAGCCGATAGCCAGAATATAGCGGCCAATCTTAGTCTTGTACATAACGACCATACAAATGATAGTCAAACCCAGGACCCAAACCAAGCCAATGGGGAAACCGTTCAGGTTGGTAAACAGCTTCTGGAACCAGCCGGTGGTGGGATACTTCACAGCGGAAGAGGTCTCACGGACTGCCTCAGAAACAACAGCAGTCAAGCCGCGGGAGACAAGCATAGTGCCGAGGGTCGCAATAAAGGGTGCGATCTTGCACTTTGCAACCAGCAGACCGTTGATCAGACCGAAGCACAGGCCGGTGAGGATCACGATGGGAATAGTGGCCCACAACACACCGTCTTCCATAGAAACACCGGTGCGGCAGACAGCGCCTGCCAGAACCGCAGAACCGATACACACAGTGCCGATGGACAGGTCAATACCGCCGGTGGCAATGACAAAGGTAACACCGAGAGCCAAAACTGCATAAGGCACGAAGGACTTTGTCATATTCAGCACATTACCGCTGCTGGCAAAGTTGGGGTTAATTAATGTAAAGATCGCAAACAGAGCGATCGCCGCAAAGATGATGACGATATTCTGCTTGCCGCCGGAAAGAATTCCTTTCGCAGCCAAAAGGGGGCTTTTCTTGTTGCTCATATCAATTCTCCTCTCGCATTGTTGCAAGTTGCATAACATTTTCCTGTGTAGCATCAGCTATATCCAGCTCACCGGTTTTGCGTCCCTCGCACATAACCAGGATGCGGTCACTCATGCGCAGGATCTCCGGCAGCTCGGAAGAGATCATAATGATGGACTTGCCCTGCTCAACCAGTTCTTCCATCAGGTGGTAGATCTCGCTCTTAGCGCCAACATCAATACCGCGAGTCGGCTCATCGAAGATAAACACATCGGAGTTCTTCATCAGCCAACGGGCAATAATAACCTTCTGCTGGTTACCGCCGGACAAATTCTTCAGAAGCTGATCCATGGACGGTGTCTTTGTACGCAGCTTATCATTAAATTCCTTCGAGGAGTTCTTCATCTTACCGTCGCGGATAATACCTGCGGCGACGAAGGAGTCAACAGAAGCAAGGACAGTATTGTCGGCAACGGACTTATCCAGCATCAAACCGTAACGCTTGCGGTCCTCAGACAGATAGCAGATACCGTTACGGACAGCCTGCTCCGGCGTTTTGATCTTAACTTTCTTGCCATTCAGGTAGATATCACCGGTCTGCCGGCGGTCCGCACCGTACAGCGCACGGACGACCTCCGTACGGCCGGCGCCCATCAGGCCTGCAAAGCCCAGGATCTCGCCCTTGCGGAGCTGGAAGCTGACATCCTTTACTTCCTTACCGGCATTGAGGTGTTTGACTTCCAGTATAACGGGTGCATCTTCAGGCACATTGCTCTTGGCCTTCTGTTCGCCCATGATCACACGGCCGACCATCATCTTAACGATGTCGTCCTTGGTGACCTCAGCAGTATTGACTGTACCGACATACTCGCCGTCACGCATAACTGTGACACGGTCGGAGATGCGGTTGATCTCATCCATACGGTGGGATATGTAGATCATACCAATGCCCTTTTGCTGGAGCTCACGCATGATCTTGAACAGTTCTTCCACTTCGGGAAGGGTCAGTGCGGCAGTAGGCTCGTCCAGAACCAGCAAACGGCAGTCACGGGATACAGCCTTCGCGATCTCCACCATTTGCTGCTTACCCACAGTCAGCTCTCCAAGCTTCCGGGAAGGATCAATGCTCACACCGATCTTTTCAAAAAGCTTCTGTGCCTCTTCTTCCATCTTGCGATCGTTGATCAGACCGCCCTTACGGAATTCCCGACCAATGAACATATTCTGCGCAACGGTCAGGTGGTTCATCATATTCAATTCCTGATGAATCACGCTGATGCCGGCAGCCTGCGACTCTGAAATGTTATTGAAGCTCACCTGCTGACCAAACAGCTCGATGGTTCCGCCATCGCTTTTGTGAATACCACAAAGAACCTTGATCAGCGTAGACTTGCCGGCGCCGTTTTCGCCCATCAGTGCGTGGACTTCACCGGCCTTCAGATCAAAGTCGACGCCTTTTAATGCGTGGACACCGGAGAAATACTTCTGGATGCCTTGCATTTTCAGGATCGTTTCACCCATTGCCATATCACCTTCCATACATATTGTGGGTATACTGTTTTCCCGGCGTCTTTAATGCAAAAAACCGCAAGTATGCAATGTGAACAAACGCGAAACGATTCGCTTTTGCAGGTTGCACACAAGAAAAGACAATGTAGCCGGGGAAAGCAATTCAAATATATGCCTTTTGCACAAAGCGCACATATTTGCTCCTCTATTCCTCTATACTATAATAAACTTTCACAAAAAAATCAAGCTATTTTTTCATTTTTTGTATTGACAGTATAAATTTGTTTTTATATTATATGGATGTAGAGTATGCTACATAAGCTCGAAATTAGGGTTTTCTGCGCGAAACGATTCGCGCTCAGGAGGAAATACAATGGCCACCATTAAGGATGTTGCAAAGCTGGCAGGCGTATCCACCTCTACCGTATCCAAATACATAAACGGCGGCAATGTGCGCCAGGAATGCGCTGTCGCCATCAAGGATGCTGTGGCAGAGCTGGACTACCGGGTCAATCCCTTTGCCAGAAACTTAAAAGCGCAGCGAAGCCGTTCTATCGGCGTTCTGGTACCGGATATGACTGCGCCTTTTTTCAGTGCCATCCTTACAGCTATGGACAAAAAGCTGCGCAACCACGGATATCATACATTAATATCCTGCTACGGCTCCAACCACGGCTTTGAGCGAGACAATCTCCGCTTTCTTATTGCCAACGGCGTGGACGGACTGATCTATGTACCGGAAAACATCTCCTCAGATGAATTCTATGAACTGACCTCCAACTTTAACATCCCCTCCGTTTTGGTGGACAGGCCTATTCAAGGCGTACAGACAGATACCGTGTTAGTTAATAATAAGGAGTCTTCCTATCAGGCGGTGGTGCAGCTGATCCGCAAGGGTCACCGCCGGATCGCCGCCATTACCGGACCCAACTCTGTGTATACCGCCAAGGAGCGTCTGGTTGGGTACCTGCGTGCCCTTTCCGATCACGGTGTTTTGTACGATGACAGCCTTGTCATCAGCGATGAAAACAGCTTCGCAACCGGATATAAAGGTCTTGAAGTCTTTATGGACCGGGCAGATCCACCCACAGCTATTTTGACTACGAACTATAATATCACCATCGGTCTTGTGACGGCCGCCCGGGAACGGGGGATCAAACTGATGGACGAACTGGACATCTTTGGCTTTGACTGTGTGGACATCTGCACAATGATGAAGCCTCCCCTGCCCGTCGTTTTCCAGCCGGAGCAGCTGATCGGACAGACCGCTGCCCAATATCTGATCGATCGGCTGGACGGTTACACGGGTCCTGCCCGGATAACAGCGCTGCCCTGTGAGGTGGCAACCATTCTCTGTGAATAAAAGCACATCCGGTGTTTTTATCAATTATATAAATTCGCCGCATTTATGCGGTATGTATCAGGAGGAAAAATTATGGCAAAAAACAGATATGTTGGCGATTATCCTGTAATCGGCATTCGCCCCATCGTTGACGGCCGCCGCGGTCCTATGATGCTCCGTGAATCTCTGGAGCCGCTTGTTTGGGCAATGGCAGAGGCTGCCAAAAAGTTGTTTGAGGAAAACCTGTTTTACTCAAACGGTGAACCTGTGAAGGTCGTTATGGCTGACACCTGCATTGGCCGTGTTCCTGAGGCTGCTGCCTGCGCAAATAAGTTTAAGAAGGAAGGCGTTTCTATTACCCTCTCCGTGACCCCCTGCTGGTGCTACGGCTCTGAGACCATGGATATGGATCCGCACACCATTAAGGGCGTATGGGGCTTCAACGGCACCGAGCGTCCCGGCGCTGTGTACTTAGCTGCTGTTCTGGCCGGTCACGCACAGAAGGGTCTGCCTGCATTCGGCATCTACGGTCACGAGGTCCAGGATCGGGATCAGGTCACCCAGATCCCCGATGATGTTAAGGAAAAGCTGCTGCGCTTTGGCCGCGCCGCTGTTGCTGTCGCCACAATGCGCGGCAAGTCTTACCTGCAGATCGGCTCCCAGTGTATGGGTATCGCCGGCTCCATTATGGACCAGGATATGCTGGAGACCTACTTCGGTATGCGCGTTGAATCCGTGGACGAGGTAGAGATCCTGCGCCGCATGGAAGAAGGCATTTACAACGAGGAAGAGTTCCAGAAGGCTCTTGCCTGGACTAAGGAGCACTGCAAGGAAGGCCGGGACGACAACCCCGAGTCCGTTGAATTCCTGGGTGAGATCCGGCGCATCAAGTTCACCCCTGAGGAAAAGGAAAAGCAGTGGGAATTCACTGTTAAGATGTACTGCATCATCAAAGATCTGATGGCCGGCAATAAGAACCTGCCCGATCAGTTTGAGGAAGAGAAGGTTGGCCACAATGCCATCGCCGGTGGTTTCCAGGGACAGCGTCAGTGGACTGACCATTGGCCCAACTGTGACTATCCCGAGGCGCTGCTTTCTTCCACCTTCGACTACGAAGGCGCCCGTGAGCCCTATACCCTGGCAACCGAGAACGACATTCTCAACGGTATGGGTATGCTGATGATGCGTCTGTTGACCCACCGGGCACAGATCTTCGCCGATGTGCGTACATATTGGTCCGGAGAGGCTACCGAGCGCGTTACCGGCTATAAGCTGCAGGGTAAGGCTGCTGAAAGTAACGGTATCATTCACCTGCTGAACTCCGGTGCTGCCTGTCTGGACGCTTCCGGTGTCTGCACTGACGAGAATGGCAACGCCACTATGAAAAAGTGGTGGGAAGTCACCGACGAAGACATTAAGAAGATGACCGATGCAACCGTATGGTGCGAAGCCGGCTTCGATAACTTCCGTGGCGGCGGATTCTCCAGCCACTACACCACCAAGGCGGAGATGCCCTGCACCATGATCCGTCTGAATCTGGTGAAGGGTCTGGGTCCTGTTCTGCAGATCGCAGAAGGCTGGACTGTCAACCTGCCTGATGATGTTTCCGACACTTTGATGGAGCGCACCAACCCCACATGGCCCTGCACCTGGTTTGCTCCTCGCTGTGACGGTAAGGAAGGCTCTCCCTTCAAGACCGCTTACGAGGTCATGATGAACTGGGGCGCTAACCACGGTGCGATCTCTTACGGTCACATCGGTGCCGATCTGATCACCATGTGCTCTATGCTGCGTATCCCCGTTTGCATGCACAATGTGCCCGAGGATGACATCTACCGTCCTGCTTGCTGGAACGCATTTGGCATGGACAAGGAAGGCCAGGACTACCGCGCCTGCGCTACCTACGGTCCTATGTACAAGTAATCCATGGCAAAATAAAAAAGTGGCGGTCTCTGACCGCCACTTTTTAAAATCAAATCAGCTTGTTACGGATCGCGATGGTCTTTGCGTAATTTTCCGCCGCCTCTGTCCAACCGATCGCTGCTTCCAGGTCATCCCCAACACAGACAACACCGTGACCGCCAAGCAATGCAACCGGCCGGTTATCCGTCAGCGCATTTTCAATGCCCGCGTGGATACCATGGGTACCGTGTTCACCATAGGGTAAGCACTGGATCTTACCAAAGAATGTACTTAAAAATGTATCCTTAGGTGTATCAAAGTCACGATATGCCAAGGCATAAGCCGTTAAGTAAGGAACATGGCAGTGGACCACTGCGCCAATATCCGGGCGCGCTTTGTATGCAGCTTCGTGCAGGAAAAACTCAGAAGACCGCGGATAAATACCGCCGATCTGATTCCCCTGCGGATCGATCACACAGATTTGCTCCGGTGTAAGCCGTGCTTTCATCTTATGAGAGGGTGTAATATAAATATTGCCGGTGGCTCTGTCAATTACTGACAAGTTTCCCTCAATACTGTTTACCAAACCCTTCTCCTCTGCATATTTGGAAAAGAGTGCGACCTGTTCTGCAAAGTCCATTGCAACATCCCCCTTTTTTTCTTAGATTATAACATCGCAAATTAAAAAGTCAATATATCGGAGGTATACTTATGTTAAAAAACATCCCCCCTATTCTCTCCCCTGAGCTTTTGAAAGTCCTTTGTGAAATGGGTCACAGTGATCGCATCTGCATCGGTGATGGCAACTTCCCCGGCGCTGCCATGGCAAAAGCAGAAGGCGCTATTTTCCTGCGGGCCGACGGCCACGGTGTGCCGGAGCTGCTGGACGCCATTTTGCAGGTCATCCCTCTGGATACCTATGTGGAAAAGCCTGCCATTCTGATGGAAAAGATGGAATGCGATAAGGATCTTGTGATTCCCGTATGGGATACCTATAAGCAGATCGTTACCAAGTATGATGACCGGGGTGCGGACGCTGTTGGCAATATTGACCGTTTTGATTTCTACGATGAAGCAAAGAAGTGCTACTGCATCATCCAGACCGGCGAGACGGCCATTTATGCCAATGTCATCCTGCAAAAAGGTGTTATTAAGTAATGGGAATTATTACATCCGTTATTCAAACCGCACTGCCGGTTTTTGCCGCCCTGGGTTTGGGCGTCTTTTGCCGCAGCAAAAGCTTTCTCAGTCGTGACAATATTGACGCACTGAAGAAGGTCGTTATCAATCTGACGCTTCCTTTCGTGCTGCTCAATGCCTTTGCTACAGCTGAGTATTCCGTGCAGACAATCGCCCTGCCGGTTATAATGTTTGCCGTTTGCTGTTTGGCGCTGGGACTTGGCTTTCTGTTTTGCAAGACCGTTAAGTTCCCCGGTAGACTAACGCCCTTTTTAGCCAGCGGTTTTGAAGCCGGTATGCTGGGTTACGCATTGTTTGCACTGCTGTTTCCCAATGTCAGCATCTCCAATTTTGCAATCATCGACATTGGGCAAACGCTGTTTGTATTCACCCTGTTTAAGATTCTGCTGTCCGGCAAAAAAGATGTTAAAATGATCCTCAAGGATATGGCAACAACGCCCATCCTGTGGGCCACCTTTGCCGGTGTTCTCATCGGTGCAACAGGGCTTTATGATGTGCTGGTGCAGTATCAGCTGTCCGGCATCCTGAACAGTCTTACAGACTTCCTCAGCGCTCCTACCGGTATGATCATTCTGCTTACGGTGGGTTATGATCTGGTGATAAAGGAGATCCCCTGGAAGCAGGTAGGCGGTTTTATTGCCATGCGGCTTATAATTATGGCAGTTTGCGTGTTTGCGATGATCTTTGTAAACCGGACGCTGCTGAACGGTTTGATCTTCGAGGGCGCTGTCATTTTGATGTGCATCCTCCCTCCCCCTTATGTGATCCCTGTGTTTGCAGATGAACCTGCGGAGCGCAGCCGCGTTGCCGGCTCGCTGTCTGCGCTGACTTTGGTGACGATCATACTGTTTGCAATTTATTCTGTTGTAGTAAACGCAATATAAGTGCAAAACAAAATCCCTTCCAATGTACCATTGGAAGGGATTTTTTATATCCAAAATGTTGTTGGACAGATTGCCACACCGGTGTGCGCACCGGTTCGCAATGACAGTTTGTTTCAATGGATCATATCCTTCAGGCGCAGAAGGGTCAAGCGCTTGCGCATATAGGGTGAGAATTTGACGCACTGGGCAAAAAATGCATCGTCCTTACCAATATCCGCCGGTGTCAGCTTACAGCCTGCAGTCTTCATAGCTGCGAGGCATTCCTCATAAGACGGCACACTGCGGATGATATCCCGGATCTGCTGCCATTTGCTTTGCAGATCAGCCGGGTCAACAGCATCCACGATATTTTCAGGGAAGTTTACCTTTTTGATATCCTCTGCAAGAACCCCAAAGAAATCATAGACAGCATCCCAGTCCACATTTTCCCGGCAGGCAGTGATACACTCCTTTTGCGCCAGGCTTTGATAGAACCGCAGCATTTCCAGGGTACAGACACCCACATCGTCACCGTGAAGGTTGGGGAGTTTACCGTCCTGCAGTTCAATACACTCAAGCGTATGGGAAATAATGTGCTCACTGCCGCTGGCAGGGCGGGAATTCTGCATAAAGCTCATACCGATACCGGTTTTCAGGAGCGCTTCAAAGATCTTACCGGCAGTGTATTCATCGTCAGCTGTGACCTTGTCTGCCATTTTCATCAGCTCATCCACAGCATCCCGGGTCAGCTTCGCCACCTTTTCGCAGTAAACCTCGCCAGTCAGCAGCGTAGAGATCTGCCAGTCCACGAGACCTACATACTTGGCGATCATATCACCAAAGCCGGCAGATTTCAGCTCTGTGGGTGCATCGGCCAAAATCTTTGTATCCGCGATCACGATCTCCGGGCACTTGGCCGGATGGGTGGTCTTGAAATTGCCATCCACAATGGGAGCATTATAGGATGCAAAGCCATCCATACTGGGAGCCGTACCAAACAGCGCCAAAGGCTTGTTCTGACGGGCACAGGCCATTCTGCTGGGATCGTGAATCGAGCCTGTACCAACGGCCAGAACACCATCTACTCGGTCAAAATAGCTCTCTACCAGGCGAACGTCATCCATGGTGGCGACTCTCAGCTCATCATAGATATACTGCTCCACCGTAAAGCCT
>JAZNQK010000092.1:0-6409 GCA_045590135.1 Faecousia sp.
CGGCGGTGTGTGGACACTGCGCCAGCAGCTGGTGGATGCAATGAATAAGTACTACGGCCAGACTGTCGTGGACGGTGTGGACTATGGCAAGGTAGTTCTGAATTACAAGTATGCGGGCCTGAAGATCACCGGCGATGCAGCTGTATCTACAACCACGAAGGTCCAGTTCCAGAACCGTACCGTCAGCAAGGGTATTCGCGCCTATGTGATGGCCGGCGACTGGTTTGCTTTCTATATTCAGACGCCCAAGGTGGGCACTTATGATGTGAAGCTGAGCCGCTTCCTGTCCAAATTCGGCGTAGAGGATGGCTCTGTACATATCCTGCCTGTGAGCGCGGCATCGGACATTGGCGCTGCGCTGGCTACCAGCACAGGCTACGATGTCAGCTACCGCAAGACCGGCGACGGCTATAATAGCGGTGACCCGGAGACCAACGGCACACCTGCGGAAGAGGTTGTTTTGGGTCAGTGGACTGCTGACGGTCAGGCGGAGCATATCGTAGTGTTTAAGGCAGATGCCTTGCAGACAGTTAACCAGACCGGTAAGTGTAACTGTATGTACCCCGCTGTGCTGAACCTGACACCTGCGCAGCCTGCAGGCCCCGATGAGACGACACCCGATGAGACCAACCCCGATGAGACCATCCCCAGCGGTCCTGAGATGACCTTCCCGAATGTACCGGTTTCGCCCGTGTATAACTTTGACTATCAGAACGCTGTGACCGCTGGCGGCGGTGCAGACCTGTGGAAGAACGGTGTGCTGTACCAGCCCATCATCAATAAGATGAATCAGTACTACGGCGACGGCACTCTGAACTATAATTTTGCTGCCGTGGATGCCCTGCTGAATGTTACCTTCTACAAGGGCTACGGTCTGCGTGCCTTTACCATGGAGGGTGAGTGGATTGCCTTCTATATGCGCAACCCCGGTGCAGGCGTGACCTACAATATGTATCTGGATTACTACCGCACCAAGTACGGTACAGCTGACGGCGAGATCTACATTATTCCTGCTATCCGCAACGCTGCGGATATGAACGCTGCTATCAAGGCTTCCCTGAAGCCGGAGTATCTGATTGGTACACGGAATTACTACGGCAGTGAGTATAATTCCTCTTCTCCCTATCAGAACGATGCATCCTCTCTGGTCACCAACGGCTTTGTTGGTACCTGGACTGCAGGCTCTGCCCAGGAATATATCATCGTATTCAAGGCGGGTAAGGCTTCTACAGGAGCCAGCGCCAATATGTACCCCAAGGTGATGACCCTCACCACCGAAAAGCGCACCGACGGCACGCCCGAGGCAGAGGTTCCGGAAGCCAACAACATCGTTGAGCCTAACTCTGTCGGCGGCTTCTTTGACCGGACCTATCCTGCCGGCGCAACTGAATTCAGCTTTGACTATAACAACGCTGTGGATGCTGACGGCACAGACCGCAAGGACGGCGGTATCTACTTCCGCAACAACGGCACATACTCGGATACTATGGTCAAGCTGATGAATGAGTACTACGGCTCCGGCGTACTGAACTGGAATTACCTGACCACCAAGTCCAATGCAAATCTGGAATTTGTCAAGGGCTACGGTCTGAATGCCCAGACGGTGGCAGGTGACTGGATCGCCTTCACTATCAAAAACCCCGGCGCTGGCGAATACCATGTATATCTTGACTATATGCGCACCCGCTACGGCGCATCCGACAGCGAAGTATATCTGTTCCCCAAGCCCACTTCCGGTGTCTTGGAAAATGAGATCGAAAAGGCACTGATCGTCAAGGAAAATCTGGTTTATTCCGGTCTTTCCTATGCCGCAGACTTTTCCAATATGGACCTGCGCTACCACGGCAGCAAGGGTGCGTCTACCAGATATATGAATACCTTCACTCTGGGCAATGCCGCAGAGTATGTGGTGGTCTTCAAGGCAACTGCCAACTCTACCTTTGATCAGAGAGATCAGTACGGACGCATGTATCCTTCCCAGCTGATCCTTTCCAAGGAAGAGCTGACAGACATTCAGCCTATGGTAGACGGCGTTGTGGTGGCAGAAGATGTTTCCACAACTATGCAGGCACAGGTGTCTCTGGTTGCACAGATCAACGGCCATGACTATTTGTTCCTGATCATGCGTGACTTCCGGATGGTGGTATTCGATCTGGATACCAAGTCTGTGGTGGACACCGTAACGGATCATCCCTTTACCCTGCCCCGTTATGCCTGTGTGGATAAGAACGGCATTTTGTGGGTCGTCGGTATGGGTCAGTACATCTACCGTTATGATCCCGTGGCAAAGGTTGGCGAGAACATCTCCTTCGATAAGAAATTGTTCCCCGTGGTGACTACACTGAATCTGTACGGCGTTGCGGCGGCAGATGACGGTACCATCTATTTCGGCACCTCCAGTAGTGCTTATATCGGTAAATATGACCCGCAGACCGGCGAGGTCACCCGGGTCAGCGAATGGCTGAATACCAGTGATGCGCTGGAACCGGATGCCTTCTACTGCGGCTACGGCGGACTGATCATCAAGGGCGACTACATCTACGCAGCCATCGAGGGTGACTCCAATAAGGACTACACCTATACCCATCAGCTGATCAAGTACAGCCTGAAGGAAAAGAAGATCGTAGACTATGTGGACATTGCGCCTTATCTGAATGCTACCAACCAGTCCGGTCAGTATCGCTATGTCAGCACTGTGGGTGAAAACTACATTATGTGCTCTCAAAACGGTATGATGAAGGATACAGTTCTCATTGATATCAGCGGCAGCAAGATGAAGCTGGTGAAGAACACCGGCGATCTGGACTACGGCGCTTACGGTTATGTTTCCAAGGTCACCAAGGATGGCAAGGCTTATGTTACCGGCAATGCCAAGCATGAGGAAGGTCTCTTTGAGATCGACATTGCAACCATGAAGATCACGGAATTCAGCCAGACAGAGTTCCCCCCCAGCCTGCCGGATCTGATGCTTTTGGGTAACTTCCTGGTGACCATTGAGAACGATAAGGATCTGCCCGGCGAATCCTTGGTTACCACCCGCACCGGCTCCAGCGGCTCTTTGGAGTTGGTGTTCTATAACCCCACCACCAACAAGTGTGTGGTTTGGGAGAATTTTACCGAGGGTATTGATGGCACCGGCAACCAGCTGCGCTGCATCACCACCAACCCTGACCGGACGCTGATCTATGTTGGCGCATACGGCTATAATGTCATCGGTGAGTATAGTGTTAGCTTGGGCGCAGTGAAGCGCACAATGGCTTCTTACGACCACCAGACCGACGGTATTTTGTGGTACAGAGACAATGTTTATACCGGCAACTATTCCAAGTGCTCCATCACAGAGGTGGATCTGGAGACCGGAAAGTCCCTGCCCTTCTTCATTCTTAACGGCGGCGCATTTAACCAGTACCGCTGCCACGCATTGACTGCCGGCGAAGATAAGATCTTCTTAGGCACCACGCCTGCTTCCAACAAGAAGGGCGGCATGCTGGTTTGGTACGACCTGAACCTGCACCGTACTTATGTTGCCGCCGGCCCTAACCCTGAGGATGTTTACTACACCAACTCTGCATCTGCCTTTGCCTTCTGGCGCAGAGCTACCACGGCGCAGATCATGGACTTTGACCGTGATAATGACGGTGAGGATGATGACAGCATCATCGTCAACGGTCAGGTAATGTCCCGCTTTAACGGCCTGATCAAGGATCAGCAGGCAAACAACATCATTTACAAGGACGGCTACATTTACGGTTCTACCACCACCTACGGCGGCTCCGGCTCCACTCCGGACACCAAGAATGCCCAGTTCTTCGTATACGATGTCAAGGCAATGAAGCTCATCGCCACCATCGATCCTGCCACCGTCCTGAAGGGCTTCGATGAGCAGATCGTCTGGATCGAGGCAATGGCGGAAGATCCCCTGGAGCCCGGTAAGTTCTGGGCAGTGATTGCAGACACCCTGGTTTCCTACACCTTCGATCTGAACACCAGAACCTACTCCTTCAAAGAAGAGGTTTCCCTGGGTAAGGGCGAGGAAGGCTACAATGGCCATACCAATAACTGGGATCACCGTAACATCATCTTCGACGGTAAGTATCTGTACACCATCTTCCCCAATTATGGTGTGTATATGATCGACCGCACCAATCCTTCTGACTGCAAGCGCCTGTCTGCAGATGTGGCAAAGCAGATGGCAATGGGCTCCGACGGCAACCTGTATTTCTTCTATAAGACTGCTGACCTGCAGATGCTGCCCACAGCAGATATCACCCAGAAGAAAGTTGGCGCCTCTGTTCAGGAGATGATCAATGCTCTGCCTGCCACCGTTACCGAGGCGGATGAACCTCTGGTCACGAGAGTGCGTACTGCTTACGATGCGCTGATCCAGTCCACAAGAGAGTCCCTGGATATCACCAAACTGCTGGAGGCAGAAAAGGTTACCAATCCTGTTCGTATCCGGGCTGTGCAGAAAAAGATCAACGCGCTGCCCAAGAGCATCACCGGCTTCAACTCCTACCAGGTCACTCTGGTAATGCAGGAGTATGAAAAGCTTCCTCTGGAAGCACAGGATGCTATGGATGCCACCAAGCTGCTGGCAGCAGAAGCTGTTGTCCTGAGACTGCGTGCCCAGAAGACCCCCTACACCGGCGACGAAACACCCATCGTATTGCTGGCCGTTATGATGGCACTTAGCGCAGGTGCAGTGGTCACTCTGGCGGTAACCGGTAAGAAAAAGAAGACTGCAAAATAATTGCCAACAGGAAACAAATTAAAAAACTGCCCGACGGCTTGCGCCGCCGGGCAGTTTTTGCCGCTGTCAAATTTCAGTTTATCGAGCAGATGTATCTGCTCGACAAACTGAAATAATGTAGAATGGAGAATGAAGAATGTAGAATTATTGTGTTGCCTGCGGCAACTATTTAAATGATTTCCGGAGGAAATACCTTGCTTTAATTCTCAATTCTCCATTCTCAATTCTCAATTTGCGCGACAGCGCGTCAAACCGGAGTTTACAGGAAACTATTACATACAAAAAGTCCCAAGTGCGTCAGCACTTGGGACTTGATTTGTACCGAATTTCGATTACTTGCCGGCGCCTGCGATCTGAGCCGCAACCTCGTCAGCGAAGTTCTCTTCCTTCTTCTCAATGCCTTCACCCTTGATGTAGTGGATAGCATTGACGAACTTGATGGAGCCGCCCAGCTTCTTGGCTGCGTCAGCAATATAGCCGGCAACATCGCCCTTGAAGAGGTCGGAGCGGACAAAGTCCTGCTGCAGCAGGCAACGATCCTTGTAGAATGCGTTGATCTTACCGGCAGCGATCTTCTCCTTAACGGCAGCGGGCTTGGAAGCCATTTTGGGATCATTGTCCATCATAGCGACCTGAACTGCCAGCTCCTTGTCCACATCAGCCTGGGGAACCAGAGCCTTATCCCAGTAAGTGGGGTTCATAGCGGCGATCTGCATAGCCACATTCTTACCAACCTCGGTAGCGTCCACATCCGCTTCCAGATTTACCAGAACACCGTGGGAGCCGCCCATGTGCACATAAGAAACATTGAAGCCGGTGGCAATGCGGTCGAAGCGGCGGATCTGCATATTCTCGCCGATGGACATAACCTTCTCCTGCATGATCTCGGTGACGGTCAGGTCAGTGCCGGGATACTTGCAAGCTTTCAGAGCCTCCACATCAGCGGGGGCGTCCTTGGCAACGATGGTAGCCAGATTCTTAACCAGATCCTGGAAAGCGTCGGTCTTTGCAGCAAAGTCGGTCTCGGAGTTGACCTCGATGATAACACCCACACCGTCAACAACGGTAGCCAGGGCAACGCCCTCAGCGGCAATGCGGTCAGCCTTCTTGGCTGCCTTTGCCAGGCCCTTCTCACGCAGCCAGTCAACAGCCTTGTCCATATCACCATCGGTGGCAGTCAGGGCAGCCTTGCAGTCCATCATACCAACATTGGTCATTTCACGCAGTTTCTTAACATCCAAAGCAGTAAATGCCATTTTCGTATTCCTCCTATTGTATATGGTTGTCAAAGCAACGGGCGATCCCGTATTTTAGGAGATTGCCACACCAGCGTGCGCGCCGGTTCGCAATGACAGAGAAATTTTTGAATTACTCAGCCTCGGTAGCCTCGACCTCAGCAGCCTCAACAGCAACCTCAGCCACAGCGTCCTCGCCCTGACGGCCTTCGATGACAGCGTTTGCCATAGTAGCAGCGATCAGACGGATGGCGCGGATAGCGTCGTCGTTGCCGGGGATCACATAATCGATCTCGTCGGGATCGCAGTTGGTGTCCACGATTGCAACGATGGGGATGTTCAGCTTGTGGGCCTCAGCGATGGCGTTGCGCTCCTTGCGGGGATCAACGATAAACAGAGCAGCGGGGATCTTCTTCATTTCCTT
>JAZNQK010000093.1:0-35858 GCA_045590135.1 Faecousia sp.
TCGTCAAAGCACAAGATGTAACGCTTCATTTTCTGCAAGCAGAAAATTCCGACAACATCTTGGCTTCTCCTCTCCCCACAAAGACTGTTTGTCTTTGCGGGGTCCCCTTTGGGAATTGGCTCGGAATGACAGTTTAGTTTGAACAGTTCGTTAAACTGAAATTTGACAGCTGCGAAAAAAAGGCTGCATACTTGCGTGCGGATATGTTGTATGCTAAAATAAAAACAGAAGGAAAGTCAGGGGGCGTAGCTATGAAGCTGTACATAAAACAAAAGGTGTTTTCCTGGGCGGATAAATTTACCGTCAAGGATGAAGCAGGCCGGGATCGTTATTATGTGGAAGGGGAAGTATTCACCTTCGGCAGAAAACTCCATGTGTACGATATGAGCGGTTGCGAGGTTGCCTTCATTAAGCAGGAGGTATGGAGCTTCCAGCCCAGATACTATGTATTCTGCGGTGGCCGGCAGATAGCGCAGATCAAGAAGGAGTTTACCTTTCTGTTTCCTAAATACACCATTGAAGGCTTAGGCTGGGAGATAAACGGCAGCTTTATGGCACACGACTATGAGATCACCCAAAACGGCTATCCCATCGTGACCATCAGCAAAGAGTGGATGACCTGGGGCGACAGTTATGAACTGGATATATCCAATTCGCAGGATGAGATTATGGCATTGGCAGTTGTGCTGACCATCGACTGTGTTATGGCAGCACAGTCATCTGCCGCAGCATCTGCAAGTAACTGACAGCCTACTTATCAATTTTCCAAAATTGCGGAGGACGCGTACAATGAAAACAAAATGGAAAGATACACCTTTGAAGCACAGAATTGTAACTGTATTTTCTGTGACTGTCAGTTTATGTGTTGTAGTGTTAGCGGTTCTGCAGATGTTTGATATATGGACGCAGGCAGTCAATTACTGTGTTCCTTTAATGGGCGTAAATATGCTCTGCCAAACCTATATTCAGTGGAACACAAGCCGCAAGACAGCCTATTTCAGTCTCGGTTGCGCAGCCTTTATATTCCTCTGCGCAATTGCTGTGTTTTTCCTTAAGTAACGCTTTGCAGGAGGTTATTATGAATTGTCCTTATTGCAATGGAGAAATGGAAAAGGGCTATATGGAACAGACGCGCATTGGATATCCACTTCAATGGATTCCCAATTATGAAAAACGGGGTCTGATTATGTATGATATCAGTAGAAGAATAAAGCTGTCTTCTACGCTCAAAACCGGGAGAGTGATTGTTCATTACTGCTCACAATGCCGCAAGTTTGTTATCGATCAGGACGAACTACAAGTTTGATAGGAGAAAAAGCATTGGAAGAAAAACAATGGAAATATAAGATCGGTGCCGGGAAAATGCCGGTGATCCTTTCTCTGGGAATGACGGTTCTCTTTGGCAGCTTAAGTGTGTGGCTGCACAAAACGGAGAACGGTGCTTCCTTTTTCGGCGATATTCTCACAGGGATCATGGCGCTGATTTTTGCCGTGACTGTTTATCGTATACTGTTTTATAAAGTGCTTATCGGCAAGGATGGCTTTTACTATCAGAGCCATATTGCCAACGGTATGTATCACAACTACGCAGAACTGAAAAACGCCTGGATCACTGCCGGTCGAAACTTAAGTGGACAGGAAAACAAATGGTGCCATTTTGAAACGGCAGATGGAAAAGTGACACGATTTGTCATTTACGATAACGATGAAAAGGCTGCCCGGTATCTTGTAAAGCGGGTACACTCAGAGACAGCCGGGAAAACGCAGCTGCCACAGCAGCACCGGATCGACGGCAAGGCGGCCGGTGCTGTGGGACTGGTTGCGGCATTTGTTACTGTGGGAATGGTCTGCATCTTTACATTTCCGTTGCTCCAATTGGGTAATATTGCCCTGGTTATGGGGTTTGTTGGGCTGATGATGGCTGCCTATCTGCTGGTGAACACCCTGTTTACCTATTTCTGTTTTCAGGTCAAGATCGAAGAGGACGGCTTTTATTATCAGACAAATCCCTTTAACGGACGATATTTTTCTTATGCCGACATTACCCGATGTTGGGAAGTTGAGCGCGTTTACCGGTACAGGCGCAGTGCCAACAGAAACCACTATTTTTATCTGTACTTTACCGACCGGTACGGAAAGACCCGTCGCTTTTTGTATGAGAATGATATTTACGGTTTTGAGATCAATATTTTAAAAGAGAAGATCAACAATCGGACAGACGAATGTTGAAAACACAATAAGATGGGCCTGTTGCAGTATTTGCAACAGGCCCATTTATATTGATGAAAATTTGCAGGCAAGTGCTATTGACAAAACTCCTCTACTGGAGTAGAATAACATCAAACCTCTACCGCAGTAGAGAAAAGGAGGCGCTACTATGGATACACCTAAGATCCACGAGAGTGAATATAGATTCTGCCTGATCATGTGGGAGAAGGAACCCATCCGCAGTCCGGAGCTTGTCCGTCTGTGCAAGGAAAGATTGGGTTGGAAGGAAACCACTGCTTACACGGTTATGAAACGCCTGGAAGAGCGCGGCGTCCTGAAAGTTGAAAATAAGATCGTTACTTCTCTTTTCTCCAAGGATCAGATCCAGGAGGCTGAACTGGACGAATTTATGACAAAGACCTTTGAAGGATCTCTTCCTGCTTTTATCGCTGCTTTCGGCAAGCGGCAGGCATTGTCCGATAAAGACATCCAGGAGATCCAGCGCATCATCCAGGGATAAGGAGGTGCTGATATGCAAAGTATATTTCTTGAATTGGTCAAGCTCAGTTTGATCGGTTCCTTGTTTGCTGCAGCAGTTATGCTGGTGCGGCTTGTATTCCGCAAAGCCCCCAAGTGGCTGTTCTGCGTGCTTTGGGGTGTGGTAGCACTGCGGCTCATTTGCCCCGTATCCATTGAGAGCAATGTGTCTTTGGTTCCGGATAGACTTGCCAGCGGACAGATCATCGCCAATGTAGGAAATGAATACATCGGTGATGTGGATATTATCTACGAAAGTAACGCTGGGTACAGCAATGCCATTGAAGCCGGCAGACAGCCGATATACTCCAATGATGGCTATTATGTAGTCACCGAAAAAGATTCCTTAGATGCCCCAAAAACGATAGGACAGACGGTGTATCCCATCCTGAGTTGGGTCTGGGTTGCCGGCATGATTTTGATGCTGACCTATACTGCCGTCAGCTATTTTCTGCTGCGAAAAAGAATGGAGGAGGCCACCAATCTGCGGGACAATATCTGGCAGTGTGAGCAAGTGGATTCGCCCTTTGTCTTAGGCTTCATAAAGCCGAGGATCTATCTGCCTTATGCAATTACAGACTCGGATATGGCGAATGTGATCGCTCATGAGCGCTCACATATCCAGCGTAAAGATCATTGGTGGAAGCCAATCGGTTTCTTACTACTAAGCCTCCATTGGTTTAACCCTGTCCTTTGGGTTGCTTATATTCTGCTGTGCAGAGACATTGAGGCAGCCTGCGATGAAAAGGTCATCAAGCATATGGAGAAGGACGAAATGCGTGCCTATTCTACTGCGCTCCTGCATTGCAGTGTCCACCGCCACCGGATCGCCGCCTGCCCGCTTGCCTTTGGTGAGGTAGGCGTGAAGGAAAGGATCAAACGGGTTATGAACTATAAAAAACCTGCCTTTTGGATCATCGTTGCGGCGATCATCATTTGTGTAGTGGTTGCTGTTTGCTTCCTTACAAACCCCTCAGCATCTCCAGAATTTGCTATGAGCAGCAACAATGTCCACGATCTGGATGTAGATACTATAATAGATCAGATCCAAAAGGTTGAAGGATTGGGCGATGGAAATGCGTATATCAATTCTAACAATTTCCATTTGCGAGTTGATGCTGATTTCAATTGGGTGGATTCTCAAACTGTGCGGTATTTCTTCTATAAAGGTAAGAAAACCCACAGCGCACAGCTTCGAATCTCCCCCAACGAGAACAAGTGCTTTATTACAGAATCTGCCCAATGGAGTGAGCAGGAACACATATTCTTACTCCGGCACTATTTGGATGCGATCAAGTATCTGCCGCAGGAAGTGATTCAACAAATGGCACCTGCAGACCAGTATATCGTCAGGCAGATCGAGGAGGGAGCCCCAAATAACTATTCTCGTGTCATTACCTACACCCCCAATGGCACAGCGCAAATTGATGATTGGTTGATACACTTGCAGGTGGAACCCCTCCATACCGCAGAAGAAGGATATGTGGGTACTGGGGATGAAGTGATCCAACTGTTCTACGCCAATGCGAACGATCAAGCTGGCGATATCAATAAACTACTTTCTCTTGTGAGTGAAATTACAAATAATCCGGATTGTGCAGCCAGTTCCAATCCGTTTACTTATATCGAGGCCAAGAGATCCCGGTATAATGAGATCCTTACCTATGGCAGTTCCGCAGTTGATTGTTTTGTAGAGCAACTTCGATCAGGAATAGACGGTTTGCAGGGGTATATTATGGCTGTCGCCTGCGCTGATATCACTGGAATCGGAGATAAGGATCTGGGCGCAGATTGGGCAACAGCCCAGGAATGGCTTGCTCTGTACGATAAGAGCGACAAGAGTACAATCATTCCTCCGGTAATCGCAACAGATTATATCAGTGGCCAACAGGCAAGGCTTTTGTCTTTCAGTTATACCTGCGATACACCCGGGCAGGCGGTGGTCGCCTGCGGCATCGCGCCCTGGGAAGCAGACTACGGCGAGGCGAACACCTTAATACTGGACGGAGAAAGCGGACAAAATCAGATCCTGCTTGCGCCCAAGGACTTTTCACTGTCCCATTATAGAATTTATCTTCCGGACGGTACTGTTTATGATGACGGAACCAGAGAAATGTATGATTCACTCGGCTTGCGTGTACTGCATACACAGAAGGGTGTTTGCCTGATCGCCCCCTTCCAGACAGGAGAATACATTTATGAAGTGGTATTGTCCTGGCCTGAGCAGGGTCTTACGGTTACCTATGGTCTCAAGGTCATTATGACAGGCGAGGAAAGCGATTATGACCGGGCATTGGACAGCGTGTTTGCAGCATATGGGGAAGGCAATCCGTTGATTGCGGTATCCCTGGTGGATAAATATGCCATTGGCAACGCGGTCTCACACTCTCCTCGATTCTTATTCAAGGTGGAAAACATTCCCAACGCGCCTGTTTGGGTCGAGGTGTCACAAACCACGGGAGAGATCATCGCAGAAGTGGATAAAGATGGAACATGGCTGGCCGATCCGCCTCCTGTCGAAGGATTGGAGCCAAACTTTGATTCCAACACTGTGGAAATCATTAACGGCAATATGAAAACCTACTACAAAAATGCTAACGGCACCTGGCAGGTCGATGGAAGGACTTATCAGTACAGGCTTGTGCTCACCGGAAGGATGCACGATGCAGTCGTTGATTCTACCTTTGTGTACTTAAGCAATCTTGAGAAAATAACCTTCGATCAAGCCTGGAAGGCTGCCGGCTTCAGCAGTGATTTAGACGATTACTTTTCAGCAGAAGAAGCGGTACTTGTTGATTTCACGGCAGGCGGAAGCTCTTCTGTTTCGCAGATAGGCGGTGTGGATGACGACAATGTGATCATTGCAGGCAGCATAGATCACGCTGTTACAAACAGCGCGATCTCAGAAACCATCCTTACCTACAATGCAGGTGACCGGTTCCCGGACGGCTTGATAAATGTCGAAAGCCACTGCATTTTGGGTGTGGAAACCAAAAGCGGCACACCTTTGGTTGGGCAGCTGAATCCTATGGAAGAAACCACAGTATACATTCAATATGTTTATAACCGATATGTATACTCCCGGGGTGAGTTAGAGCAAACAGGGGGGACCTGCACACCGGCAATGCTCACCTTCTGCGCAGATGCAGCGTCGGGATATACCTTGAAAGAATTTTGGCAGCCCAACGGCGGCAAAAACTATGCTGAAGATATTCGCGAAAAATTCCCCAAAGAAATTGCGGATATGGTTTTGGATCCTGACAGCGAGATCGTGAACATCGAAGAACTGGAAGACCGATGCCTGGAGAAAGCGCAGGGGTATTTGTCCGGCTTAACGGATTGAAAATAAGGAAGGGGGGAGGGTCACTGACCCTTCCGCGATCTTATGATTAGAAAAGCACCGATTTCCTTATAATAGAAATGACCTCCATTCCGGAGGTCATTTGTTTTTATCCAAGGCAAAAAGCATCATATCCCAGTGCACCGCAAAAAAAGCATCAATGTAATCTTGAATGATACAGCCTTGAGCGTCATCCAGAGAATCTATTAGTGTGAGCAAGGCATCAAAGCTGTGACTGTAGGTGCTCCAAACGGACTGATATTGCGGATCGTGCTGAAATTGTTGAAAGATCTCATATATACGGGATTCCGATGGCAGCATATAACCACTCCTTTCTTGTACAGTATATAACGAATTGTTATAAAACGCAATATCACAATTTGTTTTGTATATACTAAATTTCAAGGAGGTGAGTGGGGATGTATCAAAGGATTCGTGCGCTGCGTGAAGACAACGATTTGAAGCAAGAAGACTTGGCGAGGTATCTTAATTGCACACAGGCGTGTTATTCAAATTATGAAAATGGCAGACGCGACATTCCCACAGAGGTACTGCAAGCTTTGGCAACTTACTATAAAGTCAGCACGGATTACCTTCTTGGACGCACAAACATTAAAAAACCGTACTCAAAATAGTGAGCAAGGAATATGGAAGTAATCATGTATCCAAATCGTTTGCGTGACCTAAGGGAAGACAGGGATTTGAAACAAAAGGATGTTGCTGCATATTTGCAGATACATCAGACCACATACTCGGATTATGAGTTGGGAGCGCCAAATATTCCGGTCACAGCCTTGCATAAGTTGGCAGATTACTATGGGGTAAGTGTGGATTATCTTCTTGGACGAACTAATATAAGAGAACCGTATCCTAAGAAATAAGATGAAAACGCTGACCCAATTGCATTTTTCGCGTTGCGGTAATAGCAGTGAGTGACTGGTTTGCATTTTCTCTCCCCTTTGGGAGAGAAAATTAAGGTGTTGCCGCCGTGGAAGGCGGCAAGCAACAGTCCACCGGACTGTTGCGATTTGATCTTTCGAATCTCCGGTTCTTCATCGAACGGTGACCCGCTGGAGATTCGTTTGCATTTTCTTTCGCTCCTGCGAAAGAAAATAGAGGTAGCCACCAGTGTTCGCACTGGTGTCAGCAGCTTGCCACCGGCAAGCTGCGATCTGATCTTTCGAATCTCCAGCATCCATAAAAATACAGGGATACCCATTTGGGTATCCCTGTATTTTGGTGACCCGCTGGAGATTCGAACTCCAGACCCATTGCTTAAAAGGCGTTCCTGTTACTTTTTACAGCCTTATTTAGCACTTTTTAACTCAAATTAAAGCGTTTTTTGTGCTTTATCTCGACTTAACGCAATTTGACACAGAGATATCATTTTTCGAAAACTTGCAAATTATCAGCGGGGTCTATGCGGTGGCGCAGATCTTCGTGATCTCGCTTAGAATGTCGTCAGTGTCAAGGTGTGTGTAGTGCCTGTCTGCGGTCTTAATATCCGTGTGGCCCATCATGCGGCTGAGCATCTGCGGTGTGACGCCGGCTTTTACTGCCCGGGTAGAGAAGGTGTGGCGGCAGGCATAGGGGGTCATATCTGGGCATCCGATTTCATTCATGAGCTCTTGGAAGTCCCGCTTACGGAAATTGACGGAATCCCGGTTGCCCTTGTAGCCGTCGATCAGACGCTTGCCGCCGGTGGCTTTTGCCTCCTGCAGCAGCTCGCGGTAGGCGTCCTTTCCGTCGGCAGCCACAGCGATCACACGGCGGATCGCTGGCCGTCCCCGCTTTGCTTTAGATCCGGCGATAAAATAATCATCGTGGCAATCCTGTAACGGAACATTGAACAGCTCGATTGTACGGGCACCGGTAGCAATTAGTACAAGAGCCACGATTTTCGCCCGACTGGTAGCGGCTTGTATTTGTTTGATCTGCGCCTCGGTGAAGGGACGCTTTTCAGATTTTTGCTCAGCAGTGATCTTTACATTTTTGGAGTGATTCTGACTGACAATACCCTCGTCCATTGCCCACTTGGAAAGTTGGCCAAAAAGCTGCTTGACCTTTTCACAGGAGGATTTGGAGCTGCCTCTTTCCTCTAAAGCTAAAATTACGGATTCAAAATTGGATTTACGCAGAGCCCGGAATTTCTGATCGTGTAAGGCGGCGGCATCTTTAAATGCAGTAGCATAACACCTCATTTGCGATGCACTGACCTCTCGGGCGTGTATTGGCCTCCAAAGCTCGTAGATCTGCGCAAAGGTCAGGTTGTAGCGGTCATTAATATCCACATCGGTAATACGCTCCAGAGCCTTCTGCGCTGCGGCATAGGTTGAATAACTGCCGATATACACATCGTTTCGTTTGGCTGCCCAGGGATTCTTGCGGTTGCCGGGCATCTTGTAGATAGTGCCGGAGCCGTTGGCACGCTTGCGATGCTTGCGTTGCTCCGGAGTCTGCTTCTTTCCGCAGAGCAGACAGTAGATTGCGCCCTCCGGTAGGGCGGCTTTGCACTTGATACAATCCATGGTGATCTCCTTTCTGAAATTCGCAAGCGCTTGCGAATTTGTTGACAAGGATATTCTACCATGATAATATAAGCAGGTAGAGTATCCCTGTCGTGGTTGGTGGGGGCTCTCATGTTTCCGCTCGGGTGTTGGCGCACCCGGGCGGATTTTTATTTAACAAATATTAAAATATTTGCTATTTTCCTATTGACAAATATAATTATATGTGTTATATTAATAATGTCAGGAGGGAAGTACAAAATATGAAAAGCTACTCTTCAAGAGAAGTGATCAAAATCCTAATGGCTGACGGATGGTATGAAGTCAACTGCGAAGGTGACCATCATCAATTCAAGCATCCGACCAAGCCCGGTAAGGTAACGGTCACACACCCGGTAAAGGACATACCGATCAGAACACTAAAAAGCATCGAGAAGCAGGCGGGGCTGAAATTCCAGTAAGCCCCTGCCTCCCCTTCCGTTTGAAAGGAGATCATACTATGCAAACCTACTACTCATATCCCGCGTTCTTCTACTTTGATGATGACGGCATTTCTATCGAGTTTCCGGATCTGCCCGGTTGCCTGCCCTGCGCCCACAGCCAGGAGGAGGCATTCCGCAACGCCAAGGAGGCTCTGGGCCTACACCTGTACGGTATGGAGCAGGACGGCGATCCCATTCCTGCACCTACACCTGTAGGCAAGCTTTCTTCCAAGGATGGAGCTGTGGTAGCCATGGTGGAGGTGTTTATGCCGTCCTTCCGTGAGCGTATGAAGAACAAGTCCGTCAACCGCACGGTAACACTGCCGGCCTGGCTGAACGCTGCAGCTCTGGAGCATAATATTAACTTTTCGCAGGTTCTGCAGGACGCTATCAAAACACAGATCGGCTTAAATTAATACTTCCCTCTTTCCTCCCGGGTGCTTGCGCATCCGGGAGGATTTTTTATGTCTGGTAAGCAGGTTAACAAGCTTTCTCAGTAATAGTCAGCTTGCAGTAGAAACTGATTTCGTCCTTCTCCATTGCAAGTACTGTCTCTCCTGTTTCATCGTCATCATCTTCAAAGACTGTTTTGTTAGGACCGCCGCCCAGTTCACATTGTATATCAAGCAGACGGTTTCCTTTGATTGCCGTAAGAAGGTGCTGGCAATCTTCCTTCTTTATATATCCGATGTGTAGATCGCCGACACAAACTTTAATTGCGTTACGGTCATAGGGATTGGTCGGCTCTGGAATCAGTTGTACTTTTTGAGATTCGAATTGATACTTCCATATTTTTTCGTGCAACAGATCTGCAGCAGCGATCTGTTTCTTTGTCATTGCATACTGTGGATTGACAGTAGCCAGTTGAAGAATGTTTTCTACATAGTGGGTAATACCCGCAACACGGTAAAGGCACACAGCGGCAGCAGAGCTTGTGGCGTTGCTCTTCTTTCCAATTTTGCAGCAAAGCATAACAATATCGTAGATCCAGCCAATGCCAAATAATCCAAAGGTGCAGACATACAGTATGCCCATTCCAGTTTTGCCTGCATAGAATTTATGAACACCCAGGTATCCGAATAGCAAGCACAGTATCAATTCACTCGTCTGATTCTTATTTTGTATATCTGTCATTATTTGCCTCCAAATAAATCTGCATCAACCTCCGAAACTGCGTACAATATGCAGTATGGAGGCGAATTGTGATGGATTATAGAGAATATAAAAAATCGAGAGATCTTGCGTGGCGGATTCTGTTAAACGAGGGTATCACAGAATTGCCGGTGAAGGTCGGTCGCCTTTGTCAGCAGATGGGAATCTCTCTGCGGTATTACTCCCCTGTCGATGATAATGATGGGATCAGCACCATCATTGACGGACAGGCGACGCTACTGGTCTCTGATCGTTCCCATCCTATGCGTCAACGATTCACTGCCGCCCATGAGTTGGGGCACATTCTTCTCGGTCATGTGGGGAAATACCAACTGGTGAATCGTGAACCGTCTTCATCTGACAACCCTATCGAGCAGGAGGCAAATGTATTTGCCAGCCGGCTCTTGGCTCCTGCCTGTGTGCTGTGGGCATTGGATGCCCGGACACCGGAGCAGATCGCTGCCCTGTGCCAAATCAGCTATCAAGCCGCAGCATTCAGGGCGGAGCGAATGGCACTGCTCTATGCGCGCAATAAATTCCTTTCCTCGCCGCTGGAGCAGCAGGTGTGCCTGCAGTTCAGCGAGTTTATCCGTAGCAAGAAACGCAAGCCATTATAGTTCCTCTGCTGCCTCCGGCAGTGCGTCCAGCATTGCTTTGAATGCGTTCAGCTGTTCATCGGTAAGCACCCTCTCGATAAAAGTGCCATCCCGGCCTGCGATGCAAAGCCTGTTCTGAGGCTCCTTTGCCACAGTTTTGTTTTCCATAAAGAACACAAATTTATTGGCGATCATCTGAGACTTTCCGGTACCGGACATTCCGGACACAGAAACCGGGACAGTCTCTGCATTCCCACCATCAACCTCTACAAGATCCTCGATCTCGTAGAGGTCTTCTTTTTGCTCATTTTTAGCAAAGAAGTAATTAGGCTCTACATTTAATGCCCAGCACAGATGTTGTATTGTATCTGGATCTGGGCGGCTTATATTTTTCTCCCAATTACTGATAGATGTATTAGATACATTGATTTTATCTGCCAGTTGCTTCTGTGTTAAACCGGCAGCAGTACGCGCAAATTTAATTTTGTCACCAAAGTATATCGGCATGTAACCACCTCCTTTGTGTCATTAAAATATCACAGCATTTCGATTTTGTAAATAATAAATTCCAAATTTCTTGAAAATAATTTACATTCCCCTCTTGACATTCCAATATTCTTGGATTATATTGAAAGCAAATCCAAGGTTCTTGGAATATATGGAGGTGATTTCATGGAGATTGGACTAAGGATTAAAGATTATCTAATATCGAATGGCATATCTCAGACTTTTATCAGCGCAAAGACAGGGATCTCCACACCAAAGCTAAATTTAGCATTAAATGCTAAACGCAGGCTTACCTTGGAGGAATATGAAGCTATTTGCTCTGTATTAGGCGTTTCCTGCGATAAATTCTTGTGCTCAACTCCGCCTGAGAAAATTGCGCCTGCATCGTAAGGAGGGAATATCAATGCGTAAGATTTTGTTCCTTACCGCCTGCACACCCTGTGCGCTGCGCGGCCGCGGCGGAGCATTCCCCACAGAAACCGTCACTGTAGATCTCAGTGATGAATTTGATGAATACATGGCGGACGCTCACAGCTGCCGCCAGTATGACAACGGATCGGGCTATTGCTCTCTGTGCGGTGCGATCATCCCCGGCACACATGCAGACTATGACGAACACGGTTACGATCCCCCGGGTACATATTAGAGGCGTTGGGTATAAGAAAACAGTGCCTGTGACGGTTCACAGACACTGCCTTCCGAATCTTTATATGAGAATTTTGTTTTGCGTAGACAACATTGTACGGTATGCCATTATGTATAGCTTGAGCGAGGTTTCATAGCTGTAGGCACTTACAATATTTCCTGCGTGCCAGCGTAGTGTAAAGTTATATTCTGCAAAAAGCAGTTCCCGTTCCATTGCAATCATTATGTGGTTCACCTCCTTTCGCCAAAAAGGATACCACAAAATGAAATGCAAGAAAAACCCCCCTAACGAGCACTTTTTTAGTGCTTCAATTAGACCAGTGAGGAGGTGATTATGTGGAAAAGAGTCCCTATATATGCACCTACTATGGCAAAAGCCTTAACGAATTGACCGATAGTGACATAATGGACTGTCCCGGACCCGGCTGCGTTACATGCGATTGCTGTGACGAGGATCCCGATGCGGAAACATGAGAATCCATACAACCACCGCCTCTGAGCCGTTGGGCGTTATCAGCGGCATCCCATCCCCACCAGGGGCAACCTCACAAGTGTGAGTCCTCTGGGATGAAACCGCGTGTTTGGGAGCGCGTCGCCGGGTGGAACAGCCGGAGAATCGCCGGAGTAAAATCCGGCATCCTGGGCGAGAAGTGCTTTAGGTAAGCATATCCGCAAGCACAGCGGAGGTTGCAGGTTCGATTCCTGTCTTGCCCTCCACCATGCCTTCGCATGGTCAAGTTCATATCTCTTTCTCAATCGCAATTCCAGTGTGCACAAGCCACAGTCCATAAGTAGTGGCTCCGTCCCCTTGCGGCTCCGGTGAGATTCCGGCAGGACATTTATAAAAATTGTGCGATGAAAGGAGTACGCTATGCCAAAGCTTACAATGACAGTCCGAGAGGTCTTACAAGAGATGCGTAAGGCCGGGATTCACTGCAATGAACGAATCATATCCGATGGAATCGCTTCCGGTGCATATCCCTTTGGTACAGTTGTTGCCACCGGTGTCACCGGCCGGAGAACGCTGAACATTTTCCGTTCAGACTTTTACGGTTGGTTGGAATCAAAGAAGTTTGAGATGCCTGGCTTGCAGCTGCTGCGTAAAAGCGGGTGATCAGATGGTTTTTGAAAACAAAAAAAGCGGCAACGCCCGCCAGCGCTGCCGCAGATCCCCTTAAAAAAGGAGACACCTAATAATGAAATTATATCGTATTTTCCCCAGTTTGTCAAGGCAGGGGGTGCTTTAGGTGGACGAGCTAACTCCTACATACTCCATAGCGATTCCCACACATATACTTTCTGATTTGCAGATCTCTCCTACGGCAAAGCTGCTGTATGGTGTGATCGATTCTTTTCAGCGCAAGTCCGGTGTATGCTATGCAACCAATGACAGGCTGGCACAGGAGCTGGCCAACTGCTCTGAGCGCACAGTGTGTCGATGCGTTGCCGAGCTGAAGGATGCCGGTTTTATCGTCATTGATCAAACCAAGGATCCCACCAAGAAACAGGTATGCCGGAGAATTTATCTGTCTGTGAGCGACGGACAGGGGGTAGCCAAAAATGGCGACCCCCCCAGACAAAATTGTCTACCCCCCCTCGCCAAAAATGGCGACATAGTAAATAAAGAAAGTAATAAAGAAAAGAAAAAGACCATCGATCCCCTTCCTGTCTTTGTGGAGTGGATATCCAATGCGTTTCCATCGGCACCGGCAGCTGCAAAGAACGATCTGTACCTGCATTTGGTGGCATACACCGAAATGCGCAAGGACTCCAAGAGTCCGTTGAATACAGCAAGGAAGGTTTCTGGTCTGTTGGAGGATCTTATTGATAAGTCCAACGGCGAGATCCCGGTAATGTGTGAGATGCTCACAACTGCCAAGCGTCGCTGCTGGCTCAGTGTGCATGCTCCCAAAGACAAGCCCCGGAAAACAACTTCCACCTCTGAAGGGGAAGGGGTGATGGAGATATGACACATGAAGATTGGCTGCAAGCCCAATACAGTGTGCTTGGCGCAGTGTTGATCGATTCCGATCTTGTGCCGAAGCTGATACATAAGACCCGGCGCGCAGACTTCTCCGGACCGGGACTGACTGTGTATGATGCCGTCTGTAAGGTGTTCGAAAGTGGCAAACCGGTGGACCCTGTTTCTGTCAATGCAGTCTTAGGCAGCGAGTATAGTCAACTGCTGATGCAGTTGATGGAGGTCACGCCGACAACGGCGAATTTTGATCACTACATACAGCTCTGCCGGGAGCAGGCGAAGGTTCTGCAGGTACGCAGCATTGCCGCCCGGTTGGCAACATGCGAGGACAGCGACGCCGCACGGAAGCTCCTTGATGAGGCGAACGGCCTTATGGTTGAAAAAGCCGGTCTCCGGATCGTAACAATGTCAGATGCCCTTAAGTCCTTTATGACCCGCCATACCGGCGAGGTGAAGTACCTCACATGGCCCATCCCCGAATTCAGAGAATATCTTTTTGCTGAATCAGGAGATTTAATTCTGCTGGGCGGTTACCCATCTACCGGAAAGAGTGCTTTCAGTATTCAGACTGCTGTACACTGGGCAAGAGATAAGAAAGTCGGTTTCTTCTCTTTGGAGACCAGCCCGGAAAAGCTGTTTGACCGTCAAATGGCCTCCATGGCAGAGCTGAATATGTATGACATCAAGCGCAATACTCTGACAGGTGCCCACTGGGACAAAATTTGTTCTATGACAGGCGAGATTATCTCCAAAAATCTGGAGCTAATTCCTGCAGCCGGTATGACCCCAGCAGATATTCGGTCTGTAACCACAATGAAAGGTTACGACATTATTATCATCGATTATGTGCAGCTATTGTCTGCCCAAGGATCATCCCGTACAGAACAGGTCACCAACATTTCCCTGGCGCTTCATCGTATGGCGCAGGATATGAAGGTTACGATCCTGGCGCTGTCTCAGCTGAAACGCAAGGGCGAGGACTCTACCCCCGAGAATTCGGATCTGCGTGAGTCCGGTCAGCTTGAGCAGGATGCTGATATCATCATGATTCTTAAGCTGGAGAAGAAAGATCAGCGCGGCGGAAACCGCGAGCTGCATGTGACAAAAAACAAGGAAGGAGAGTGTTTTAAGACACTGCTTGCATGGAACGGCAAGCATCAGACATTTTCAAAGGCATTACGCACCGGTGAGACCGTTAATAAGCTAAAGGCGATGGCCAGAACCGCCAAGCGTGAAGCCAGTGAAGCGGAAGATAGCCCTGAACAAATGAGCATACTTCCGCCCAGTACTCCCGTACCGTTTAAGGATTAAGGAAGGATGAAAACTAATGATTATTATGAAAAAATGGGCCTCTAAGGCCGCAAAGAAACTGGCAGATGGCAAAAACGCTGTTTCTGGACAGAAGCAGAAAGCCATGGCTTCTGCAGTGTGCGCTGCGCTTAAGGATTTTTGTCTGCAAGATGAAGAATTTGCGCAGGCAATCGTTGAGGGTGGCAGTTTCTCGGACTGTATGAATGCTGTTGCCTCCGGTGTCGGTAATTCAATTTCCGATCTTGACGCATATAAAAAGGCGGTAAAGTTTTACTTCCCTGGCGCAAGAATTAAGATGCAAATGGCAATAGATCTGATTGGCGACACCTGCGCCCATGCAACACCGGCCAGCGAGGAGCAGCCTGAAGCTGCCTTGACCTTAGATCTTGCAGGGCTCTTGTGAGGTGCGGATATGAGTAACAATCATTTTGCTTGCAATATGCCTGAGGATCAGACGGCTAATGCCCTGCGACAATTCAATATGCCCCTTAGCGAAGATGAACGCGCGCAGATCGAGGGATTATTTAATCAATACCTGTTCTATGTTCCCAACAAGGCAGGTTCTGTCCGAACATGCGAATGTACCCATCTGGGCTGCGGCCGTTTCGAAGTCAAGAAGAGGGATCACGGAGACTTCTTCTTAGCAGGTCACCGAACGCAAGCGACCTGCCCTAAATGTGGCAGAGCCGTAACGGTCCTTGCAAAGAATAGGTTTCGGGATTTTAAATCTGTTCAGGAGCGCAAGCTTGTCACATTGTTCAGAAAGGGACTTGACGGTGCCCTTCTTCTTACTCACGGCGTTGCTGCACGAGATTATGGACATCCTTTCCTCGAAACAGGATTTAGCGAAGTCTCCCGAACATATTTTTCTCCCGGTATAAGAATGCAGTGGGATTTTCGTTATCAATTCAGCCGTTCCTACAATTATGCCTGGTCGCCAAATAAGAATGTATATGAGCCTTTTCGCTATTATGACTATCCCTACCTTCGAGAGTACGGAACACACTTGATAAACCCGCAAATTATTCAAGAGACTTCTTTGCGGTATTGTCAAATGGGCGAATACTTTAACTCTGATCACCACCTTAGCATATACGACCCGAGGTCTACATTTTGTCATGTTGTTAGCTATCTTTCTGCATATGTGCAATTCCCCAATATGGAGATGGCTGTCCGCCTTGGCCTGAACGGAGCGGTCAGTGATCTGATTCGTTTCTGCAAAAAAAATGTTAGAAGCTTAAACTGGTCAGCAAATACTGTGCAGGGATTTATGAAACTTCCAAAAGCTGAGGTCAAGCCGTTTCTTTCCTTTTCTAAGGATGTAGATGTTCTTTACTGCTATCAACGCTTGAAAAAGCATGGTGCAGTTAAGTGCCTTGCAGATTTTACCCAACACTATAAGGAATTTACCCACAACCGGTATTATTATGATCTGCTGGTCGATGCTGCTATTCGATCCGGATGTTCTCTTTCTGCTGCAGAACATTATGTAGAAAAGCAGCCCACCCGCCAGTTTGAAACAGCACTCCAACTTTGGCTTGACTACCTGCGAAACGCAAAACTTATCGGTTACGATCTTTCGCAAAAAACAGTCGCTATGCCAAAGAATCTTCGGCGAAAGCACGACGATGCGGAGGAAGTGGCAAAGCTTATCCGATCTGAGAAGAAACAGTCAATGGGTGCTGCAAGACTTAAAAAGAAACGTGCCATCTATGAGTTTGAGTATGGGGGCTTGTGTATTATCGTGCCTGAGTCCTCTGAAGCAATTGTTGAAGAAGGTAATGCTCTCAACCATTGCGTTGGCGGTTATGCCGCCAGACATATGGCAGGTAAACTCGATATCTTGTTTCTGCGTAAGGCTACGTCTCGTGAAAAATCGCTCGCAACTATTGAGATGGCACCACGATCCAGCAAAAGCGCAACAATACATATGAGGCAAATTCACGGCTACGGAAATGATCGCGGTCGCCAGCCTGCAGCTGAAAAATATGCAGAGTTCTTGAGTGTATGGAAAGCTTGGATGTCAGACGGAAGTCCCCGTGATAAACAAGGGGTACCCATAATTCAAATGAAGGAGAAAACAGCATGAGTGAAATGACCGTTAAAGAACCGATCACTGTCCCCGGACGCAGTAGCAATACCATTGCCGCGGAGATCGTGGCGATCACCAATCAAGCAAGACAAATGGCTGTTATGGCAGCTATTGAAGTAGGCAAGCGGCTTTTGGAAGCAAAGTCTCTTGTGGGCCACGGTGAGTGGGGCGCTTATATTGAGAGGGAGTGCCTGATGTCCCACCGCAGCGCGAATAACTGCATGAAGTTGTTCCGGGAATGGGAACAGAATCCAAATTCGCAAGCGCCTGCGAATTTGAGCTATACCAATGCAGTTCGGCTCCTTGCCCTTCCGGAAGAAGACCGGGAGGAGCTCATGCAGGAACACGATGTTGCAAATATGTCCTCCAGGGATCTGGAGAAAGCTATCAAGGAACGCGATGAGTTGAAGGCTGCTAAGGAGACGGCAGATGCCGAAATTCGGGATCTGCAGCAGAAGCTTTTGGACGCCCAACAGATCGCCGCCTGTGCGAAGAGCACTGAGGCTGCATGGCAGGAGCAAATTGATAAGCTCAATGCTGCACTGAATTCTGCCCGGGCCGAAAAGGCCATCGAAAGTGCCGAAGAGCATAAGCGTATTGCAAAAGATGCCCGTAAAGAGGGAGCTAAGGAGGCTGAAAGAAAACTGCAAGCTCAACTGGAAGCTGCACAGAAGGAAGCCGAGGATGCAACAAATGCCCGGATCGCTGCTGAGCAGACCGCTAAAGATGCAGAAGCCAAATTGCAGGCCGTGCAGAAGCAGTCCAATTTTGCCAGCCCTGACACAGCCGCCTTCAGGGTTCTATTTGATCAGCTACAGACAGACTTCAACAAGCTTAACGGCTATCTTATAAAGATTACTAATGCCGACGCGGAACAGGGCGGAAAATTCAAAGGTGCTCTGCGGGCCATCGTGGAAGAAATGAGAAGGAGGGTGGTTTGATGCCTAAGCGTTGCAACATTACAGTGCACTGGCTCAACGGCGATGTGACAGAATTCCAGGACTGCGGTCTTCATGCTGATGAGAAACAGTTGCGGATCTATCCTGCCGCCGACCGGGGGAAGACTATCATCATTCCGTTAGTCTGCATCTACCACTACATTACAGAAGGGTAGAATTTCTGTTTCCGTGGAGAAAGGAGATTGGGAGAATGAATAAAGATGATAGACGGAAAATCAAAAGGATGCTTGACACCGCAGTCGAGCACTATTGGGATTTCAAGAAATCTCAGCAGGGCAATGGTCGCCCCTGTATTGCAAGAGAGGTATTGGCACGGCAGGCGAGTGTTTTTACCCTCGCCGATTACCTGTACCGCAACGGCTTTATTTCTTACACGGAATGGTGCGAATACCTTGGCAAGGTCGATATGGCCGACGAGGATGAAAACTGCAGTTACGACTGCGGCGCAAACATCGACGGAAAGTGCAAGTATTCGGTAAATAGAAACAAAGCTGCGACCGCACTTCTGATGGAAGGATAGGGTTGAGATGACAAACCTTATTATAATGACTATCATTATTGCAGCAGTTGCCGGCATCGCCGGCATGCTGCTGGTGTTACTTATTCACGCGTTATGCCCCAAGAAGCATCAACGAAAGGGTATATATGATTACCAATACTGCTCGTGGGATCAGGAACTGGATGAGACTATCGTAACCATCAATAAGCTTGGCGGTAAACTGATCAGCGTAACCCTGCGAGATGGTGTATATACAGTGTTCTTCTGGAGGCCTGCCGATGGCTAAGGAACGAAGGAAGATCATTCAAGCGGGAAGGTTATGGATGGCGGTGCAATATACCGCCATCCACACCCAGAACCAGACTGCCCGCCGGGATGCCCGACAGCTGATCTCAACCCCAGCGCGTGAGGCACTCAACGCAAAGCTGTCGTGGCAAAAGCTGATGCTTGTGCTTGCGTCAAACTTCAAGAGTAATGACCTTGTCATTACATTAACCTATAGAGACGAAGATCTTCCCATCCACCGGGAGGCTGCAGACAAGCGTCTTTCCTATTTCATTCGCCTGCTGCGTGCCCACCGAAGGCCTTTGGGCCAGGAACTATTATATGTGCGTACAACAGAGGGCTACCATTCAGATGGTCGCCTTCATCACCATTTCATAACAAATGCCACCGGGGCAGACTTTGAAATCATCAAGCAGCTGTGGTTGCGCAATGGTGACAATATCGAGTTTGACCGTTTTGGTTCCGACGGTGCTGAGCGGTGGGCGAAGTATCTCACAAAGGAGCCACGGGAAAAAGGTCGTCGGTATATCGGTGATCGCACTTGGCGCACCAGCAGAAACTTGAGCCGCCCGGAGGCACATTATGAATATGTGTCAGAAGGTGACGATTTGGCACCGCCGCCCGGTGCATTTATCACCGACAAGACGGAATGCACCAACAGCTACGGCCGGTTCTGTCATATGATGGCGCTGCTCCCGGAGAAACTCAACTGAATAGCAAAAATCGGTCTTGGGGTAGTGTATAATAATGGGGAGTTTTAAAAAAATCGAGGTGAAAAGTGTTGCAAAACAATTCGATCTGTGGTAAAATTATGACAAACAGGGAATGGTTCCTATGTCCGGTCTGCGGCCATAAGATCCTGAAGTTGCTGCCGGAGACGGAGGCAAGGTCTCTGATCGTTTACTGCAAGAAGTGCGGTAACGAATCTGTCGTAAATATTTCACCAGTGCCAGTGCCTTAGTGCCAGCGCCATGTATCGCAAGAAGCGATTCGTGGTGCTGGCATTTTTATTTTGCTATGAAAGATTTTGCAGAGAGTTTTTATAAATCCCGAGCATGGCAGAACAACCGGACTGCCTATGCCAAGAGCGTCCACGGCCTGTGTGAGGATTGCCTGGAGCTGGGCGAGATCGTTCCCGGTGACATCGTTCACCACATGGTGGAACTGACACCGCAGAATATCAACGACCCGGAGATCGCCATGGCTTGGAGCAATCTCCGTCTGGTGTGCCGTGATCATCACCGGATGCGACATAAGATGACCGGCAATCGACGATACACAGTTGGTCCTGGCGGTAGCATCCGCCTGCGGGACCTCCCCCCGTTGTGAAAATCACAACAGGGGGTATGAAGACCGGGCGTCAGAGTTCGGAATTCCTCTCACACGCGGGAAAGGGGGTGCCAGGAGAATGGCCAAGAAGAAAAAAGAAACCAGGATTTCGGAGGTCCAGTGCAAACTTGAGAAGCTTTGCGAAGGACTTTCCGAGAAAAAACGGGCAGTTGCTTTGCCCCTTATTTCCCAGGCGGCATTTATGCAGGTCACACTGGAAGATCTGCAGAAAGAGATTAATGCTGCCGGCTGCACTGAGGGTTACCAGAACGGCAAAAATCAGTCCGGCAATAAAGCCACAGCCGCGCTGCAGGCATATAACTCCATGGTCAAGAATTATGCCGGTGTTTGTGAGCGGCTGGATCGGATCCTGCCTGACTCCCCCGTAGGAGGCAAGCTCCTGGCACTGATGAACGATGAATAACCCGATTTTTGCATATCAGGAAGCAATAGAGTCCGGTGCCGAGCGTGTTGGTAGCTGGATCCGGATATTCTACGCATACCTGACTAAAGGCCTTCTTGAAGGGCGTTTTAAGTACGACGCCAAGAAAGCAAATAAAGCGATCCGCTTTATCGAAAATTTTTGTCATCACTGCGAAGGCAGGGACGACCTGCTGAAGCTGGAGCTTTGGCAAAAGGCGCTTGTGGCGACACTGTTCGGCGTTATGGATCTGACCGGCCGTAGGCAATTCCGTGAAGCCTTCGTTGTGATCGCCAGAAAGAACGGCAAAAGCTTGCTCGCTGCTGCGATCATTGCCTATGTGCTTGTCTGTGACGGAGAGTACGGTGCGAAAATCTACTGCGTAGCACCGAAACTGGCCCAGGCGGATCTGATCTACTCTGCATTCTGGCAAACCGTGAAGAAAGAGCCGGAACTGGCGGCGCTGATCCGGCCCAGAAAGTCGGACTATTATCTGGAAACGACCAACAGCTCCGTGATGAAAATCGCCTTCAACAGCAAGAAGTCCGACGGTTTTAATCCACAGCTGACTGTGTGTGATGAGATCGCCAGCTGGCCCGGTGAGCGCGGTCTGAAGCAATATGAGGTTATGACCTCCGCCGTGGGTGCTCGTGAGCAGCCGCTGACGCTATCCATCAGCACAGCAGGCTACGAGAATGAGGGTATCTACGATGAACTAATGAAACGCTCCACCCGGTTCTTGCTGGGTACCAGCAATGAGACCCGGCTTGCTCCCTTCCTGTACATCATCGATGACCGGAATAAGTGGGACGATATCGACGAGCTGCGCAAGTCCAATCCGAACCTTGGCGTCAGCATCACGGTGTCATTTCTGCAGGAACAGATCAACATCGCAAAAAGCAGTCTGAGTAAGCGTACAGAATTTCTGGTCAAGTACTGTAACATCAAGCAGAATTCCTCTGTGGCGTGGCTGCCGGCTGAGAACATTGATGCCCTTCAAGGACCAACCTTGCACCTGGAGGATTTCAAGGGCTGCTACTGTGTGGGTGGTATCGATCTGAGCCGCACCACGGATCTGACCGCCTGCTGCATCATCATTGAGAAGAACGGCAAGCTTTACATCTTTGCTCACTTCTTCCTACCGAAAAACAAGCTGGATATCGCTACCGAGCGTGACGATCTGCCCTATGCTCTGTTTGTGCAGCGCGGATGGCTGACCCTAAGCGGTGACAATTTTGTGGATTATGTGGACTGTTACAAGTGGTTTGTGCAGCTGATTGAGCGATACCGGATCTACCCGCTGAAGGTTGGTTATGACCGCTATACGGCTCAGTATCTGGTGCAGGATCTGGCGCAGCAAGGTTTTCATATGGACGATGTGTTCCAGGGTTACAATCTGACGCCTGTGATCCATGAAGCAGAAGGCCTGATCCGGGACAAAACCATTTGCATTGGCGACAACGACCTGCTCCGGGTCCATCTTTGCAATGCCGGAGTCAAGCTGGATATGCAGACAGAGCGATGCAAACTTATCAAGATCAACGCAACCGATCGAATCGACGGTACTGCTGCTGTACTGGATGCCTTGTGTGTCCGACAAAAGTGGTACAGCGAAATCGGGTATCAGTTGAAAAATGCGAGGTAAACTATGGGACTTTTTGAATGGATATTCGGCCGAAATAAGGCCAATACTGCTGCGGGGCAGTATTTCAAAACGCTGACCGGATATGCTCCGGTGTTCAATAGTTGGAGTGGACAGCTGTACGAAAGTGCTTTGGTTCGCAGTGCAATCCATGTCCGAGCAACCCACATCAGTAAATTGCACATCGATTTTCAGGGCAGTGCGAAACCTACGATGGTCAAGCAGCTTAAGGCAGCTCCTAATTCGTGGCAGACATGGAGCCAATGGCTGTATCGGACATCCACGATTTTGGATATGCAGAATAATGCATTTCTTGTGCCGGTACTTAATGAATTTGGCGAGACTTCGGGTGTCTGCACATTACTCCCTTCTCGCTGTGAGCTCCGAGAGTATGCCGGCGAACTGTGGTTGAGGTATATGTTTGCCAACGGTCAATGTGCAGCCGTGGAATTCTCCAAATGTGAGATCCTCACCAAGTTTCAGTATTCTGATGACTTCTTTGGGGAGACAAACAGGGCCCTGACGCCTACCATGGAACTGATCAATATTCAGAATCAGGGTATTTCCGAAGGTGTCAAGAGTGCAGCTACATATCGGTTTATGGCTCGCTTGACCAACTTTAAGGATCCCAAAGATCTGGTCAAGGAGCGTAAACGCTTCACGGCAAATAACCTGGCATCCGGTGACGGTGGAATCCTTCTGTTCCCCAATACCTATGATTCTATTCAGCAGATTTCCAGCAAACCTTTTGTTATCGACGATAAGCAAATGGCTGCTATTGAAAAGAATGTATATAACTACTTCGGCGTCAATGATGAGATTCTGCAGAACAAGGCGTTCGGAGATGCTATGGGTGCTTTTTTTGAAGGTGTGGTTGAAGTTTTTGGCGTCAACGCTACGGAGGCTCTGGACCGGATGCTGTACAGCTCTCGTGAACGGGTTGCCGGTAACCGGGTGATCGCCTCCGCTAATCGGCTACAGTATATGAGCAATGCCGAAAAACGACAAATTAGTATTGCGTTTGCCGATCGTGCCCTTATGAATCGTGACGAGATCCGCGAGATGTGGAATCTGCCGCCTCTGCCTGACGACATGGGCAAAGCGTTTCCTGTTCGTGGAGAGTATTACAATCTTGGAGAATCGAGGAAGGATTTAGATGATAAGAAAGGTGATAATGCATGAGTTTTAAGGTTGTATACGGGCCTCCTTGCTCCGGAAAAAGTTCCTATGTTAAAGAGAATATGGGACAGAGCGATGTGGTGTGGGATTATGATCGAATCTCTCGTGCATTGAGGTACCAAGAAGAACACGCAACAGATGCTCGTGCCTATGCCCACCGATTTGTTTTGGACATGCGGTCTGCTTATGTTTCTACAGCGAAACGTAAAAAACATGGGGCGACCGATGTTTGGTTTATCATGACTACTCTTACTTCTTCATTTCGGTCGTATCTTGAAGATCTAAGCCCTGAATATATCAAGATGGAATGCACCCAGGATGAGTGCCTTCAGCGGTTAGAAGATGATGAGTCTCGTCCGGATAAGGAAAAATGGGCGGCTGTAATAAAAAAGTGGTTTGCAGATAATTCAGATGAAGATGAAAAAAAGGAGAAGAATAACATGCCCTCCGTCGAAACAAGAAACGCAGCTATTAGTGAACTTCAGAAAATGAAGCTGGAGCAGGGTAGAGAGTACCGCATGACCATGCCGGTGGCAGTCCGTGCGCTGCCCAGTGAAAACGAAGGTATGATCGTGGAGGGCTATGCCACCACCTTCAATGATATTTATGCGCTCTATACCTACGGCGGCTATACCGTGGAGGAGCGGATCGATCCCGGCGCATTCGATGAGTGTGATATGTCCGATGTGATCATGCAGTATGACCATCAGGGTCGGGTAATCGCCAGAACAAGAAATAACACCCTTCAGTTACGGATCGATGCTAAGGGTTTATTTATCACCGCCGATCTTGGCGGTACGGAGCTGGGCAGGCAGCTGTATCAGGAAATCAAGGACGGGTATACGGACAGGATGTCCTTTGGCTTTGTGGTTGGAGAGGACCGCAAGGAGTATACCGTGGATCATGATTCCGGTCACGAGACCTGTACCCGCACCATTCTTCGCATTAACAAGCTGTATGATGTCAGCGCCGTTTCCATTCCGGCAAACGATATGACATCCATCAGTGCCCGTTCGCTGTTTGACGGATGGATCGCAGGGAAGGCGGAGGAGCACCGCAAGAGGGAAAAAGAAGAACTTGCTTTATTACTTAAATTGGAGGAAATGTAACTATGAATTTGGAACAGATTAATGCCCGTCTGGCCGAAATCCGCAGCCAGATGGAAGACCCCAACGCTGATATTACTGCCTTGCGTCAGGAGGCAGAGCAGCTGATCGAGCAGAGAAACAGACTGCGCGCAGACGCCGAGAATCGGCAGGCTCTGCGTAACATGGTTGCAGCAGGTGCTGGAGAACCGGTTCGTGACCTGCGTAACCTTGGCGGTGCAAATACGAGTGGTGAGCAGCAGACTCCCGGCGTAGACAGCCCTGAGTATCGCCGCGCTTTCCTGTTGGACTTGGTAAATCGCGGTGATCAGATGACCCGTGAAGAGCGTGCAGCTTTTACGCATACCACTGCCAACTCTTCCGCACCCATGCCCACCACTATGGTCAATGCCATTTGGGACTTGGTAAGCACTCAGCATTCCATCCTTGGCGATGTGACCATGTACCGTACCGGAACCATCTTGGAGGTAGTCAAGCACACTACAGTCGATGCAGGTGCTGCTAAGACTGTGGCAGAGGGTGCGGCCAACGACGACGAGAAAAACGGCTTTGCTAAGGTGACTTTGTCCGGCAAGGATTTCTCCAAGCACATCGAGATCTCTTATGCTATGGAGAAGATGAGCATCGATGCGTTGGAGGATTATCTTGTCAACGAGATCTCCAACGGTCTGGGCGCAGCTATGGCTGCTGATGTTGTCAGCACCATCGGTACCGGTATGAACGCTGCCAATAAGATCTCCACTGCAGCTGCCAACACTGTTGCATACAAGGATATGGCCACTCTGTTTGGTCTGCTGGCCCGCGTTGGCGCTGTCAGCGTGTACGGCACCCGTAAGACTGTGTACACCTACCTCGTTGGTATGGTCGACACCACCGGTCGTCCCGTCTTCCAGCCCTCTGCGCAGGCAGGTCAGGAAGGTACGATCCTTGGTGCAGCGATCAAGATCGAGGATGCTGTTGCAGACGGCAAGCTGTTGGTTGGTGACGGCAAAAAGGTTGTGTACAACATGATCCAGGATGTCATCATCGAGAAGGATCGCGATATTAAGACCCACAAGATCATTCACTCCGGCTACGCCCGTGGCGAGGGTGCTCTGATCGACGACAAGGGCTTCGCAGAGTTGACCGTCAAGACTGCCTGATCTATCCCCGGTGGGGCGTAACAGCCCCACCAATATCCAATAAAGGAGGTGCGTTCGTTGTTTGAAGTGCTTTTGAAGGTTAAGCACGCAATTGGCATCAGCCATAACAAGAAGGATGTTGACATCATTGATGATATTGCCGCCTGCTTGGATGACCTCCGTCAGGTCGGTATTGCCATTCCTGAAAATGCGCCGAATGAACTTGATCCCACGCTCCTGAAGGCAGTGAAGTTATACTGCAAAGGACACTACGCTGAGGATCCTGTCAAGAGTGAGCGGTATTTGAAGCTTTACGACGATCTCAAAGGATCCTTGATGTCTACCACGGGCTACGGCTTCTCTGCGGAGGACACAAGCGATGAATGATCTACTTTTGCTTATCAGCCAAAAGATCGGTACTGATGATTTCGGCGATCCTGTTGCAACAGAAACATCGCGAGAAATCTTTTGCTCTGTGCGAAGTATTGGTCAAAAAGAATTCTACCAGGCACAGGCAGTTGGTCTACAGCCGGAGATCAAGTTTCTGCTTGCAGATTACCTTGACTATGACAACGAGCAGCATGTGGAATATGAGGGGCAGCGCTACCGTGTGCTGCGCACCTACCGGGCCGGACAGGAGTTAGAGCTTATCTGTTACAGGGAGGTAAACCCGTCATGAGTGTGCCTAAGTCTGTAGTGAAGTTCAGTAAGAACGGCGTCACCTATACAAGCTCTGTCGACCGGGCGTCCTACACTATGCTGGAGCTTACCAGAGCGGCGTTGCGCGATGCCGGCAAATTCCTTGCCCGCACTGCAAGAGCTGCTGTGAAAAGGTTGCCGGGTTCGGTGCAGGATCGTTTTGTGCGATATAAGTCGACTGCTATCATCTACAAGGTGCCGTGGGCCAAAAGCGGGCTTCCTCATTTGGAGATCGGAGCCAAGCTGGATTCCTGGTACACGGAAGACCATGAGCTGGGGACCAGTGGGCAGCCTAAGCGCGGCATTTTAAAGGATACTGTACAGGGCAATATCGCCAAGATCATTGAGATCCAGAGTCAATACCTGAGCGCGCTGGAAGATGAAGCGGAAGCTCTTCGCCTTATCGATGAGCAGGAGTATGTCGGTGGAGGTGAGGACCAATGAGTAAAACTGCAGCCCTTAGAAAGCTGATCCGTACGCAGCTGCAAACGACACCCGGTATAACCTATCACAAAAAGGCACCGCCGGATGCCGTTTATCCCTATAAGACCTACACGCTGAAGGGCGTTTCATTCTTGGAGGACCGGGACGATTTCAGCCTGGAGGTCGATCTTTGGGATCGTTCCATAGATTCGAAACGCATTGAGGAGCTTGCTGATGATATCGAAAAGCTCTTTGCAAATGTGCATCTGCCCCAGCAAACGATTCTCCCCACCTTTTTTCGGGAAGGCCGTTTCGATCGGGATGACCCAGATAAGACATTGCAACATATTCAGCTGCATTTTTCTGTGCAGCTGTTTGAAATCACAAAGGAGGAATAAACTGTGGCCAATGCTACCTATACCGGTGCCGGTGCGGTGCTGGAAAGCGATTATAAATATGTGAAATGGGTTGGCAAGACAAAGTCCGGTGATGCGCTCCAGATCGAGCTGCCCCGGGCGATCTGCCGCTCCAATCCCAGTTGGAATTTTTCCGAAAAGACCGAAGCTGTGGCAGAGCTTGAGTTCGAGGGTGTCTACAATGATGATACCCTTGCGAGCGGTGATCGTACCGAGCCTTGGAAGATCTCTGGACCCGGTGCAGCTGCCAATGTCAAGCAGATTCAGCTTGGTGTTGGCAAGTTCTATGTCGGTGCCGACGCCAAGAGCGCAACAGCTGTCGGCCTGACCCGCGGTGGTGGATCCTTTGTCGTGGAACGCACGATCCATGACATCAACGCAGATGATGATCCCGGCTCCGTGGAGGGCCGTATCTGGCAGGATGAAGCCCGTCCTAAGCTGAAGCTGAATGCTTTGGAGTGGGTGGATAAGATTCCCACTCTGTACACCGGCATTAAGACAGTCGCCGCCGAATAATCACAAAGGGCGGCTGCTGAGCCGCCCTTATTTCACATTGGAGGTTAATTATGCGTAAGTTAATAACCAGCGATATCCCTGCATTTGTTCGTTGTCTCAAAAAGCTGGGCGTCAAGGATAAAATCCAGGAGCTCAGCAAAGCAGCCAACTCCGGTAAGGATATTTGGGATAATGGATTTGATTTCATTTGGTATCTCCTTGATGTGGCCACTGAGCAGGCTGGTGAAAATCTTCTCTATGAGTTTTTTGCCAGCATCTTTGAGATGACCGCGCAGGAAGTCGCCGATCTGGATCTGAGCACGCTGTTTTCCAACCTGAAGCAGCTGGCAGAGGAGAATGATTTAGCTGCTTTTTTCGGTGCTGCAGCAAAGTTGATGAAGCAGAGCTGATCGACTTACTGCTGCACAGATATCATAACATTGAGTATATTTTGCAGTTAGATATCGATATAGGTATTGCACTAATTGATACGGCTCTTGAAAAGAACCGTGATGAACGGCTTTTCCAGCAGTGGGTTGCGCAGCTTCCGGTTATGGCAATTACCGGTCAAGTGGTGAGCTTCTCAGTGTACAAAGATCGTGTTACCGGTGCAAATATCGATCGTCGGTCAACTGCAGAGATAATAAATGAAATCGACGAAGTCGAAAGAGAGCTTGAGGAAGGAGGTTTCGTTTAATGGCTCTTGAAATATTCCGTCTTGTTGGATCCGTTTTTGTGGATACCGAATCTGCGGAAAAATCCTTAAGCAAAACGGACGAAAAAGCGGGTAGTGTCGGCAAGACATTGTTAAAAGGCGTCAGTACTGCAGCCAAGTGGGGCGGTGCGGTCGTTGCCGGCGCCGGTGCTGCTGCCGCCGGTCTGGTTGGACTGGCTAATAATACTGCCGGTGCAATGGACGAAATCGATAAAGGCTCTCAAAAAATCGGTATCAGTAAACAGGCATACCAGGAGTGGGGATATGTTCTCGGTCAGAACGGAATGGACATAGATAAGCTGGAGGTCGGTATGAAAACACTGGTCTCCGCTATGGACGGTGCTGCAGGCGGTACGGCTTCTGCGCAAGAGAAGTTTGATGCATTGGGTGTGTCGATTTACGATGCAAATGGCAAGCTGAAGGACCAGGAAACTATGATGAACGAGACGATCTATGCGCTTGCCAATATGGAAAACGGAACCGAAAAAGCCCGCCTGGCAACAGAGTTGTTTGGCAAGTCGGGCGTTGAGATGATGCCTATGCTGAACGGTGGCGCAGAAGGAATTGCTGAGCTGACTAAGCGATCCCATGATCTGGGCTTGGTTATGTCCGATGAAGCAGTCAATGCCGGCGTCGTTTTGGGCGATACCATGGACGATGTAAACCAAAGTGTTGGCGCATTGGGAAATCAGCTGGGTGTATCTTTTATGCCGGTTATCCAGACGATCCTTAATCTGATCCTTGCAAATATGCCCACGATCAATAATATGATATCCATGCTCGCCCCCGTATTTACCTCGCTCCTTAGCGGGATTTTACCGCCGCTGCTACAGCTATCTGAGCAACTTCTACCGATACTGTTTGACCTGATAAATGCTGTGGTTCCGATTGCATTGCAGATCGTTGAAGCGGTCTTGCCAGTACTTGTTTCTCTTATTGGGATGCTTTTACCGCCTATCATCGAAATCGTTCAAACACTGCTCCCTCCTTTACTGGAGATGCTAATGCCTCTTCTGGACTTGCTCCAGCCTATTTTAGATCTATTGCAGCCCATCCTGGATCTCGTTGTCAGTGTCCTTGACCCCATTGCGAGTCTAATCTCTGACCTGCTTACGCCGCTTATCAGCGTCGTTTCTACGCTCATTGAGGTGGCGCTTGTGCCCCTTCAGGGATCTTTCACCACTATTTCGGAAATCCTCAGTGGTGCGGTGTGTGGTGCTTTTGATTTGATAATGAATTATGTAGATACGGTAAAGGGTGTATTCTCCGGGATCATTGAATTCGTAACCGGGGTCTTTACCGGCGACTGGGATAAGGCGTGGGCCGGTATCAGCGAGATATTCAGTTCTATCTGGGAAGGCATCCAAGAGGCGTTTAAGATCCCCATCAATTTTATCATCGACGGTATCAACGGATTTATCCACGGTATCAATGCAATCAAGATTCCGGAGTGGGTACCCCTTGTTGGTGGTATGGGATTTAATATCGCTGACATCCCACGCTTGGAGCAGGGCGCTGTTCTGGAAAAGGGGCAGACGGGCTTTCTCGAAGGTAACGGTGCTGAGGCGGTTGTCCCCCTGCACAATAACAAGAAATGGATCAACGCCGTGGCGCAAGATATGGCGCAGAGCGGTGTCGGCGGCACCTCAGATGAGATGCTTGCTGCATTTGAGGCATTTACAGAGGAGCTTCCAGACATACTGGAGGATGCTCTGTCTAAAATGCAGTTTAAGGTTAATAACCGTGAGTTTGGGCGTTTGGTAAGGGCGGTGTAAGTATGCAGGAGCGTTTGCAGTATATAAACCATATGAATGAGGTTATTGATTTTGGCCGGAATGGTATCTATGTCAGCAGCAACGATCTGCACGACTATGATTGGGAGCCGGTCACGAGAAACGATCGGATTTCCGGTTTTCGCCGCGGGATCACCTCCCGCACACTGCCTGTCGTGATCTTTTGCTCTTCCGCTGCTGCCGGCCTGTCAGCGCGGAATCTGCTCCTTGAAGTCGCAGAAAAAGACATCCTGGCAGAAAAGCCTGGCAAGATTGTCATTGGTGATTACTATTATCCCTGCTATATTATCGGATCCAAGAAGGCCAACTATATGAAGGCAAAGTGCCGAATGGATGTCACGCTGACTTTGTCCAGTGATGCCTCGTTTTGGATCCGTGAAAGCAAATTCTCCTTCCGGAAGGCGGCTGCCGTTTCCTCTGGAGCGGGGTATCCTTTTGACTATCCCTTTGATTATACCTCGGCCTTTACTCAGTCCGAACTGCTCAATACAAGCTTTGTTCCCTCGAATTTTAGATTGACGATGTTCGGGCCCTGTGAGGCACCGGGAATCTACATCGCAGGACACTTATACAATGTGCAGTGCACCCTGCAGGAAGGGGAGTATGTTGTTGTCGACTCCCTAGCAAAGACAATCACTAAGGTGGCGGTGGACGGAACTGTTACCAATATGTTTAATAGCCGTAACCGGATATCCTACATCTTTGAAAAGATCCCCCCCGGAAGTAACGCTGTATCGTGGGATGGTTCTATTGGCATTGATGTGATCCTGCTGGAAGAACGGAGTGAGCCGAAATGGATTTGATTTATACAAATCCCGCAATGGAAGATCTCGGCGTTCTGCGGGCGTACAGACTTGACATCGCCTATGGTGAAGATGAGAACGACTTCGAATTAAAGTTACCTGCGAGCGAACACTGTTGCACGGGCGGCTCGTTTGTCTATATAGAGGATACAGAATACGGTGGTAAAGTAGACAGCATACAGAGCGATACAGGGGCTGGGGAAGTGATCTATACCGGCCGCACATGGCACGGATTGCTGAATTCTAAAGTTTTGGAGCCGGATTCAGGGAAAGATTATTTGATCATTAGCGGAGAAGCCAATACTGTTATTGGCGCATTGCTTATGCGTGCAGGTCTGGAAGAGCTCTTTGAGGTCTCAGATGCTGACTCGGGGTTAAAAATCGACAGCTATTCTATGAACCGGTATATCCCAGCCTATGATGGTATCCGAAAGATGCTTTCTACGGTAGGCGGTAAACTCCAATTCGTTTTTTCAGGAGGAAAGGTCCGCATATCTGCCACCGCAAGGGGCGAGTATACGCAGGCCGGGGAGCTGGACTCTGATTCCATAGCTTTCAAAGCGCAAAGGCACTACAATCCAGTTAATCACCTGATATGTCTTGGCCGTGGCGAATTGGCGGCCCGAGAGGTGGTCCACCTGTATGCTGATGAATCCGGGCTGATCAGCAAGGTCCAGAGTATGTTTGGTATTGATGAGCGTGTTGCCGTCTACGAGAACTCCAACGCTGAATCGACTGCAGAACTGGAGGCAGGAGGCGTTGATAAATTCCGGGAACTGGCGCAGGCTGACGCTATCGAGGCGAGTTTGAGTGCAGACGACGAACAATACGACATCCAAGACCTTATCAGCGCCACAGACCATGTGACCAAATTGACGGCCACCGCCCAAATCGTAAAAAAGATCGCGGTCGTCGAAAATGGTCAGGTAACGATATCTTATGAAGTGAGGTAATACTTATGGGAAATCTACACTTAGTGACCGGCTATGCTGGCCGGAGTCATGTTACGGCCGCAGATATGGCATCTCTTTTTGAGTCGTTGATCAGGAATGGCCAATTTGTTATGGCAGCCGGGTCCGGGTTCAACGCTGCGGTGGTAACCAATAATCAGATCAGAGTTTCCGATGGCGAACTGATGATGCAGGGCAGACATATTAAGCTGGATCCCGGCGCCTATGTTGATGTGACTATCGAGAACGGCGAGCAGAGACTCCTACGCCATGATTTGATTGTCGCCCGATACTCCCGTAACGCAGAGACAGGTATCGAGGATTGCAATCTGATTGTGATCAAGGGTGTGCCTGCAGAAAGCGATCCAGCAGATCCGGATTATATCACTGGGAACATCAATGCTGAAGGTGCTACGGAGAACGATATGCCCCTGTACCGTGTTGTTATGTCCGGACTCAATATCGAACGACTGGATGCCTTAACCGACCCGCAACCTTCTTTATTTGATACATTCCTCCCTAAGTCTGGCGGCACTATGACAGGTTCGGTGAATATGAACGGCAAGAGCATTGTCGACTGTATGGACTTTAGAAGCACTTATATAAACTGCACGATGGTCCGAGCCTATGATTTCGGTAAAGACAATATACCGTTTATGCTTGCAAGAGGTGGTCACTGTGCACATTTGGTCGTTGGTAAAACAAACAGCGGCGTATGTGCATATGCTGTTGGTATGGCAGATAAAGGCACGACTGTTGAGGCAATAAAGATATGCGGGGGCGAATACGCGAATTTCGGATTTTCAGGTGATGCAACTACCCTGACGATTCACGGCAGCAGCTATGCTGTTTGCTATGTTATGTCCATCGATAACTGGAATGTTTAAGGAGGTACGAAAATGATAGTAAAAATTGACGGCTTCGAGTACGCTTGTGACCGTGCAAGACGGACAAAGACAGTCGTTGTTATTACCAAAAAAGGCGCAGACGGTAATGAATACACCTCCTCTTTCTCTGGCTGTAACATCGTGGAAACGGCTGAAGTCATCGAGGGAGCATGGGAGTATGATGCACTCGCAGAACCTTCCCAGGATGACCGGATCGAAGCACAGGTCACTTACACAGCTATGATGACCGACACTCTGCTGGAGGTGTAATCTATGTACGATAAAATTAAAAAGTGGTATGCACAGGGTCTGTGGAGTGCGGAAATGGTACGCAAGGCTGTGGAGAAGGGTGTCATCTCGCAGCTGCAGTGTGACGAGATTATAAATTAATCCAGGAGGTAGCGGTTATGAAAATCGCAAACGACAGACCGTGTTTTTATCAGTGGGAATTGAACCAGCAGCTGGAGTTGGATATCGACTGCGGCGAAGTTCACTTTGAAAATGGCACCTTATCTGATGGCTTGGCAGTCGAGGTGAAAGAGGAGAACGGAGTGCGGGTGTGTGATGTGCCCAACATTCTGCTTCAGACGGCAGCCCCGCTGCGTGCCTTTGCGTGGGATTCTGAGAAGACCTATGTGATTGCCTATGCTGCGTTTAATGTTCTTCCAAAGGAGAAGCCGTCCGATTATGCGTATACTGAAACGGAAGTAAGAACCGTTAATAAAGCGGTTAAACAGGCCCTGAAAGCTGCAGAAGACGCGCTCGCCTCAGCCAAAAATGCGGGAAATGCTGCCAATCTGGCGACGCAGGCCACCGAGAATGCGGACAAGGCAACCTTGGCGGCAAACCAAGCGGCGACGGACGCCAATAGCTCGGCCCAAAGAGCGGGGAATGCTGCTGATCTGGCAACGCAGGCCACCGAGAATGCGGACAAGGCAACCTTGGCGGCAAACCAAGCGGCGGCAGATGCAAGAAAAGCGGCAAATGAGGTTGCAAGAATCGATGATTCTGTAGTTGGGACAGCTGCATGGTCGAGTAAAAACATAGTTGATAGACTTTGTCCCACTTTTTCGAAAAGCGGTGTTGTGGTAGTCTGTGAGCCAGTAAAAGATTATCCTTTAGAGGTAGTTACAGACGAAAACGCAACAACTATTACTGTATGCGGTAAAAATCTATGGAATCTTAAAACAGGTGTATCAGTAGTTAACTATACAACTTCCGAGGGAGTTTATACAGAAAGATATGGTTATAGAGTGAAATTGCCTGCAGGCACTTATACCGCACACGCAGAATTAGTAAATGACTTAGGTAGTAGTTACAAATACATTTATTGCTATATCGTAAAAGATAATGGAAATATGGTAAGGACTGCATACCTTGTAGCAAACAAAGAGATTTATACACAAACTATTACATTAAAAGAAGATGAATGTTTCTTAGTTTGCCACGGATATAGTATTACTGCAACTTCAGAAAGCCAAGCCAATAAATTATTTAATCAAGGTTGGAATATCCAAATTGAAGCTGGTGCAGTATCAACACCTTATGAAGAATATAATGGTGGCACTTTTGCTGTTGGTGAAGAAATTGCCGCAAAGAGTGGGATTAATTACTTATATGCAGATAGCGGAGAAATTACTGTAACCGGCAGAGCCGATCCGGTTGCGATAATTGAAAAGCTAACAAATGCAGTCCTTGCCCTTGGCAGCAATGTTTAAGGAGGAGTTACAATGTTTTCACTGAACGGATTTATTAAAAAGGGTCTGCTGGATGCGGTCGGTAAGCTGGCAGACTATCAGATCATCCTTAACGCTGCCGGGTGGCACGAGAAGGGTGTACTGTCACAGGAGGATCTTGCCGAAATCGGCGCTGCTATCGATGCAAAGAATGCCGCAGTAGAGGCAGAGCCTGATGCTGTGGATGAAACTGAACCCACAAACGAAAATGAGGAGGTTTAACCAATGGCAATCAAGACATATATGAAAGGCGACCCCACGAAGTTAGCAGAGAATTTCCGCGCCAGGGAATTTGACTGCCCCGGCAGCGGTTGCTGCAGCACCACGCCCATCGATGAAAAACTGGTTACATACCTGCAGCAAATTCGCACCCACTTTGGCAAGCCGATTGTGATCCTGGCGTACCGGTGTCCTACTCAAAATGCCAGGACGCCGAATGCCTCTCCGACTTCCCGGCACTGCAAGGGTATGGCGGCGGACTTCCACATTGACGGTGTCCCCTGCGCGGAAGTGGCTAAGTTTGCCGAGTCTATTGGCGTAAAGGGCATCGGTTTGTATGACACCGATAAGGATGGACACTTCATCCACATCGACACACGGGATAACAAATCCTTCTGGTTTGGTCACGCGCAGGAATACCGTTCCACATTCGGTGGTGCAGCTCCTGCTGGCGAATACACGCTTGAGCAGTTTATCCGGGAGGTACAGGACGCTATTGGCGCAGAGAATGACGGCATTGCCGGTACTGAGACACTGAGTAAGACCCCTACGGTTTCTCAGTGGATCAATTGGGATCATCCGGTGGTCGCACCCATCCAGCGGCGGTTGATGGCGCTGGGTTACAAGGATGTTGGTAAGGATGACGGTATTGCCGGTGTGAAGTTTACGGCGGCGGTGATTAAATTCCAGAAAGATAACCGTTGCTGGGTGGATGGAGAGATCACCAAACGCAACACCACTTGGAGGAAGCTCCTGGGGATGGAGGTGCAGACCGGTGAGTGAAGCAATTGTGGTGGCGCTTTTAGGCTTTGCCGGCACTCTG
>JAZNQK010000094.1:0-6242 GCA_045590135.1 Faecousia sp.
GTTGGCGCTTACGCTGCAGCACTGAACGGTCTGGATGTTCTGACCTTTACTGCAGGTGTTGGCGAAAACGATGGCGGCGTTCGTGCTGCTGTCTGTGAGTACCTGAGCTTCCTGGGCGTTAAGATCGATCCCGAGCTGAACAAGAAGCGCGGTGCTGAGCTGAAGATCTCCACTCCCGACTCCAAGGTGGAAGTCTGGGTCGTTCCCACCAACGAAGAGCTGATGATCGCACAGGATACTGCTGAGCTGGTCAACGCTGCAAAGTAATTTTAGCAAACTTTCATGATTGATTTTCAGCGGATAGGGATCTTTTTCAGCAACTCGGCGGTTTGAATCCTTGAAATACACAAAGTATTCCTGCGGCTTAAAACCTTGATTTGCAGAAAAATCTCCAGCTCTCCACTTGCAAATAAATCATTCAAGCTTGCTTGATGGCAAACAATCTTGAGCCGCCGCAGACTGCGGCGGCTCTTTTACTGAAAAGAGACTGTCATTGCGAAACCAGTCCGCAGACTGGTTGTGGCAATCTCCAAAGAAGATGTGTATTTCCTGAATTTGTTATGAACACGAAAGGATGTAATATGGAAACTGTTTCTCAGCGTTTTTTGCGCTATGTTAGTTTCGATACCCAGTCGGATGAGTTTTCCGAAACCTGCCCATCTACAGATAAGCAAAAGCTTTTGGGCGCGGTACTGGTGGAAGAAATGCTTGCTATGGGCATAGAAGATGCCCATATGGATGAAAACGGTTATGTTTACGGCACGGTGCCCGGCGACCCGAAATTACCCACCATCGGCTTGATCGCCCATATGGATACCTCTCCGGACTGCAGCGATACAGATGTAAAGGCAAAGATCGTTGCTTATAACGGCGGCGACATTTGCCTGAACGAAGAAAAGCAGATTTATCTGCGAGAGCAGGATCACGAAAGCTTGAAAGCACATCACGGCAAGCATCTGATCGTCACCGACGGTACAACGCTTTTGGGTGCAGATGACAAGGCGGGCATTGCAGAAATTATGACTGCCGCGGAGTTTCTGATGACGGCAAAAATGAATCACGCTACGCTGCGTATCGGCTTTACTCCGGATGAGGAGATTGGCAGAGGCGCAGACCGCTTTGATGTGGAAAAGTTTGGCGCGGATTATGCCTATACCGTTGACGGCGGTACGCTTGGGGAATTGGAGTATGAGAATTTCAACGCCGCGGGTGCAGTGGTTGAGTTCCACGGTTTGAATATCCACCCTGGCGCAGCCAAGGATAAAATGGTCAACTCCCAACTGCTGGCTATGGAATATCAGAGCCTGCTGCCGCTGCACCAAAGACCGGAATGCACAGAAGGCTACGAAGGCTTTATCCACTTGACGGATATGGAAGGTACCGTGGAAAATACTGTGCTTCGTTATATCGTCCGGGATCACGATATGGAAAAATTCCAGCAAAAAAAGATGTTGCTGGAAACCGCAGCTGCGTATATGAACACCAAGTACGGCAGCGGCACAGTCACGATTCGCATCCGGGACAGCTACTTCAATATGCGCGAAAAGATCGAGCCGTGTATGTATATCGTCGAGCGGGCAAAGAAGGCAATGCAGGCTGTCGGCGTTACACCGGTGGAGGTGCCTATCCGGGGCGGTACAGACGGCGCAAGGCTGTCCTTTGAGGGTCTGCCCTGTCCGAATCTTTGTACCGGCGGAGAAAACTACCACGGCAGATTTGAGTATATCCCCGTGGAGGATATGGAGATCTGTACAAAGATGTTGGTGCAGCTGCTGTGTAATGTGGAATAAGAAAAACTCGGGCGTGTGATCACGCCCGAGTTTCTTTTATAGAATACCTAAGAGCTCCATACCGATGAGATTGATACCGATGTTGGCAAACAGATGCACCAGCCACGAGGCCCAGATCCGTTCCCGGTATCGGTCAAGGAAGTTGAAAAGCAGACCGCAGCCGAAAAGAGCAATTAAAATAATACCGTACAGAGCAGGGGAGAACCAGCCGTCTAAAATGGCGCAGTGATACACGGCAAAGCAGAGGGCGCTGAGTGTATTGAAAAGGCCTGATTTGCCGTTGCGACGCGGGTACAAAAAGGCAAAACCCCGGAACAAAAATTCCTCCAAGAAAGAATTACATAACGAAATATAAATGCTTACATACACAAAATTCTCTGCGTTGATCCCGGCATCCTTAGAAAGAGCGTCCGGTATAGCAGACAGATCCAGATACGGCTTCAGCAGTTGATAGCCAAGCAGGATCACACCCAAGGTCACTGTGCCCAGTATCGCACCGGTGAGGAATGATTTTCTGTCCGGTTTCAGAAAGAAAAAACCGCCATCCTTTTGCAGGTGCAGGATCAATACCGGCAGCGCCAAAAACAGCAAGATCTTAACGGCAGATTTCAAAGCATATCCCGGCTGCCAGATGCTGTCCACAAAGGCCATCGCTGCGCAGCAGAGGATCACGGGAATATAGATATGAATAAGCTTTTTGCACATATGGTAACCTCCTAACATAAGGATATCATAGCATACCTTACGAAATCCTGCAAGAAATGGAAAAAGACATTGACAAGATAGTAAAGTATCGATATACTGGTATCGATAGCCCTCGAATGAAAAGAGGAAATAAAGGAGACTTGGTTATGAGTAAGATCAGTGTAATCGGTGCAGGCAGTGTTGGCGCAACAGTTGCCAATGATCTGATGATCCAGGGTGTTGCCTCTGAGATCGTTTTGATCGATATCAATAAGAAAAAGGCTATTGGCGAAGCGCTGGACATTTATCAGGGCGCACCGTTTCATTCTCCTGCCATTGTGCGCAGCGGCGATTATGAGGATGCAGCCGGTTCGGATATTGTGGTTATTACCTGCGGTATGGCACGCAAGCCGGGTATGACACGCCTGGATCTGGCGCAGACCAATGTGAATATTTTGAAGGATGTGGCGCGCAATGTGGTGAAATACGCATCCAATGCGGTGTATGTGATCGTATCCAATCCTGTGGATATTCTGACCTATGTATTTACAAAGATCTCCGGTCTGCCGGAGCGGCAGATCATTGGCTCCGGCACGATTCTGGACACCAGCCGTCTGCAGTCTGAGCTGGCAAAGCGCTTCCATATCAGCCCCAAAAATGTTCATGCCCATGTATACGGCGAACACGGCGACAGCTCCTTTGTACCCTGGTCGCTGGTTCATATTGCCAACAACCATGTGGATGCCTACAAGGAAAGCTCTCCTGACCGGGACCGGATCGACTGGAATCAGGATTATGAGGATGTTGAGCAGTTTGTGAAGAAGTCCGGTGGCATGATCATCGAAAACAAGGGTGCTACTTTCTATGCTGTGGCAATGTCTGTTTGCCATATCTGCAAATGTATTTTCTCCGGCGCCGGTACAGCGCTGACAGTATCCACTATGATGCACGGCGAATACGGTGTCAGCGATGTGTGCCTGAGCGTGCTGTCTCTGGTGGATCGGGATGGTGTTCGCGGAAAGATCCTGAATAAGCTGACGGATGAGGAAGTACAGAAGCTGCAGCGCAGCGCCGAGAAGCTGAAAAGCGTCATTGACCAGATCGAATTCTAAAAGGATAAAAGGGTGTGCGTATGCACACCCTTTTGGTTATTGTAGCTGCGCCTGGAGCAGCGCTTGTAAATCACTGCGGATGGTTTCTTCCAAAGCGGATTGCTGTAAAGCATCACACAAGGAACTTAAGTCAAAGATTTTTCCGGTCAGCGCATTTTCCACAGTTTCGGCGACAGACCAGTCCATAGCATCCGTGTAGACCTTTGCTGTGGTTACGATGTTCTTTTGGGTCTGCAGCTGCAGGGAGAAATGCCCCCAAGAGAAATATGCCTCACAGGAGAACCCGAAGGGCGGGGTAGTGCCGTAAAGCCAGTCCGGACTCATAAAGTCAGCAGCTGTCTGCCGGATCTGCAGAGTGTCAGCAGGGCAGAGGTGTATGTTTTGCGCAGGTAATGCGTAAACCTGCGAGAAGGCATCGCACATATATTGCTCCATTTGCTTACAGGTCAAATCAGGAGACAGTTGGCGCAGGTTTACCACACGGGAACGCACCGATGAAACACCCTTTGCTGCCAGTTTCGCTTTTGGCGGTGTGAGGTAACGGCTTAGCTTTTCTGAGTCAGTGTCGATGAGCAATGTACCGTGATGATAGGCGTGACCCCGGCTGTGATAAAAGGCATTACCGGAGAACTTCCTGCCATCTGCAAGAATATCGTTCCTTCCGGAGACCTCTGCACGAATCCCTGCATAAGCGCAGGCGGTCTGAATAACGGCTTGCTGTTTGGCAAGGTCAAAATCTTCGTCCCGCAGCAAGAAGGTAAAATTCAGATTGCCAAGATCGTGAAAAACAGCACCGCCGCCGGAAAGACGCCGGGTAAGGTGCACATTTTCTTCCTTCAGTAAGGACATACGGCATTCTGCCCAGGGATTTTGATTCCTGCCGATGACTACCGTGTTCTTATTTTGCCACAGATATAAAATGCAGCAACCCGGCTCCACACTGTCCAAAAGCAGCTTTTCGGTAGCCAAATTCCAATAAGGATCGGTACTGTCTGTAATGTAAATCTGCAGTTTTTGGATCACAGCGTTCACCTCCATTTTGCTTTATTATACCCAACGCAGGACATACAGTCAATAAAACAATAGAAAAAATGGTTGACAAGCGTGTGATAATGGTGTTATATTTGTGTTAAGTAACATCCTTTATAACATTGGAGGCAGTTATGTACAGTATTCGACAGGAACGGATAAAGGATTATATCGAGCAGAACAATGTTGTTACCATCAAGCAGCTGCAGGCGCTGTTCCCAGAGGTTTCTCTGATGACCATCCACCGGGACCTGGATGCTTTGGAGAAGAGTGGCTCTGTGGTGAAATTCCGGGGCGGCGCGAAATCCGTGCGTCATTTGGGTGACCCGGAGTTCAATGTGCGTATGCGCGCCAACAATGCCGGAAAGAATCTCATTGCCGGTAAGGCGCTGAGTCTGATCCAGCCGAATGCCTCTGTATTTTTGGATGCCAGCACCACCAATCTGGCCCTTGCCAAGAGCCTGCCGGATATCAGCCTGAATGTGTTTACCACCGGTCCCAGCATTGCGTTGGAGCTGTCCCGGCTGCAAAAATCTACCATTACCATGTGCTGCGGTACATTAAATCATAAAAACCTTGCGGTTTCCGGACAAAACACCGTGCAGATGTTAAGCAATATTAACATCGATCTTGCTTTTATCGGTGTATCGGGATGCAGTGTGGATGCAGGCTTTACCTGTGGAACGGAAAGCGATATGCTGGTGAAACGAATGGTCATTGAAAAAGCGCGTACCAGTGTCTTGATGTGCGGCAGAGAAAAGCTCAGCTGCCTGATGCCGTATACCTTTGCCAACTTCCGGGATGTGGATTATCTCATCAGTGATGAGCCGCTGCCGGAGCCTTTTGCCAAAGCTGCTCAGGAGTGCGGCGTGATTTTACTGTAAACTGACCGGGGACCTTGAGAAATGAGGTCCCCGGCTCTTCTTTTGTGAAAATGCCTATTGACTTATACTGTTATAATAAGTTATAATTAACATGCTATAACAAAAAGCAATTTAAGGAGGATAACAAATGGCGAACGCGGTCATTATGCCTAAGGCCGGTATTACAGTGGAGAGCTGTATCATTGGTCAGTGGCTGAAAAATGTTGGTGACCAGGTCAAGGTCGGCGACATTCTGTTTACTTACGAGACAGACAAGGCTTCTTTCGAGTGCGAGTCCACAGCTGAGGGTCAGCTTCTGGAAATTTTCTTTGAAGAGGGCGACGAGGTGCCCTGCCTTGTGAATGTCTGCGCCGTGGGTCAGCCCGGTGAGGATTGCTCCGGTCTGCGCGGCGGTAGCGCTGCTCCCGCGGAAGCAGCGACGGCGCCTGCAGCAGCTCCTGCAGCCGCAGCAGCACCTGCTGCCGCATTGAACACCAAGGCACAGGCAGTCATTATGCCCAAGGCTGGCATTACTGTGGAAAGCTGCATCATCGGCGAGTGGCTGAAACAGGTTGGCGATCAGGTCAAGATCGGTGACATTCTGTTTACATACGAAACTGACAAGGCATCCTTTGAGTGCGAGTCCACTGCAGAGGGTGAGCTGCTGGCAGTGTTCTTTGAAGAGGGCGACGAAGTGCCCTGTATGGAAAATGTCTGTGCAGTGGGTCCCCACGGTGAGCCCACCGATTGTCTGAAGCCCGGCG
>JAZNQK010000095.1:0-5831 GCA_045590135.1 Faecousia sp.
TGTATAACACCCAAACGAAAATTTACCAGGGATAATGCAAAATCCGCATTTTTTCTGCTTGCTATTTTTAGAAACTTGGTATATAATACTCGGGTAACTGCCGGTGTGATGGAATTGGTAGACGTAGTGGACTCAAAATCCACCGCTGGCGACAGCGTACCGGTTCGAGTCCGGTCACCGGCACCAATAAATCCCATAGTGAATAATACATTCACTATGGGATTTATTCTTTATTGGAAACAGGTTCAATTATTCTCTGCCGCCTGCATTTTGCGTGCGATAGAGGTCTGCGTAGATGCCGCCTTTTTCCAATAGCTGGGCGTGGGTGCCGGATTCAGTGACCACGCCATCGGCAATGGAGATGATACGCCCGGCATTGCGGATCGTGGAAAGCCGGTGGGCAATGATCAGGGTGGTTCTGCCCTGGGCCAGGGTATCAAAGGCGCTTTGCACCTTGGCCTCCGTTACAGAGTCCAGCGCCGAGGTGGCTTCGTCCAGGATCAAAATCGGCGGATTTTTCAGGAATATCCGGGCAATGGCGATTCGCTGTTTCTGTCCGCCGGACAAAAGCGCACCACGCTCGCCCACATAGGTCTGCAGTCCCTCCGGCATAGCCAGAATATCATCGTATATCTCCGCTTTCTTAGCAGCAGCAATGACTTCTTCCTCCGTGGCATCGGGTTTGCCGTAGCGGATATTTTCGAAGATAGTATCCGCAAACAGGAATACATCCTGCTGCACGATGCCGATATTCTGGCGCAGAGATTCCTGGGTCACATCCCGGATATCCAGTCCGTCAACACAGATCGCACCCTGGGTCACTTCATAGAAACGGGGAATCAGTTGACATAATGTAGACTTGCCACCGCCGGAAGGGCCGACGATCGCCACAGTCTCCCCCGGCTCTACAGTTAAGGACACATTGTGCAGAACATCCAGATCTCCGTCGTAAGCAAATGACACATCCTCAACATGGATCTGCCCTCTCACAGCTTTCAGGGGCTTAGCATCGGGTTTATCCTGCAGGGTCGGCTCTGTGTTCATCAGATCGGTAAAGCGCTTCAGTCCCGCCAAGCCGTTGGCAAACATCTCCGAGAAGCTCACCAGCTTGCGCATAGGGTTAATGAAGGATGTGATGTACAAAGTAAAGGTGATCAGATCCCGGTAGTCCATCTGATTTTTCATGATCAGATAACCACCGAAGCCAATGACCACCACATTCAGACTGCTCAGGAAAAACTCCATAGAGCTGCTGAAGCGCGCCATTGCCATATAGAAATTCCGCTTGGAGCCTTTGAATTTATTGTTTGCAGCGGTAAAGCGGGCATTCTCCAAAGGCTCATTGGCGAAGGCCTTTGCCGTACGGATGCCGGAAAGGCTGGTTTCGATCTCGGTATTGATATGGCCGATCTTCTGCTTGACCTCGGCAGAGGCTCTGCTGAGGCTTCTGCGCATCACGATCACCACCAACAAAAACAGAGGGATCATCAGACCAACCACAAGCGCTAACCGCCACTGGATAGTGCCCATTACGATCAAAGCACCGATAATGGTGACGACGGAGGTCAGAATGTCCTCCGGGCCGTGGTGGGCAAGCTCTGTCAGCTCGAACAGATCAGAGGTCAGCCGGCTCATCAGCTGACCGGTACGGTTTTTATCGTAAAAATCGTAACCCAGCCGCTGCATATGCTTGAAAAGGTCTGCCCGGATATCGGCTTCAACCCGGATACCAAAGGTGTGGCCAAAGTATGTAACAATATAGTTTAGTCCTGCCCGGAGCAAATAGCTGACCACTACGATGGCAATAACTGTGAAGAAAGTGGTATACAGCTGATTGGGCAGCATATCGTAAAGAGCGCTGCGGGTAATCAATGGAAATGCCAGATCGATAGCCGAAATCAGCGCTGCGCAGCAGATATCCAATGCAAATAATTTTTTGTGATTCTTGAAATAGCTTAAAAACACCAAAATAGGTGATTTTCGTTTCTTATTTTGGTTCATAATGCCGCCTCCTATTTGCTGACATTATATACCAATATTCGGCAGGATGCAAACATAAATTCCGGTTTGACGCGCTGTTTACAACAGCGCGTCATCCTGAGCCAGTGGGCACACTGGCGTGAGGATCTCGTTGAATTTTGGGGATTTTACAATAGATTGCCACAACCAGTCTGCGGACTGGTTTCGCAATGACAACGGGGATTAAACTATTCGTCAAACTGAAATTTGACAGTGGCAGCGGCTCTGTGGTATGATAATAAAAAGGAGGTGTGCTATGGAAATCCTATATCAGGATAAGGATCTGATCGTCTGCATTAAGCCGGTTGGTTTGGATGCGGAAAAGGAACTTCCGGCTGCCCTTGCGGAAGAAATTGGCGGTCTGGTCTTCCCTGTACACCGATTAGACAAGAATGTAGGTGGTGTGATGGTCTATGCCCGGACAAAGAGTGCTGCCGCTTCCCTTTCCGCTGCCATTCAAAAGGGTGATATGATTAAGGAATATGTTGCGCAAGTCCACGGTCTGCCACCGGAAACCGGTGACTGGACAGATCTTTTATTTAAGGACAGCAGCAAAAACAAGGTCTTTGTTGTGAGGAAGGAACGAAAGGGCGTGAAAAGTGCCCGGCTGGAGTTTATCCGGCTGACGGATACTGATCCCGCTACGGTGCGTATTCGCCTGCACACCGGCCGCAGCCATCAGATAAGAGTGCAATTTGCCAGCCGTGGGTATCCGTTGCTGGGCGACCACAAGTATGGCGCTAAGGACGATATAAAAGCACCGCTGCTTTATTCCTGCTGTATTACTTTCCCCTGGAATGGACAACTTTTGAAATTTGAGAAACTACCGGAGTGGGCGTCCAATTAGATTGCCACACCACTTAAGCTGACTGGTTCGCAATGACAATTTAGTCTATATGTAAAAAGAGCGTACTGCTGAAGCAGTACGCTCTTTATTTATTGATGCGGATCAGATCAGCTCGATGACTGCCATTTCAGCAGCATCACCACGACGCTGGCCGATGCGGGTCACACGGGTGTAACCACCGTTGCGGTCAGCATACTTGGGAGCAACCTCGTCGAACAGCTTCTTAGCAACATCTTCCTTGGTGATGTAGCTCAGAGCTCTACGATAGTTATACAGGCCGCCCTTCTTGCCCAGAGTGATCATCTTCTCCACCACAGGCTGTACTTCCTTGGCACGGTAGAAGGTGGTCTCGATCTTGCCGTTAGCCAGCAGATCTGTTACCTGCTGACGCAGCATAGCTCTTCTCTGTGCGCTGGTCTTGCCCAGCTTACGAGTACCGAACATATGCGTTTCCTCCTAATAATCAGTTGTTGCTGCCAGAATCTTCGCTGGCCAGGGACAGACCCATCATTTCCAGCTTCTTCTGCACCTCGTCCAAAGACTTCTTGCCCATATTCCGGACCTTCATCATATCCTCACCGGTCTTGCTGATCAGATCAGCAACGGTATTGATGTTGGCACGCTTCAGGCAGTTGAAGCTACGGACAGACAGATCCAGCTCATCGATGGTCATAGCAAGCTTGGAATCGGGGCGATTCTGATCCTTCTCCACAACGGTGGAGCCGGTGCCGATGTTATCAGACAGGTTGGTGAACACAGTCAGATGATCGGACAGGATCTTGGCACCCAGAGACACAGCGTCCTTGGCGCAGATGGTGGAATCAGTCCAGACCTCAAGGGTCAGCTTGTCGAAGTCGGTCTTGTCGCCGACACGGGTGGGCTCCACCGAATAATTCACCTTCTGAACAGGAGAATAGATGGAGTCAATGGGAATCACACCGATCACGGTCTGTGCGGTCTTGTTCCGGTCAGCCGGTACATAACCACGGCCATGGGACAGCGTGATCTCCATATTAAATGTGGCACCTTCACCCAGCGTGCACATGTGCAGCTCAGGATTCAGGATCTCAACCTCACCGTCAGCCTTGATGTCGCCTGCAGTGACCTCACAGGGACCAACAGCATCGATATACACGGTCTTGGGCTCCTGGCTGTGAAGCTTCAGAATCATCCGCTTCACATTCAGGACGATCTCAGTCACATCCTCGGTAACACCGGGGATGGTGCTAAACTCATGCTGCACACCGGCGATCTTCACAGATGTGGCAGCATAGCCGGGCAGACTGCTCAGCAGGATCCGGCGCAGGGAGTTACCCAAAGTCATACCATAACCGCGCTCCAGAGGCTCAACAACATACTTGCCGTACGAAGGATCCTCTGCGTCATCAAAACAGGTGATGCGAGGCTTTTCAATTTCAACCATAAATCATAACCCTCCTTATTAATTGTATGGGGTGTAGAATGCACCCCAAATCGCAAAATGCCAACAAACAGGGGGCCGATTATCTGGAGTACAACTCGACGATCAGGTGGACAGCGATCTCGAAGTCGATATCAGCCATAGTGGGCATTGCAATAACCTTACCCACCAGGTTGTTCTTATCGCGATCCAGCCACTTGGGAGCAGCAACAAAAGCGTCAGCTTCCTTCAGAGCCTTGAAGAAGTTGTTGGAAACGCTCTTCTCACAGACAGCGACCACATCACCGGGCTTCACCAGGTAGCTGGGGTTGTTTACGCGGGTACCGTTGACAGTGAAGTGCGCATGGTTTACCAACTGACGAGCCTGACGGCGGGAGTTGGCAAAGCCCAGACGGTACACAACATTGTCCAGTCTACGCTCAACATAGGTCATCAGCACCTCGCCGGTGTTACCCTCGGCGCGGGTAGCCTTGTCGTAGTAGTTCCGGAACTGCTTTTCCTGAATACCGTAGACAAACTTGACCTTCTGCTTCTCAGTCAGCTGAGTAGCATATTCAGACTTCTTAGCTCTTCTCTGGCCGCCGGGGTTCTTGTTGGAAGTCTTGTTGTAACCCATTGCGGCAGGAGAAACACCCAGCGTTCTGCAACGCTTCAGCACAGGCTGCATATTCTTAGCCATAACTCAAATTCCTCCTTGCAAAATCAGACACGGCGTCTCTTGGGGGGACGGCAGCCATTGTGAGGAATGGGGGTGACGTCCTTGATCATAACGACTTCCAGACCTGCAGTCTGCAGAGCCCGGATAGCAGCCTCACGTCCCTGACCGGGGCCCTTGACATAGACTTCGACAGTCTTCAGGCCGTACTCCTTAGCAGCGTTGGCTGCGGTCTCCGCTGCAGTCTGTGCAGCAAAGGGAGTGGACTTACGGGAACCACGGAAGCCCAGACCGCCGGAGGATGCCCAGGAAAGAGCATTGCCTTCCAGGTCAGTGATGGTAACCATGGTGTTGTTGAAAGAGGAACGGATATGTGCCGCGCCCTTCTCAACTACCTTGCGCTCTCTGCGGCGCTTAACAACCTTCTTAGTAGCCTTAGCCATTTACATATCCCTCCTTACTTCTTCTTGTTAGCGATGGTCTTCTTGGGACCCTTACGGGTGCGTGCGTTGGTCTTGGTGCGCTGACCGTGAACGGGCAGGCCGCGACGGTGACGCAGACCACGGTAGCAGCCGATCTCGCTGAGCCGCTTGATGTTCATAGCGGTCTCACGGCGCAGGTCACCCTCGATGATATAGTTGTGCTCGATAGCATCGCGCAGCTTAGCCTCCTGATCCTCAGTCAGGTCCTTAACACGGATGTCGGGGTCGATCTGAGTGACCTCGAGAACCTTTGCGGCGCGGGCAGGCCCGATGCCGTAGATATAAGTCAGCGCAACTTCGATCCGCTTCTCGCGGGGAAGGTCAATACCAGAAATACGTGCCATATTCTTTCAGCACCTCCTATTAGCCTTGTCTCTGCTTATGCTTGGGGTTTTCGCAAATTACCAT
>JAZNQK010000096.1:0-33142 GCA_045590135.1 Faecousia sp.
AAATAATATATGAGGAGATTGCCACACCAGTCTGCGGACTGGTTCGCAATGACATAATTAATCACAGACGCCGCCATAAGGCGGCGTCTAAAATAAATTATCCGTTCAGCTTGGATGCAACAAAATCGTCAACCAGTGCCAGAGCATTATCCAGCTTAACAACATCCTTGCCGCCGCCCATTGCAGAGTCCGGCTTACCGCCGCCGGAGCCGCCGCATTCGGTGCAAACCAGCTTCACCAGGTCACCGGCCTTCACGCCCTTTGCCACGGCGTCCTTGCCGCAAACAGCCAGGAATGTGATCTTGCCGTCCGCAACAGCAGACAGAACCGCCACCACATCCGATGCCTTATCCCGGATCTGATCGCCCAGCTTACGCAGCTTGCCGGCATCCGCATCGGGAACATTGGCAGTAATGACGCGGACATCGCCGACCTTGTGGGCGTTAAACAGGATCCGGTCCACTTCACCGGCGGTCTCTCTGTCCTTAAAGGTCTCTACGGCGCGCTTGAGGCTCTTGATCTCCTCGATCTGGCTTTCCAGCTTCTGTGCCAGCTCAGCAGGCTTTGTCTTCAGGATGGCACAGGCATCGTACACTCTCTGACGGGCCAGTTCCATCTCCGCCAGACAGGCCTTGCCGGTGATGGCCTCGATTCTTCTGACACCGGAGGCAACGCTGCCCTCGCTCTCGATCCGGAAAGGACCAATCTTTGCGGTATTATTCAAATGGGTACCGCCGCACAGCTCGATGGAATAGCCGCCCATATTGACAACGCGAACTGTATCGCCATACTTTTCGCTGAACAGTGCCATTGCGCCCATTTCTTTTGCCTTTTCAATGGGCATCTCGCGAATATCTACGCTGTAACCCTCCAGAACAGCCGACTGGACTAACGAGTCGATCTTAGAAAGCTCTTCTGCAGTCACTGCACTGTAATGAGAGAAGTCAAAACGCAGGCGGTCCGGCTCTACCAAAGAACCTGCCTGATGCACATGATCACCCAGAACCGTCTTCAATGCCTTTTGCAGCAGGTGGGTGGCAGAGTGAGCGCGCATAATCGCCTTACGGCGCTCCACATCAATGGATGCGCAGACCACATCATCGGTCTTAAGCATACCGCTGCGCATAAAGCCGGTGTGCAGATATCTGCCGCCCTTGTCCTTCTGGACATCGGTAACCTCAAAACGGCTGTCGCCCAGCAGCAGAACGCCGTGGTCAGCAGTTTGACCGCCCATTTCAGCGTAGAAAGGTGTCTTGTTCAGCACAACAACGCCCTTTTCGCCGCCGGCGATGGAGCCGGTGACTTCTTCGCCCACGCAAACAGCAACAACGGTTGCCTCGCAGGAATTGGTATCATAGCCGACAAAGTCTGTAGCGGTAACCTCAGAGCCGAAGTCGATACCTGCCCAGCCAAGATCGCCCAGCGCTTTCCGTGCTTCACGGGCGCGGACACGCTGCTCCTCCCGGCAGGCGGTAAACTTGTCCATATCCACAGTCATACCCTCGTCTTCCAGCATCTCCGCTGTCAGATCAATGGGGAAACCGTAGGTATCGGAAAGCAGGAATGCATCCTCGCCGCTGAAAACATTTTCGCCCTTTGCCTTATGAGCAGCTAACTTCTCGCTGAAGATACGCATACCGGTATCGATGGTGCGGGCAAAGTTCTCCTCCTCATTCTTCACAACGCGGATAATATGCGCTGCGCGCTCCCGCAGGTAGGTATAGTGGCTCTCATTTTCCTTAATGACAGTTTCCACCACTTCATACAAGAAAGGCTTATTCACGCCCAAGAGCTTGCCGTGACGGGCAGCGCGGCGGAGCAACCGGCGCAGGACATAGCCGCGGCCTTCATTGGTAGGCTGTACGCCGTCGGCGATCATAAAGGTGGATGCGCGGATGTGGTCGGTAATTACACGCAGGCTCACATCGGTCTTGACGCTCTGGCCGTAAGACGCGCCGGTAAGCTTGGTGACATGGTTGGTAATGTTCATGACCGTGTCCACATCAAAGAGGCTATTCACATCCTGGCAGACAACTGCCAGACGCTCCAGGCCCATACCGGTGTCGATATTCTTCTGCGCAAGCTCGGTGTAGTTGCCGTTGCCGTCATTATCAAACTGGGAGAACACATTGTTCCACACTTCCATATAGCGGTCGCACTCGCAGCCGACCTTGCAGTCGGGGCTGCCGCAGCCGTACTTTTCACCACGGTCATAATAAATTTCAGAGCAGGGACCGCAGGGACCGGAGCCATGCTCCCAGAAGTTGTCAGCCTTGCCGAAGCGGAAGATCTTCTGTGCAGGAATGCCGATCTCCTTGTTCCAGATCTCAAAGGCTTCCTCGTCATTTTCGTAGATGGAAGGATACAGTCTGTCCGCTTCCAAACCTACCACCTTAGTCAAAAACTCCCAGCTCCAGGCAATGGCTTCGCGCTTGAAGTAATCACCGAAGGAGAAGTTGCCCAGCATTTCAAAATAAGTGCCGTGACGGGCAGTCTTACCGATATTTTCGATATCACCGGTGCGGATACACTTCTGACAAGTACACACCCGGCGACGGGGCGGCTCTACCTCACCCTTGAAGTAAGGCTTCATAGGTGCCATACCGGAGTTGATCAGAAGCAAAGACTGGTCGCTCTGGGGGATCAGAGAAAAGCTGGGAAGACGCAGATGCTCCTTGCTTTCAAAAAAAGACAGGAACATTTCACGCAGTTCGTTTACACCATAAGGTTTTGCACACATAGGTTTTACCTCCTAATAAATTACAAAAAAATAGACCCACCCCATACATAGGGGCAGGCAATGCCGCGGTACCACCCTAATTCGTCCAAAAGGACATCTTAGCTGCTCTGTAACGGGAGCGCCCGTCCCGGTCATCCCGGGCAGCTTGGAAGTGGCTTGCAGCTTTGTGGCAGAGGGCTTTCACCGCTCCCCTCTCGCTTCTATGCCCTAAAGGCTGCTTGGTTTCCGCATAGCATTTGCTTATCGGTGATATTCTACCACATTCCGGGAAAAAGTCAACTGTTTTGCAGAAAAATGGGAAAACCTCATCCACCGCTATTGCGGTCCCCCTTCCCCAAAGGGGAAGGTTTTCGGACTGTCCGGGAGGCCGGTCCCTACGCGCTCAAACGATCATTAAAAACACACTGCAGCCGGCATTTCCGTTTTTTTCCTTGCAATTGTTTTTGCAGTATGCTAAACTGATATTGCCAAACTAACTTAATAGATGTGAAATTGGGCGTATTTTCTTTTTAGGGATAATATGCTTACTTTTGTATACCTTTATATTGTTATGGATTTGATAAAAATGCAAATTCCAGCAATATGAAGGTATGTGGCTATGCCCGTTTCACATTGAGTTAGTTTGGCGACTATCGGAGTTTGCGTTTTTTGTGCGGCTGCTTCGGTAGCCGCACTTTTTATTTTTTGGAGGAAGAAATATGAAGAAGATAATTTCCTTACTGTGCGCATTTCTGATCTTGTTCTCCTGCGTTTCTATAATGCCGTTGAACGCAAGCGCAGCAGACATCGTAGATAGCGGCACCTGCGGCGAAAACCTGACCTGGACGCTGAGTTCTAATGGTGAACTAACTATCTCTGGTACGGGCAATATGGCATCCTATAATTCTGCAGAAAGACCATGGAGTAGATTCTTAAGTAGCATTAGAGCTGTGGTGATTGATGACGGTGTGACATCAATTTCTGATGGTGCATTTATTTTCTGTGAGAATATAAAAAATGTATCGTTCCCTGAAAGCCTGAATTATATTGGAATCCACGCATTTCGCTATTGCGAGAAACTGACATATGTCTCAATTCCAAAGAGTGTGACATTTATCGGAGAGCAAGTTTTTCAGTATTGTTTAAATCTGCAATACATTAGTGTTGATGTAAATAATCCGAATTATTGTAACGATTTCTCTGGTGTCTTATATAATAAAAAGATGACAACCTTAATGCAGGCACCCGGAGCAATTGCGGGAAACTATACCGTGCCGGATTCTGTGACGGCTATTGATGCAGGTGCATTTAGTTGTTGTAATAATCTTGCTAGGGTTGTTATTGGAAATAATGTGAGCATGATCGAAGCGGAGACATTCGAAAACTGTAGTAGTTTGACTAATATTCTGATTGGTAACAATGTTCTTGGCATTGGTGATGATGCGTTCAATGGCTGTACGAACCTGAAATCAGTGATTATTCCTAACAGCGTTACTAACATTGGTTGCCATGCATTTCATAATTGTAGCAGCCTGTCTATGGTAATTATTCCAAATAGCGTTATTACCATTGATAATGATGCGTTTTATTTGTGTAACAGTCTGTTATCTGTAACTATCCCGGATAGCGTTACGACTATTAGTAATTCTACATTTGGCGGCTGCTACAATCTTACCTCTATGACGATTCCTGATAGTATTACGAGTATCGGTGATTATGCTTTCCAAAATTGCGACAGCCTTACAAATGTATACTATAGCGGCACAGAACACCAGTGGAGTGCAATATCGATTGGTAGCGAAAATGATCCGCTTTTGAATGCAACCATTCACTATAACAGTACCGGCGCGGGTGAGATCATTGACAGCGGCACTTGCGGTGACAACCTGACCTGGGTGCTGGACAGCGAGGGCACCCTTACCATCTCCGGCACAGGCGATATGAATGGGGAGACTCCTTGGAGCAACCACAAAGATAATATTATTAAAGTCGTTGTGAACGAGGGCGTAACCAGTATTTATTGCCACGCTTTTGATGTCTGTGCTAATCTGACAGATATGTACTTACCTGCAACAATGACCAGAATTGATGTGCATTTGCATTACTATGCCGGTGCATGTACCTATTTCTGCGGCGCACCAAAGTTAAATGGCATCTGGGTTGCGGAGGGCAACCCTGCTTATTTCAGCGATGAATACGGCGTGCTGTTTGACGGGGTGAATCATTGCCTAATGCGGGCACCATCTACTCTCTGCGGTGAATATACGGTTCCTGCGGGTATTTCGGAGATCGGCTTTGGTGCTTTTTGCGAAACAAAGGGTATTACAGCCGTTAGGCTTCCTGATAGTGTGAAGAAGCTCGGCATATATGCATTTAGTGGCTGCCGTGAATTGGAAAGCATCAACCTCGAAAATCTGACGCAGATCAGCGGCTGGGCATTATGTAGCTGTAAGAAGCTTGAGAATGTTACTTTGTCGGATGGTCTGGAAATTGTCAATGAAGCAGTATTTATGGACTGCGAAGGCTTGACCTCCATTACCATCCCGGCAAGTGTTACAACAATTGATCTTTTTGGCTTCTACCGCTGCAAGAATTTGAAGGATGTGTACTACGGCGGAACACAAGATCAGTGGGAAAACATAACGATCCTAGGCGAAGAAGGATTAGAGAACAGCGATGGAGAGCAATACCGTTATTTTCTGAATGCTGCAGTTTATTACACCTACGACCCGGCTGCGGAAGCGACCGCAGGCACAAACTGCTATATGACTTTGGAGGAAGCTCTGTTCGCGGCGCAGGCGGGAGATACAGTTAAGCTATTGCAGGATGTGCAGATGGATGAGATCATCCTGACTGACGGTGTAATCATTGATCTCAACGGCTATACCCTGACAACAGAAGCATTTACCGGCTATGCCGAGGATCTTGCAGATGGCTGCATCATCGATAGCAGCGCAGGGAATACAGGTCTGCTGGTTGTGGAAAAGGAAACAGCTGTTTTCAAAGAGAACAACCCGGACCTGCCCTTGTATGATACGGAAAACGGGGGTTACCGTTTCTTTGACTATCAGCTGGAGCTGCATAGCGGCACCACAAATGTAGGCGAAGGCAAGGAAAAGTTCTGGTTTAAGTTCCACTTCTACACCGACGATACCTGCGCGGAGCTTGACAGCGATGCTTACGGCATCGTGCTGGCAGGCAATTCCGGTATGGAGGTAGGCACAAGCCTGACATGGAAGGGAAAAGCATTGTCGCCTGTCCGGTTTGTGAAAAACAGCAGCGCGGATGCATTCTCTCAGGCTTGGGCAAAAGGCGCAACAGCGGCAAGATGGTTCTATATTACTGTGAATGGACTGGACAAGGTAGAAGACGGTGTTTTGACCGTCGCGCCTCAGATCACAGCCAACGGCGTTATAGCAGAAAACGGCAAGATCACCTATGTCAAGGGCGACCTGCAGCCGGATTACGGTTGGTCTGAAGGTGGTCCGGCGGTGTAATGAAAAGCATATGAAAATTGCGGCGCACTCCATTGGAGCGCGCCGCCTCTGCCGTTGTTAAGGTGTAGGGGACGGGTTTCCGTCCCTTTTGTCGTTGCAAACTGTAGGATCCGGCCAATTGCCCACCTGTCATTGCGAACCAGTGACCGGTGTCACTGGTGTGGCAATCCGCGTTGGCCCCCTCGCTGAGGGGGCTGTCGCGGCGCGAGCCGTGACTGGGGGAGTGTCGCTTAAACTACAGGACACTCCCTCCGTCTTTTGCTTCGCAAAATCCACCTCCCTCAAGGAGGGAGGCAAGGTGACCGTATATTGCATCCTTAGTTGTCATTGCGAACCAGTGACCGATGTCACTGGTGTGGCAATCTATATTCCTGTGTCATCCTGAACGACACCGTAGGGCGGGGGCTTGCTCCCGCCGGACAAATCCTGTTATTATAGAAACGGCGGCAGCAAGCCGCCGCCCTACACGCCAATTATCATTGTTTTTAGAGATCGCCACGCCAGCATATGGACCGAAGTGGTCTTTGGCCCCCTACGGTTCGCAATGACAGTTTTTTTGACACACCCGATAAAAGGCGGGAGCACGCTCCCGCCTTTTATTTCAGATATTCGATTCCAGCCAGGCTTTCATTTCCAGGCGGCCTTCTTCGGACATAGGAAATGTTTTCGTATCCTCTACTTCGCTTTTTTCGCGGCAGTACATCCCGTGCCAAAACTCGGCGGTGATACTGCTGCCAGCCATATCCACTTCCTTGTCGGTAAGCTTTACAACTGTGGGTTTGATCAGATAACGAAACATACCGCAAGAGCCGGTGAAGGAATTATCCATCGCAAAAGTATGGAGGGTTGGAATAAAGACTTCTTTCATCTTAGTCTTCCATCAGTGCTTCCATCTCGTCCAGCAGCTCACCGAAGAGCTGCAGCGCCTGGTTCACAGGCTCGGGAGAAGTCATATCCACGCCTGCACCCTTCAAAAGGTCGATGGGAGTCTTGGAGCAGCCGCCGGACAGGAACTGGATATAATCCTTGACTGCCGGCTCTCCCTCGGCAAGAATGCGGCGGGACAGGGCAATGGCTGCAGAGTAGCCGGTTGCGTACTGGAACACATAGTAATTGTAGTAGAAGTGCGGGATTCTTGCCCACTCCATAGCGATCCGGTCATCCACTACCATATCCGGGCCGTAATACATCTCATTCAGACGGCGATACTCGGCACACAGGGTATCGGCAGTGAGGGTCTGACCCTCGCTGACCATCTTACCGATGTTCAGCTCGAACTCTGCAAACATAGTCTGGCGGTAGATGGTGCCCTTAAACTGGTCTAAGAAGTGGTTGATAAGGTACGCCCGTTCCTTCTTATCGGTGGTCTTACCAAGCAGATATTCCATCAGCAGCGCCTCGTTCAGGGTGGATGCCACCTCAGCAACGAAGATCACATAACCGGAATCCACAGGATTCTGATACTTGTGAGAGTGCCAGGAGTGCAGTGCGTGACCCATTTCGTGGGCAAGGGTGAACTGGCTGTCCAAGGTGCCGCTGTAGTTGAGCAGCACGAAGGGGTGGACCGCTGCGCCGGCGGAATATGCGCCGCTGCGCTTACCCTCATTCTGGTACACATCGATCCAGCGGCTTTCAAAGCCTTCCTTCAGCACCTTGCGGTAGTCCTCACCCAGGGGTGCCATTGCGTCATAAACCGTCTGCTTCGCATCGGCAAAGGGGATCTTCTTATCCACATCGCTGACAAGCGGTGTGTAGATATCATAGAAGTGCAGCTCGTCCACGCCCAGCAGCTTCTTACGCAGGCGGACATAGCGGTGCATCTTGTCTAAGTTTTGATGGACAGCCTCAATGAGGTTCAGATACACAGAGGTGGGAACCTGTGTGCGGTTCAGGGATGCTTCAAAGGCGGAGGGATACTTTCTTGCCTCAGCAAAGAACTTCAGCTGCTTATTCTGGGCGTTCAGCAGGCCCGCAGCGGTATTCTTCATAGACGCAAAGCCGTCATACAGGTTCTCGTAAGCGCTCTTACGCAGCTGCCTGTCGGGGCTTTCTTCGCAGGCAACGAAGGTGCCCTGGCGCAGGGGGTGCTTTTCACCCTTGGTGTCAATTGCATCTGCAAAGGTCAGATCGGCATCGGCAAGCATACCGTAGACATTATCGGGAGTCTGTGCCATTTCGCCTGCAGCAGCCAAAAGCTTTTCTTCAGCAGGAGAAAGGACATGGTCTTTCATACGGCGCAGATTGGTCAGGTAACGGCGATAACGCTCCAGCTGGGGATACTCTGCATAGAACTGATCCAGCTGCTCGTCGGAGATCGCCATAATTTCCGGAGTCTCAAAGCTGGTAGCAGAGCTGAGGCCCACCACAACGCCCATAAACTTGCCGGTCATTGCCTGATAGGTTGCGTCCCGGGTGTCCACATCCGCCTTACGCATACAGTAGTTACCCAGAAGGCTTGCCTTGGCATCCACACGCTCCATATTCTCCAGGTATTCGTAGAGCTTCTGTGCGCTTTCAGACAGATGCCCTGCAAAGGACAGCAGGATCTTCTTATCCTGCTCTAAGGTCTGCAGCTCCTGCTCCCACAGCTCGTCGGATGCATACAGATCCTCTACCGCCCAGGTATCCTCTACCGGAATTTCTTCACGCTTTCTGATCTTATTGTTTTCCATTGTGTTACCTCCTTGATAATTTACTGCCATTATACCACACCATAAGGAAATTGCAATTGTCTAAGCTTGCATTTTTTGTAAAACCGTGATAAAGTATCGATCGGTGATGAAAATGAAAAAGCAAATTCGTGGCAGCGCCCTTTTGGTCATTGCCACCATTATATGGGGCACAGCCTTTGTTGCCCAAAGTGTGGGAATGGACCACATCGGTCCTTTTACCTTTCAGGCAGTTCGCTGCTTTTTAGCTGTGCTGGCGCTGCTGCCGGTGATCGCCATTGCGGACGTTCACAAAGCCGACGGCAAGAACTTTTTCAACCGATGGACGGATAAAAAGTTATTAAAAGCCGGTATTTTGTGCGGTCTTCCCCTTTTCCTTGCCTGCAATTTGCAGCAGCTTGCATTGGTGGACACAGACGCGGGAAAATCCGGCTTCTTAACGGCAATGTACATCGTCATCGTACCGGTGATCGGTATTTTCCGGAAGCAGAAGCCCACGATCATGGTGCCCATCAGCGTGCTTTTGGCGGTTGCCGGACTGTATTTTCTCAGCTGCAGCGGCGTTACCGGCATCAGCAGCGGCGATCTGCTGCTTTTGGGGTGCGCGCTGATGTTTGCAGTCCAGATCACCTTTGTGGATATCTTTGCATCGGATGTGGATCCCCTGCGGCTGAATGCCTTACAGGCATTGGTATGCTGCGTGTTGTCTACTGTGGTTATGTTCTTTACGGAAACGCCCACCCTTTCCGGGATCTGGGATTGCCGCATTCCTTTGGCTTTTACCGGTATCCTCTCCATGGGCGCAGCGTACGCTCTGCAGATCATTGGACAAAAGGATCTGCCTCCTGCCCCGGCCGCACTGATCATGAGTTTGGAATCGGTGTTTGCGGCGCTCTTCGGCTGGCTGCTTCTCCAGGAGAGAATGACCTCTGTGGAAGTCATTGGTTGCGCTTTGGTATTTGCGGCGGTTGTGTTGTCACAAATACCAATCAAAACCCACTCGAAGATCTAACGCGGCGGGAGCAAGCCCCCGCCCTACTAAACATGGATTGACACACCAGCGTGCGCTGGTTTACAATGACAGATATGGACAGCAAGAGCGCGTTGACCGGTGGTCAACGCGCTTTGTCTTATTTTTCCTGAGCGATGAGACGCTTCATTGCCTCAATGCCCACTTTGATCGCACCGGAGGTGTCCTCGGTCATGGGCATTGCAAGGCCCGCCTTTTCCCGCTCCTGATTCCACACCACATGGAAGCAGCTGCCGCAGCGCACACCCAGTGCCGCCGCCACAACAAACAGCGCGCTGGATTCCATTTCACTTGCCTTGACACCAAGGCGTTTCCAGCTCTCCCATTTGTTCAGCAGCTCATAATATACAGGAGATCTCTCCGGGGAGTGCTGACCGTAAAAGGAATCTTTACACTGGACAACACCGGTATGGGTATTATAGCCCAAATCTTCAGAGGCCGCCTTCAGCGCCGCCGCAACGGCAAAGTCCGGCACAGCCGGGAACTCGATGGGCGCATACTCCAAAGAGGTATGCTCAAACCGGACAGAGCCGGTAGCCACCACTACATCGCCGGGCAACACATCCATAGCAATGCCGCCACAGGTACCAACCCGGATAAAGGTGTCTACACCGATGGCAGCCAGCTCCTCCATGGCAATGGCAGCTGACGGGCCGCCGATGCCGGTAGAGCATACGCTTACCTTTTCGCCCAACAGATAGCCGGTATAGATGTTATACTCACGGTTCATACCGATATGCACCGGATCATCAAAGTGACTGGCGATCGCCTCACAGCGACCGGGATCACCGGGCAAAAAACAGTATCTGCCTACATCACCCTTATTGCAGCGAATGTGAAACTGCGTTCCGATATCTTGCATAATGACCTCCTTAAAACAGACTGATTTGGTTTGTTTCCGGCAGTGAGCCGAACGCGCCTGCGTCCTTGAGCATCTGGATATGGGTCTTGGACACCTTGGGGCAGGCAATGGAGAATTCCTCAATGGACATAAAGTCCTTTCCCTGTCTTCCTTTAACGATATCCTCAGCCGCGCTCTCGCCCAATCCAGCAACCGCCACAAAGGGTGGGCGCAGCTTGCCATCCTCAACGACAAATTCTTTTGCATCGCTCTTATAAATATCAATGGGTAAGAATTCAAAGCCACGCAGGAAATATTCATAAGCCACCTCAAGGGTGATCAAAAGGTTTTTATCCTTGGCTGACGGTTTTTCGATGCTTTCGATCGCCTTGATGTTTGCCTTGACCTGCTCCAGACCGCCGGTCATCAGCACGGAATCAAAGTTGCCCTTTTGGCTGCGGCGATAGAAATATGCTGAATAGAACGCCAGCGGATGATTGACCTTGAACCAGGCAATGCGAAATGCCATCATAACATAGGCAACTGCATGGGCCTTGGGGAACAGGTATTTGATCTTCTTGCAAGAGCCGATATACCAATCGGGAACACCGGCATCGATCATCTCCTGCTCTGCGCCGTCAGGCAGTCCCCTGCCCTTACGGACGGATTCCATGATCTTAAACGCCCTTTTCTCCGGCAGACCGCAGGAGATCAGGTAGATCATAATATCGTCACGACAGCCGATGGTCTGGTCCACCCGTGCCGTCCCGGAAACGATCAGGTCCTTGGCGTTGCCCAGCCACACATCCGTGCCGTGGGTATAGCCGGAAATACGCACCAAGAAGTCAAACTTGGTAGGCTTGGTATCCAGCAAAACCTCTCGGGTAAAGCGGGTGTTGAACGCCGGCACAGCAACAGCACCGGTGGGGCCTAAAATGGGATCATTTTCATAACCCAGCACCTTGGAGGAGGTGAAAATGGACATCGTATCCTTATCATCCAAGGGGATCTCCGTGGCGACCACTCCGGTGAGGTCCTCCATCTTGCGGATCATTGTGGGGTCATCGTGTCCCAGCATATCCAGCTTCAAAAGATTTTCCTCCATAGAGTGGTACTCAAAATGTGTTGTGATCTGGTCGGACTCCGGATCGTCTGCCGGATGCTGCACCGGGCAGAAATCCCAAATCTCATTTTCCTGGGGGATAACTACCAGACCGCCCGGGTGCTGACCAGTGGTCTGACGCACATCCATACAGCCGTTGATAAGCCGGGACTCCTCCGCCTTACTGACAGACCTTCCCCGCTCCTCCAAGTATTTCTTTACATAGCCGTAGGCAGTTTTATCTGCCACAGTACCCACAGTACCGGCGCGGAAAACATGGGATTTACCAAACATCTCCGTACAGTAAGCGTGGGCTCTTGCCTGATACTCGCCGGAGAAATTCAAGTCAATATCCGGCACCTTATCGCCGCCAAAACCAAGGAAGGTCTCAAAGGGAATGTTAAAGCCTTCCTTTGCAAAGGGTGTACCGCATTTGGGGCACACCGCATCCGGCAAATCCGCGCCGCACTCAAAGCCCTTTGGTACATCAAAGGTGGTGTACTTGCAATCGGCATTGGGACAGCGGTAGTGGGGTGGGAAAGAGTTGACCTCTGTAATGCCGGACATATATGCCACGATAGACGATCCCACAGAGCCACGGGAGCCAACCAGGTAGCCGTTCTCCAGGGAATTCTGCACCAGCTTCTGGGCAGACATATAAATCACATCATAGTGGCAGTTAATAATATCATTAAGCTCCGTTTCCACGCGCTTAACGATCAGCTCCGGCGGATTCTCGCCGTACAAACGGTGCATTTTTCCGTAAACAAGAGACTTCAGATCTTCAACAGAATTTTCAATGGACGGCGCAAACAGATTATGGGGCACAGGCCGGATGGTCTCACACCGGTCAGCAATAAGATTGGGATTCGTTACCACGATCTCATAGGCCTTATCTGCGCCAAGATAGGAAAATTCCTCCAGCATCTCGTCGGTGCTTCTGAAGTACAGCGGATTCGGCTTGTCCGCGTCAGAAAAGCCCTTGGATGCAAGCAGAATATGGCGGTAGATCTCGTCCTCAGGGTTCAGGAAGTGGACATCTCCGGTGGCAACCACGAGCTTATTCATCTTTTCTCCAAGACGAACGATATCCCGGTTGTACTGATACAGGTCCTCTTCACTGCCGGCGATGGGCTCCTCCCCTTCTTTTTTGGGTGTGAGCATAAACCGGTTATTGGCAATCGGCTGCACTTCCAAATAATCGTAAAATGCAGCAATGCGCTCCAGCTCCTCTTCATCTCTGCCGTCGATCACCGCCTGAAACAGCTCGTTATTCTCACAGGCAGAGCCAACCAAAATGCCCTCTCGCAGCTTTGTTAGTTCTGACTTAAAAATACGGGGGAACTTCTTAAAGTGCAGCAGATTCGCCTCTGAGATCAGCTGATACAGATTGCGAAGACCCAACTGATTCATGGCAAACAGCACGATATGCTGACAACGAATACTTGTGGGGTGATTTCGGCGGAATTCCGGGCGCAGGGGCAGCATGGCTTTGTTGATCGACTGCACATCCTGCACACCCAGTGCTTGCAGTTTTTCCATCAGCTTACCCATAACTGCGCCGCAGGTAAGAGCGTCGTCAGCAGCGCGATGGTGGTTAAAGTCCGGCAAACCAAAATGCTTGGCGACCACATCCAGGGAAAACCGCTGCATCTTAGGCATCAGGTTTTGGCTGATAGTAAGCGTATCCACGCTGGTAAAAGTGTACGGAATATCCAGCTTTTTACAGGCATGACGGATAAAGGTGGTATCAAAGGGCGCGTTGTGGGCAACCAGTATCCGGTCGCCGACAAATTCTACAAAAGATGTTATCGCTTCTTTCAGCCTTGGCGCGCCCTGCAGCATCTCATCGGTGATGCCGGTAAGCTCTGTGGTGCGCTTTTCCAAGGGCATTTGGGGGTCCACAAAGGTCTGAAAGCGGTCTATCTCTTCCCCGTTTTTCATCCGCACAGCGCCGATTTCAATGATCCTGTCCCGACGGGCATAAAGGCCTGTGGTCTCCAGATCAAAGGCTACATATTCTTCATCAAAGGACATATTGCCGCTTCCGTGGACAGCGATCCGGTCATCCACATCGTTGATATAATAGCCTTCGCAGCCATAGAGGATCTTGATCGGCACTTCCGTGCCGGCGATCTTTACGCCCTTTTTTCCATCCACTGCGTGCAAAGCATCCGTAAAGGACTGCACGCAGCCGTGGTCTGTGATGGCAATTGCCTTATGTCCCCAGGCAGCAGCCTGTTTGATGACTTCCTCTGTATTCGTCAAGGCATCCATCATACTCATACGCGTATGCAGATGCAGCTCCACACGCTTCTCACCCTCGGCTGTATCCAGGCGCTTGGGCATTGTTCCGGGCTGGATGGCAAAAGGCTTCAAAACGATCTCATTGGTGAAGTTATCCACCTGAAGTCTGCCCTGGACCTGGACAACACTTCCTTTTTTCAGAGCCTCCACCACCGGTTTTGCGTCCTTATTCTCCAGAAAGCGGCTGACCCGGACAGCAGAGGTATTGTCAGTAATATCAAAGTTTATGACCCAGGCATTGCGCTTGGTAAGCTCTTTATGGTCGATATTGATAACCTTTCCCTGAACGATCAAGGTGCCCATATCCAGGGATATTTCATTCATTGGCGCGATCTTTCCCTTAAAGGGTTTGCCGAATATAGCAGTGGATTCCAGGTTTTTTTGTTCTTTTCTCTCGGTCTGCACGGCATTTTTCGGCAGGCCACTGATGGCAGCCTCACGCATATTTTGCATTACGGCAAACAGCGCTTCACCGCTTAACTCTTCACCGCACGCTATGGTGATCGTAATATCCGCTCCAAAGCGCTCCCGGATATGGCTGCGAACGGCAGGTACACACTTTTCCAATTCCTTAACGCCGTTGGCTTTCAGCTGGATTGTCAGATGATCATCCTCCCAGATCCACTGGGCGCCTGCCAGTGCGCCGCGAGCCATAGAGTCCTGGGCGACAAACAAATCTCGCAGTTCATCGTCCTGCATACAATGAAGCTGATTTGCAGGATATGTGGCAGTCAAGTTCAGCCTGCGCAAGCCATAAGTACCGGCGATTTCTTCGCTGATCCGATCCAATTGGGACTGTGGAATATAGGTTTCACTGTGAATTGCCACGGTGACGCTTTGGTGCGCCGGGTCAATATCTGCAGCAACCAGTGCCGCCTGAGAAAGCACGCTTTTCAGCGACTCAGGCGGCTCATAGTCCGAAAACATATTCAAAAACAGGATCGGTTCACTCATAATTTCCTCAAAGTTTCTCTATTCTTGCAAGCAGTGCATCCAAAAGCTGATCATAAGGCAGCTTTTCCACCTGCTTTCCTTTCTCAAACAACATACCGCAGCCATCGCCGCCGGCAATGCCGATATCTGCCTCCCGTGCTTCGCCGGGTCCGTTGACGATACAGCCCATAACCGCTACAGTAATGGGTTTCTCACAGTTTTTCAGCGCTTCGTCAACCTGATTCACAAGACCGATCAGATCGATCTGCGTCCGCCCGCAGGTGGGGCAGGAAATGATATTCACGCCCTCTTTGCGAAGACCAGCTGCCTTCAGGATATCCTTGGCTGCATAGACCTCTTCCACGGGATCGTCCGTAAGGCTAACGCGGATAGTATCGCCAATGCCATCAAGGAGCAGTGCGCCGATACCCATTGCGGATTTCATAAGACCCATCCGGACAGGCCCGGTCTCCGTGACGCCAATGTGGATGGGATAGTCGCATTTACTGCGAAACAGCCGTGCCGCAGCCACCATAGTCGGCACAGTGGAGGATTTCATAGATACGCAGGTATCGTAAAAACCGAATTTCTCCAAAAGCTCCAGATGCTGAAAGGCACTTTCCACCAGTGCTTCCGCGGTGGGATGACCGTACTTTTCCAAAAGCTTTTTATCCAAACTGCCACCGTTGACACCGATACGGATGGGAATATGCTTTTCCTTACAGGCAGCTACCACTGCCTCCACACGGTCTTCCCCACCGATATTACCGGGGTTGATCCGGATCTTGGATGCGCCGCCCTCGGCAGCCGCCAAGGCGAGCTTATAGTCAAAATGAATATCCGCTACAAGGGGCAACGGAGAGTCCTTGCAGATATCCGCAAAGCTTTTTGCCGCTTCCTGATTGGGGATCGCCAGCCGGGCGATCTGACAACCGGCTGCAGCCAATGCGCGCAGCTGGGCGAGACAACCCTGTACATCTGTTGTCTTTGTATTCAGCATAGACTGGATCGCCACGCTCGCGCCGCCACCTATTGGCACATTGCCCACCATTATCTGTCTGGTCATAGCATTAACCTCTAAAGATCGTAAATATATCTTTGAACATAATCACAGCCATCAGTATCAGCAGCAACACCATACCGATGCCGTGAACATAGCCTTCAATTTTGGGATTCAGCTTTTTCCGGGTGACCGTTTCGTAACCGGTGCTGATCAGCAGGCCAACCACGCGACCGCCGTCCAGCGCAGGAATTGGCAGCAGATTCATCACCGCAAGATTCACCGCAATGAAGCCGCCGAAATTCAGCATATTCAGCAATGCGTCCATCCAGGTCTCCGACGCATCTGCCACATCAGACATCATATCTACAATGCCAACGACACCTGTCATTTCAGACACCTTTGCCTGTCCGGTGAAAAGCATCTGCAGGCTGAGCCGGGTGTTTCGTACATTATCGATGGTCAGATTCCACACAAAGCCAAGCTTATCAAAAATATCTGCTTCTTGCGCCTGACCAAAAGCGATGCCGTAATGGATATATTCATTGCCCTCTGCATCGACGCACTTATGGGCCATATTCAGATCCTCGATCTCGATCTTTTCTCCGTCACGGCGGATCTGCAGGTCGTGAACACCGGTGCTGTTCAGGCTCAGAAGCAGGCTGATATCGTTGTTGATATAGACCTTTTCCCCATCGATGCTCAGAATTTCATCACCAAGCTGCAGACCCTGTTCGTTGTTAAAGGTGCAGCAGTCGGTGAATTCTGTGATCACAGGCTTTGCAATCGTGTCCATGGGCATATAGATCACTGCAAAGATCAGCAGCGCTGCAATAAAATTCATTGCAGAGCCGGCAACCAATATGATCAGCCGCTTCCACCATGGCGCTTTACCAAAGGAACGGGGATCTTCGCTGTCATCGTTTTCCCCTTCCATGGCGCAATAGCCACCAATAGGAATGCAGCGAATGGCATACAGGGTCTCCCCCTTCTGCTTCTTCCAAATAGCAGGCCCCATAAACATAGAGAATTCATTGACCCGCACGCCGGAGAGCTTTGCGGTAACGAAATGTCCAAACTCGTGGACAAAGATCAAAAAACTGAAAAGTATAATTGCAAATACAATACTCATTTTTATCCTCGATTCGCCGCAGCAGTGCGTACCGCCTGCCGTGCAAGAGCATCCGATTCCAGGATCTGCTCCAGATCCGGGTCACGGATAAAGGGCACGGTATCTACCGCCTTGGCAACAAGATCATAAATGTCATAAAAACCGATGCGGTCATTCAGGAACAAAGCTACCGCTTCTTCGTTGGCGCCGTTCATCACAGGGCAGGCGGTGCCGCCTTCTTTGGCGCACTGCCGCGCCAGCGCCAAACACGGAAAGGCATCCATATCCGGCTTACTGAAGCTGAGCGCCCCGCAGGTAGTCAGATCCAGCGCCGGTGCCGGGCTTGGCATTCTGTCCGGATAGGTCATCGCCAGCTGAATGGGAAGACGCATATCCGGACTTCCCAGCTGCGCCATTACCGCACCATCAACAAACTCCACAAAGCTGTGGGCAATACTCTGACGATGGATCACCACATCCACCTGCTCCAGTGGCAGATCATACAGGCGCATTGCTTCAATTACCTCCAGGCCCTTATTCATAAGGGTGGCGCAATCAATGGTGATCTTAGGGCCCATTTTCCAGTTGGGATGCTTCAATGCATCTGCCTTAGTCACGATGCCAAGCTCCTGCCGTGTCTTGCCGAAAAACGGTCCGCCGGAGCAGGTCAAGATCAGCTTACGGATCTGACTCTTATCGCGGCTGCCCATCAGGCACTGAAAAATAGCGGAATGCTCGGAATCCACAGGAATGATCTCAGCACCGTACTTCCGGGCCTCTGCCATCACCAATTCGCCTGCACAGACCAAGGTCTCCTTATTGGCAAGACCGATGCGCTTTTTCTTGCGGATGGCTGCTAATGTAGGCTTTAAGCCCACCATACCCACCACCGCAGTGATGACGCACTGTGCTTCCTCCATAACCGCAGCTTCGATAAGGCCTTCCTCACCCCAGGCAATACGGATCGCAGGGTCATTTAATTCTGCCTTCAGTGCATCTGCGGCTTCCTTGGTGGCCATAACAGCCAGCTGAGGATGGTATTTCCGGCACTGCTGTGCCATTCTTTCCACACTGGTGCCGGCAGTCAGTGCCACAACGCGGATACCTAAATTGTCGATAATATCCAGGCTCTGCCTACCGATGGAGCCGGTAGAGCCGAGAATGCTTACGCAGTTAATCATACCTTCACCGCCAAAGGCAGCAGCATCAGCAGGATTTCTGCCAAGGGTGCTACCAGTATCATAGAGTCAAACCGGTCCAGCGCGCCGCCGTGTCCGGGGATCAAATTGCCATAGTCCTTAATGCCGGTCTGCCGCTTGATGACGGAGAAGCACAGATCGCCAAATACAGCCACCAAAGAGCCAAGCAGTCCATAAATTGCAGCATACAAATAATTCGGCTTAAAGGAGAAGAACAGCTGCAGGATCAAGCAGTACAGCATCATACCCACAATTGCGCCCAAAACGCCGCCAAAGACGCCCTCAACGCTTTTCTTGGGACTGATGTTGGGCGCTAACTTATGCTTTCCGAAAGCACTGCCGACAAAATATGCACCGGTATCCGACAAAAATGCCATCACAAAGGGGATCAGAATAAAGTATCTGCCGTACTGACCTGCGTGGATACGCACCAATGCGGTAAGCAAAAAGGGAATCAGCAAACCGGAGATGATACAAACTGCTATTTTTTCAAAGGGCAGCTTCATTCCGGAAAGCATTACCTCCGCAAAAAGCACCATAAAGAACACCAAAATGCCAACTTCCACCCAGACGCTGAGCTGGCCCAAATAGCTCCAAAGAGCGACTTCAACAGCCATTACTGCGCTGTAAAGAGACAGCCGTGGGTGCTTTACAAGACCGGTTCCGTTATGCAGTTCGTAAGCTGCCAAGGCAGCAATAGCGCCAAAGAGCAGCGCAGTAACGATCTTCGGTGCTGCCAATACGATCAGCAGCAAAAGCGGCAGCAAAACAGCCGCCGTGATCACACGCGTTTTCAAGGATCAGACACCTCCAAAGCGTCGGTTGCGGCGATGGTACTCGGCAATGGCCTTATCCAGATCGGCAGGCCCAAAGTCCGGCCACAGCACATCCATAAACACATACTCAGAGTATGCAGACTGCCACAGCAGGAAGTTACTGGTGCGCATCTCGCCGGAGGGACGGATGATCAGCTCCGGATCCGGCACACCGGCAGAATACAAATAGCCGGAGAGCATATCCTCGGTCAGCTCCTCAGGATCGCGCTTACCGTCTTTCACGTCCCGGGCAAACTGCTTTGCTGCCCGCACCAATTCATCTCTGCCGCCGTAGTTCAGGCAGAAGTTTGCCTGCACTTCCCCCACAAATTCAGAGGAGCGCTTTTCCGTTTCCCGGCAAAGTCTCTGCAGCTCCGGATTCAAGCGGGAAAGATCGCCGAAGAATTTGAATCGAACATGGTTCTTCTCCATATCCTCCAACGCTTCCTCCAGGTACTTACCCAGCATCCGCATTAAGGCGCTGATCTCGTCTTGAGAGCGTTTCCAGTTTTCCGTGGAAAATGCGTATACTGTCAGATGCTCGACACCTAAGGTGCGGCAGTAATTTGCAATGGTACGGAAGGTTTCCGCACCGGCTGCGTGACCGGCAGTTCTGGGAAGACCTCTTTTCTTTGCCCAGCGTCCATTACCGTCCATTATAATGGCGATATGCCGGGGCGGTGCGGGTTTATTCTCATTCTTTCCGGTAATTGCCATAAAATGACCTCTTTCTTGGAAGATAATACATTGGGGGCGCAAGCGCCCCCAATGCAAAGCGATCAGATCGCCATCAGTTCCTTTTCTTTTGCTGCCAAGGCTTCATCTGCACGCTTTGTATACTTATCCAGCATATCCTGCAGATCCTTCTCAGCCTTCTTCTGTTCGTCCTCTGTGATCTGGCTGTCTTTTTTCAGCTTCTTCACATAGTCCATACCGTCCCGGCGAATGTTACGCATAGCAACCTTTGCTTCCTCGGCGTACTTCTTGACCTGCTTGGTCAGCTCCTTACGGCGTTCCTCCGTCAGCTGGGGGAAGATCAGACGGATGACCTTACCGTCGTTCTGGGGATTGATACCCAGATCACTTGCCTGGATCGCCTTTTGAATTTCCTTCAGCAGGCTGGTATCCCAGGGCTGCACCACCAGGGTGCGGGCATCGGGAGAGGAAATGGTGGCAACACCGTTCAGAGGTGTTTCACTTCCATAGTATTCCACGCTGATGCGGTCAAGAACCTTTGCATTGGCTCTGCCGGCACGAACTGCGCCGAACTCCTCTGCCAAGTGGTCCAGGGCCTTTGCCATTCTTCTTCCGTAATCAGTAAAATCAACGCTCATTTGAGTCTTCCTCCTTTACGATGGTTCCAATTCTTTCACCGCACACAACACGGTAAATATTTTCAGGGTCTTTCAGGGCAAAGCACACCAGCACCATATGGTTATCCATGGCCAGCGTCATTGCGGTGGAATCCGTTGCCTTCAGATGACGGGACAGCACCTCATCATAGGTCAGTTCGTCAAATTTAACCGCAGCAGGATTCACATTGGGATCGGCAGAGTAAATACCGTCCACATTCTTTGCCATCAAAATGGCATCTGCCTCGATCTCCACGCCCCGGAGCACCGCGCCGGTGTCGGTGGAGAAATAAGGATTGCCGGTACCGGCAGCAAAAATGACCACCTTACCCTCGTTCAGGTAACGGTCTGCGGTATCCCGGGTAAAGTACTCGGCAAATTTGTTCATTTCTACAGCGGTAAGTACTCTTGCGTCCACGCCGTGCTTTTCCAGAGCATCTGCCACAGCGATGGAATTCATCCCTGTTGCCAGCATACCCATAGAATCCGCGTGGGAGCGCTGCATCTTGCCTGCGCCGTCCTTAACACCGCGCCAGAAATTGCCGCCGCCGATCACAAGACCGATCTGCACACCTAAGTCGCGACATTTGCGGATCACTTCACAAACAGAATTGATAACCGTAAAATCAAGACCTGTGTGTGCCTCACCGGCAAGTGCCTCGCCGCTGACTTTCAGCAGGATGCGTTTGTATTTGATCTCAGGCAAAGTTGATCACTCCTCTCATCTTCCCCTATTTTATAATAAGACAGCCAAATTGACAACAAGAATTTTGCATTTTTCTAAAAATGTTTTTGTATTTTTCATATTTATCCCGCGCAGAATATATTCTTGCAGAATATTCCAGTTTTCCAGTTGCAAAAAAGGCACTGATGGGTTATAATAAATCAATATTTTAGCAAAAGAGAGGATCATTACAATGGCTGAAATCACCGAAAGCAAGAATTTCATCCATAGCTTTATTGAAGAGGACATCGCGCCCGGCGGTCAGTTCGCCGGTCAGACTGTCCACACCCGTTTTCCGCCGGAGCCTAACGGCTATCTGCATATCGGCCACTGCAAGGCGCTGATCATTGATTTCGGCACTGCCGAAAAGTTTAACGGTCTTTGCACCCTGCGTATGGATGAAACTAACCCCACCAAAGAAGATGTGGAGTTTGTAGAAGCCATCAAAGAGGATATTCACTGGCTTGGCTTTGACTGGGGCGACCGTTTCTACTATGGCTCTGACTATTTTGAAAAGGACTACAAGTATGCTGTAGAGCTCATCAAAAAGGGGCTTGCTTATGTGTGTGAGCTGACCCCTGAGCAGGCCAAGGAAATGCGCGGTGATCTGAACACCCCTGCCACCTCCCCCTGGCGTGACCGCCCCATTGAGGAGAGCCTGGATCTGTTTGCCCGGATGCGCGCCGGCGAATTTGAGGACAATAAGTACACCTTGCGTGCTAAGATCGATCTTGCCTCCGGCAATTTCAATATGCGCGACCCGGTGATCTACCGGATCCGGCATATGCACCATCACCGTCAGGGCGACAAGTGGTGTATCTATCCTATGTACGACTTTGCCCACCCTATTCAGGATGCTTTGGAGGGTATTACCCACAGCCTTTGCTCATTGGAGTTTGAAAATCACCGTCCGCTATATAACTGGGTGGTGGAAAATGTTTCCGTACCCCATCATCCCCGGCAGATCGAGTTCGCCCGCTTGGGCATTGACCATACTGTTCTTTCCAAGCGCAAGCTGAGAGCTTTGGTGGAAAACGGCTATGTTTCCGGTTGGGATGATCCCCGAATGCCCACACTGTGCGGTCTGCGCCGTCGCGGCTACACCCCCAACAGTATCCGCAACTTCTGCGACCGTGTGGGTGTCGCCAAGTCTCCCAACACCATTGAGTACGGCTTCTTAGAGTACTGCCTGCGGGAGGATCTGAATGAGACTGCCCAGCGTGTAATGGCAGTCGTTAAGCCTATCAAGCTGACGATTACCAACTATCCTGAGGGTCAGAGTGAAGTCTTCCAGGTGGAGAACAACCCCAACCGACCCGAGGATGGCACCCGGGATGTGACCTTCTCCAGAGATCTTTGGATCGAGGCTGATGATTTTCTGGCTGAGCCTGTGCCTAAGTATAAGCGGCTGTATCCTCAGGGACCTGAGTGCCGGCTGAAGGGCGCTTATGTGATCCAGTGCACCGGCTGCGTTAAGGATGAAAACGGCAATGTAGTGGAAGTGCTTGCCACCTATGATCCCAACTCCAAGGGCGGCGATCCTGCGGATGGACGAAAGATCAAGGGTGCGACCATCCACTGGGTAGATGCCAACAACTGTGCCGACGCTGAGGTCCGGCAGTACTCCAACCTCTTTGACGATCCTGACCCGGATGCTTCCGGCAAGGATTTCCTCGCCTGCCTGAATCCCAATTCCCTGGAGGTTTTGACCGGCTGTAAGGTGGAGGCAAGCCTGAAAAATGCAAAGGCCCCGGCATCCTATCAGTTTATGCGGCTTGGTTACTTCTGCCCGGACAGCAAGGACTGCTCTACCGAGCATTTGGTGTTTAACCGTTCTGTCAGCCTGAAGGACAGCTACAAGCCCGGTGTTTAATACAAATAAAACAGCACAAGGATTTCTCCTTGTGCTGTTTTTATTATTCAAAATAGAAGATCTGCTTCATATCGGCATAAAACTCGCTGTCAGCGCGGGCACCGAATTTCACAAAGCAGGGCTTCGTGTGTTTCCACCACTCCTGTGTAATGGGATCTTCCGCCATTTTATCCATATCGGCATCGTAATCGTCGCCGATATATTCAAAATAGGAAAAGACCGTATCCTCTTCCCGGAAGATAGAGTAATTGCGCAGATTGCAATCATGGATGGTCTGCAGCACCTCCGGCCAGGGGTTCGCGTGGAGCGCTTCGTACTCTTCAATCTTCTCCGGCTTTAATTTGCCGACTTGTCCGAAAAACACCCGCTTACTCATACGATCGTCTCCCGGAGCCACTCCAGCGTACACTTAACCATATGCTTACCGGTCTCGACGCTGGCCTCTTTAGCGCTCTGGGCGAACCACTCGGTATTGCGCACACACCGGGAAAGATCCACCAGCTCCGGATAAGTGCCCATCAGCAAGGAGGTCTCCCACTTACCTGCGTGGTCAAAGCCGCCGCATTTGATCTGTGCCTCAGCACCGATCAACGGAATCACCTTGATATAGGAGAAAGGATCATCCTCGCTTCCCATATCCTCATAGTAGGTGGCATAATCGTCACTGCCCCACCAGCCAACGCCCAACTTTTTCTCCATATATTCCATAGTTACCTTCTTGGCAGCCTTATGGCAGGCAATGGTCATGGGCATCAGACCTGCGCCTTCCGTCTGATGATGGGGCACAAGATAAATATTCTTGTGGCCGGCATCGATCATAGACTTCAAAATGCAGTACAGATAGTTGGCATAAGCGTCCTCATCCACATGGAAGTGGCTGGGCTTCGGTCCGCAGACAGCATAGGATGCCACGCCATACCAAATAGGCGGACAGACGACGATCTCCTTTTCCTTTTCCAGTTCACGCAGGCAGCCGGTGACGACCAGTGTGTCTGTGCCGCAGGATGCGTGCTTGGCGTGGTATTCCATAGTGCCGATGGGTATCACAAAGGGAACCTTGCGATCCACGGCATCCTGGATCTCATCATAAAACATTTCCAGCATTTGCATAGTTCATATCTCCTTTAACAAAATGCGCCCAACAAGGGCGCATTTTGCCTGATTTTAATCAAAACATCAGCTCGGGGCACACCTCGGGGATCTCGGGGCTCAGCAGCTCGAAGCCGTTCTCCTTAACTGCAATACCCTTCTCCCAACGAGTACCGAATGTATCCGCAGAGATGTAGGTATCCACCTGGTAGGTCATATTTGTCTGCAGGTAGTAATCGGAGCTGGTCTCACACCAGGGTGCTTCCACCTCGATGATACCGGTGCCGTGGAGCGGTCCGTAAACATAGTTCTTTTCATAACCGTTGTCAACAAAGTACTTGTAGAAGCCCTTGGCAATGTCAGCTGCGTAAACGCCTGCCTTGACCTGCTTTTCGCTCCATGCGTGTGCATCGCGGCAGAATTGAACGATATCCCGGCGCTGACCCTCCAGCTTGCCTAAGCAGATAGGATAGCCGATAGCTGCGGAGTAGCCGTCGATCTTGGCGGACAGGTTCAGCTGAACGATATCGCCCTTCTGGAACTCCCGGTAGGAAGAACGGGAGATAGCGTGGCGGGTGGAAGCCTCGGAGAAGACATACATAGGCAGGCCTTCATACTCAGCGCCGTGCTCGTAAACAGCCTTCTGAGCAACACCCACCATCTGCAGCTCGGTCATACCGGGACGGATCGCTTTGATGACTTCCTCAGTCGCAATGTTAGCAATGCGGTAGCCCTCCCGGAGGCAAGCCAGTTCGTTCTCGGACTTGATGCGGCGCAGCTCAACCATAACATGACCTGCATCTACGATCTCTGCCTTGGGGAATGCGTCCTTAATGGCATTGAAGATGACCACGGAGGTATCCAGATAGGAAGCAACACCGATGCGGATATGCTCACCGGAAACGCCCAGGGACTTAAATACATCGTGGAAGGTGTCAGGCTTCAGTTCAGGATAAGCAGGGTTGGCGCTCTCACGGTAAGCAAGCAGCGTGAAGATCTTGTCCAGCTTGTTGCGGTCAGCACCAAAGATAGAAGACTCAGGGCCAACCATCAGCGCTGCATCACCGTTTGCTGCAATTGCAACACCGGCGCGCTCGAACAACGGCCAGAAGCCGGAGAAATAACGGGGGTTTGCATAGTCAGCCTCATTGCCGTTGACGATGAGAACATCCAAATTCTCCCGGCGCAGGATCGCTGCGCAGCGCTGCACTCTTTCCTTATACTCATAATCGGGAATACATACTCTTGCCATAATTTATGTTCCTCCTAAAATTAATTATTCACAATAACCGGGGGTGGTATAGAAATTGACTGCGCGGGGTTCTGCCCTGCCATACTGCGCCACCACAGGCACATCACTTTCCAGCATAATGGCGTACTGCTCACCTTCCACAGCGGTATAAGGTCCGAAGTCCCCTTCCACATTGGTTCGCAGGCAGCGAACCCGTTTGGCACACACCTTTGCTGTGATGCTGACAGGATCTTTATCCGTGTAGATCAGCGTGATCTTCACCTGCGCATCCTTGTCGGAAACATTGGTAATGATGATGGATTCGTGTCCGGGAATGGCATTGACACCCTCTGGGGGCAGCTCTGCATCCGGGAATATCCATACCTTCTTGCCGTAGGACATTGGTTCATTCCTCCTTAAATATTATCTTATTCACATTATAGCATTGACAAGGCTTGTTTTCTTGCACTATAATAACAAATAATAACACAATATTCACTTTTTGGAGGAAGTATATGCATTATCTTGCCTTCCACGATAAAAAGCAGCACGGCACACAAGAGTTTCCCGCGGAGTATTATTATGTGGACAGATCCCATCCACAGTATGTCATGCCCTTCCACTGGCACAAGGAATGGGAGCTGATCCGGATCGTAAAAGGCAGTTTTCAGCTGCGTACCGACCGCTTTACCATTCAGGCGCATGCCGGGGATCTGATGCTGCTGCCGGGCAATCTGCTGCACAGCGGCACGCCGGAAAACTGTGTGTATGAGTGCTTTGTATTTTACCTGCACGGGCTATTCCAGAGTACGGAGGCCGTGAAAAAGAATCTGCGTCCGGTTTACCGGATGCAATTACTCCCGCAATTGCTGTATCGGGCGCAGGAGCATCCTGCACTGCACAGCATGGCAAATGATTTATTTTATGCCTGCACACAGCAAGCTTCCAATCATTATGCGCTGACCGTCACCAGCAGCCTGGGAGCCTTCTTTGCTTACATTTTGGGTAACGGTCTTTACACAGATGTCTCTTCCCATCACGCCCAGGAATCCGGACGGATCGGTCAGATCAAAAGCGTTTTGGAATATATCGAGCAGCAGTATTCTCAGCCCATCACCTTGCAGGAGCTGGCTGATGTAGCAAAAATGAATCCAAAGTACTTTTGCCGTGTATTCCGGGAGCTTGCCCAGCAGACGCCTATGGAATATGTGATCCATTATCGCATAGAGCAGGCAGCCGCGATGCTGACTGCCACGGATATGCCCATTATGGATATTGCTATGGAGTGTGGGTTTAATAATTACAGCTATTTTATCCGCACTTTCAAGCAGTTACTTGGAGAGACTCCAAAACAGTACCGGCAAGAAAAAACGGCAGGTTAAAACCTGCCGTTTTGTTATTCACCGAATATGTCCTTTACTTTCTTCAGCATTTGCCGGATGGGCAGCTGGTAGGGGCAGCGGGTCTCACAAACACCGCAGTCGATACAATCGGAGGCTTTCTTGGGAAATGCGCTGTAACGAGCCTTGGACCACTCCTCCAGATGATAGCGGTTATGGTAGCCTTCCATCAGGAACACCGTGGGGATTGGGATCCCGGCGCTGCAGGGTGCGCAGTAATTACAGCGGCGGCAGAATTGGGTGCCAAGCTCCTTGCGAAGCTTGTCCATCTGTGCCTGCTCCTGGGGTGTAATGGGATTTTCATTTTCCGCTGCAGACACATTTTGCTGTGCCTCCTCCACCGTTGCCATACCGGGGATCACAACACTCACAGCATCGTTTTTCAATATGTAGCGCAGAGCCAGGGGTGCATTGTCGATGGCGCCGCCTGCCAGCGGCTTCATACAGATAAAGCCGATCCCCTTTTCCTTACAGGCTGCAATCTGCTGAGCAGCCTGATCCTCCACGATATTATAAGGGAACATAATGGTTTCCACCCAGTCCATTTCCAAGGCCTTGGTGAAAAGCTGGGGAAGGTGCAGCGTAATGCCAATATGGCCGATCTTGCCGGCGGCTTTGGCTTCCTTCAGCGCCTCCAGCGCGCCGCCGGGAGCGATCACCTGCTCCAGCGCCTCCGGGTTGGGATTATGGACCTGATACAAATCAATATAGTCTGTACGAAGATTCTTCAGGCTGATATCGATATCCCGCGCCATTTCTTCTTTGGTGCGCGCCATACTTTTGGTAGCCAGGACAAAATCCTGCCGGATGCCCTCCAGCGCCTCGCCCAGGTATTCCTCACTGACGGTATAGCCCCGGGCGGTATCAATAAAGTTCACACCCCGGCTGTGCAGATATTGTACGACCGCCTTTGTATGGGCAGCATCTGTACGCTGAATGGGAATGCCGCCCATACCCATAGCGCTGATCTTCAAACCGGTTTTACCTAATATGTTATATTTCATCATTTCTTGTCCTTGATCTGTGCCTGCAGGTGCATACTCAGCACTGCAAGGGAGGTTGCCATATTCTCATTTTGTACCAGTATATTGGCAGGTACTTCCAAATGGGTGGGAGCAAAATTCCAGATCGCCTTGATGCCGCAGCCGACAAGCCGGTCGCAAACCTGCTGGGCGTGCTGCGCAGGAACTGTGATAATACCCATCAGGACATTGTTTTTCCGGCAAAAGCCTTCAATTTCATCGATGGCATACACCGGCTTTCCCTCGTCGGTCTTTTCTGCAAAGGGTTTGGCATCAAAGGCAGCCAGAATATTCAGACCATAGGCATTGAATCCGCCGTAGCCCAACAGAGCCTGTCCCAGCTTACCTGCGCCCACAAGGATCGCATCCGTGGTGTTGTCATAGCCTAAGAACTGGCTGATATCCTCGATCAGGCTTTCCCGCAGGTAGCCGATCTTGGGTCTGCCGCCGTCAGAGACCATAGCCAGGTCCTTACGCACCTGCACCTCACCCATACCCAGGGCGTTGGCAAGGGAGGTTGCGGAAATATAGGGCGATGCGTCATCGGGGATGCTCTTCAGATAAGAAAGATAGCCAGGCAGCCGCTTCAGCACGGATTTGGATATTTCTTTACGCTCCATAATTAAGTTTCCTTTTCGATATGAATTTTTATCGATACATTTTCATATCGATTATAACACAGTCGTTTCCCTTTTGCAAGTACAATTACACACAGCTGGTTTGACGGAGCAATTCCTTACGCAGCCGCATCATTATCCTTTTTTCCAGCCGGGAGATATAGGACTGGGATATCCCCATCTTCTCCGCCACCTCCTTTTGGGTCAGTTCCTTACAGCCGTATAGTCCAAAGCGCATCTGCACGATCTCCCGTTCCCGGGGCGGCAAGTCCTTCACAGCCTGTCGCAGGATATGCAGATCCACCGCATCCTCCATGGGCCGCAGGATCATATCCTCGTCCGTACCCAAAATATCCGAAAGCAGCAGCTCATTTCCGTCATAATCCATATTGATAGGCTCATCCAGGGACACCTCTGCCTTTTGGGCGGAGGTTTTACGGATATACATTAAGATCTCATTTTCCACGCAGCGGGATGCATAGGTAGCCAGCTTGATATTTTTATCCCGGCGGTAGGTGCTGATGGCTTTGATCAGACCAATGGTGCCAATGGAGATCAGATCCTCTAAATTGATGCCGGTATTTTCAAACCTGCGTGCGATGAACACCACAAGGCGCAGATTGCGTTCAATCAACAGCTGCTTTGCTTCCTCACTTCCTTCTTCCAACGCCATCAAAGCATCCTGCTCCTGAGCACCCTTTAACGGTGGCGGCAGAACATCAGTTCCGCCGATATAGTAGATCGGTGCCGGCTGCGCGTAGCCTAACTTACACAGTAACTTAAGTAGCTTATCCATCATATACCTCCTGTTAATGCCTGAAATGTTCCGCCGGCTGTTAACGCTCCCGGTGCAAACGCTACCAAAGAGCTTCCCTGCCAAGAGCCGATCCTTACCCGAGGCAGGCACAGCGCCAGCAGCAATCCGTTATCCTTCCCCAGCGCCCGGTATGGGATCAGCCGCAGACCCGGAAGTATTTTAGCGGTCAACGCCTCAAGGGGGCGGCTCAGTTGCTCGGTGGTCAGTCCGGTAAGCTGATGCGCCACCGCAGCGTCCACCACAAGGACGCTGCGTCCTGTAATAGGATCTTTCAGCAGATTGCCGGTATCCCGCAGCGCTAAAATACGAACGCTCTTATCCTGATAACTAAGCTCCACCGGAACACAAGTACCGGCAGATGGTCTGCCGCCAAAGCCAAGGATACATATAACACAAATACAGCCTATCCCCAGCAATACCGTTACCGGGCTAACTGTGCCCATATCTGCGGTGATTCCCTGCAGCGCAAGACTGAGCAATGTAAATACTGCCCAGCATTTTAGGTCTTTCAGCCTCCAACCAAAAGCTACAAACGCTGTAAGCAGTAGGAATATACTGCGCCAAAGGGCGTTTCCCAAAAACGAAAATCCGCTTTGAAAGCACGCCCAGCTGTGGATACCGCTCAGCAGCGCCCCTATGACCAGCTGTCTTAGCTGCGCCATAGAGCCACACAGGCGGTTTGTCCCAAGCAAAAGCAAAAAAACTACCGCAAAACGCAAAACACCGACTGCAATGAACTTAAGCTCCATAGGCCACCTCCGTAGTGTTCTTGTGTGGCTTCAGTATAACGCCCGGGATAAAAAAATTCCGTCGCAACCAACCACAGCGCAACAGTCAGGAATCGCCTCATAGCGTATCTGTTTCATCAGTGCGGCCATCAGAAACAAAAAATACGGCAGCTGAACTTATCAGCTGCCGCTAATTTATGTCGATTGATTCTCTTCCCGAAGAACGCTGCGGATATTTTTCTCTGCCTTGAAGCGAGGTGTCATTACTTCGTGACCGCAGCCCATACATTTCAGGCGAAAATCCGCGCCGGTACGCAGAACCAGCCAACGCTTTTCGCCGCAGGGATGCGATTTTTTCATTACCAATATGTCGTTTAACCGAATATCCATAGCGCCTACCCCTTAATGGCTTCCCAATACTGCTTTGCCAACAGCTCGGTCTTGTTGGGTCCGTATTCATAGTACTGTGTGCCCACAAGGTCATCCGGCAGATACTGCTGCTTTACCCAGTGGTTTGGGAAGTTATGGGGATACTTGTATCCCTGCTCCCGTTCCTGGGTATAGGTGTCTGCGTGGACATTTTGCAGGTGTCTCGGAAAATCGCCGCCTTTTCCTTTGCGTACATCCTCCATCGCTGTATCCAATGCAATGTGGCCTGAGTTGGATTTGGGAGATGTTGCCATCAGGACTGCAGCGTCACCCAAGGGGATGCGCGCCTCCGGCATACCCAGCATCAGCGCCATATCCACACAGGATTTTACAATGGGAATGATCATAGGATAAGCAAGGCCCACATCCTCCGCCGCGATCACCATGAGCCGTCTGCAGGCTGACTGCATCTGCCCTGCCTCCAAAAGCCGGGCAAGATAATGTACTGCCGCGTCCGGGTCAGAGCCGCGGATGGATTTTTGCAGCGCAGAAAGCAGGTCATAGTAGTTATCGCCGTCACGATCTGCCCGCATTGCGCTTTTCTGGGTGACAGCTTTTGCATCTGCCAGAGTCAAAGGCAGGATATCCCCCTGGGGCTGACCGGCAGAAAACAGCACCTCCACCGCGTTCATTGCCTTACGCAGATCACCGCCGCAAGCACCGGCAATGTATTCCAGCGCGCCTTCCTCCGGTTGTGCGTGCAGCGCGGTGCGTTCTTCCAGATAAGACACTGCCCGACGGATGGCATTCAGTGCAGCTGCTGCGTCGATCTGCTTAAACTCAAAGACTGTACTGCGGCTGAGTATTGCATTAAACACATAGAAATAGGGATTCTCCGTGGTGGAGGCGATGAGGGTGATCTTTCCGTTTTCAATGTATTCCAGCAGTGACTGCTGCTGCTTTTTATTAAAGGACTGGATCTCATCCAGATACAGTAAGACGCCGTTGGGTGCCATAAAAGTATCCAGCTGTGCAACGATATTCTTAATATCCGCAGTGGATGCAGTGGTGGCATTGAGCTGACACAAGGTGCGGTTTGTCTGCTTGGCGATGATATTGGCAACGGTGGTCTTACCGGTGCCGCTGGGGCCGTAAAAGATCATATTAGGCACTTTACCGGAATCCACCAGCCGGCGCAAAATCGCGCCTTTGCCTAAAATATGTTCCTGTCCAAACACTTCGTCCAGAGTCTGCGGACGCAAAATATCTGCCAAGGGCTGATACATATACCGCACCTCCTTTCTTCTTTAGAATGTTGCCACTTCCGGGTCGGCAGGTGCAACACCGGTCTCGACGGATATCGCAGTCAACACCGGGCCAAGCTCGCCTTGGTACAAAATATGCTTTTCTGCTGAAATCTTTGCCGTGACAGTTACCCAGCTGCGGGGCGTCAGCGACTTGGAATCGGCATACTTACAGGGCACACCCAAAAACTGGATATCGTCTGCGCAGCAGGTCATTACAAATCTGCCCGGGGCGAACATATTGTTTTTGTCCCGGCGCAGCATTGCAACCTGCCCCTTAAAACGCACTGTTTTACCGGCATATTTTTCCGGCTCCTCCGTCACATCCCGGTACCAAAGGGCGTAATCTTCGTCCTTCACTTCGATAACCGGTGCGTTAATATCAAAGGGCAACGGATCTACCACATCGTCAAAGGCGGTAGAGCCGTCGGTATAATCATAAAGAATGTCCATATTGCGGTTGGCTGCGCGAACCAGCTTATGAAGGGGCATTGTATCCGCACCGGGCTCTAAGCGGTTAAAAACCACCATCTGGCCACCCACCAGCTTGTCCATTACCAGATTGCGCATATTGGCATTGTACGCCATAAAGGTGGTGCTGTCGGCAAACATCACTTCCTGCGCCACCACCCAGTCTTGCGGGAAGCGGGAGTACAGGTCGCCCACCAAGTACATACCGTTCAGCTCTGCAACCACCCGCTGCGCCTTATGCTTCTTTGCCAGAGCGCGCAGCTCACCGGAGGTGACTGTCTGCTGATCCAACACTTCCATATACACATTGGGGTACGGATAAGAAGAAAAATCGTACTCCTCCTCCCCTTCCTCAAACACCAGCAGCAGTGTACGCTCGCCAGCGTTAAAGCGGGGATCCTCCAAGGTCTCCTGAATGAATTTGGTCTTACCGGAATCTAAAAAGCCGGTAAAAACATATACAGGTATCTGTGTCATCCCTTCACCTCAAACAGCGCTGCAATGGCTGCCTCATTCAGCTCAGAGCCAATGACGCACAGCTTACCGGTAACCGCTGCAGCGCCCTGGCGAACATTATATTCACCGGGAACATAGTCAAAGTGCAGCCAGCCACCGTCGGCGCAGGCAACAATACCCTTTGCCCGGAGGATCATACCCCATGTGCCTTCGTCGAGAATATGCAATGCATTCTCGATCTGCGCAGCGGTATATTTTTTTGCCGTTTCCACGCCCCAGGAAGAGAACACTTCATCTGCGTGGTGGTGATGATGCTCGTGGTGATCATGGCCGCAGCAGCACTCACCCTCTTCGTGATGGTGGTGATGGTGCTCGTGGTGATCGTGGCCGCAGCAGCACTCGTCTTCTTCGTGATGGTGGTGATGGTGCTCGTGGTGATCGTGGCCGCAGCAGCACTCGTCTTCTT
>JAZNQK010000097.1:0-38031 GCA_045590135.1 Faecousia sp.
GTCCTTTATTTTTTTATAGCGGAGACCGGCTCGAAAGATAAGTCGCAACGCGGATGAGCGTTGCCGGCACCGGCTTGACGGTGCCGAACCATAATTTTCGCCCTCGGCGAAAATGCAAACGAGCCGGTCACCCGCTTCCGACAATACATAAAAATTTGTATGGAAATTCATTTTGTTTCCGTGTATAATCAAATTATAGTAATGCTTATACAGGAGGAAACTGATATGACCAACAACTTTCAGTATTTTGCACCCACTAAAGTCGTATTCGGCAAAAATACCGAATCACAGGTCGGAGTACTTGTAAAGGATACCGGTGCCAAGAAGGTGCTGATCCACTATGGTGGAAAAAGTGCGGCAGCGTCCGGTTTGCTGGACCGTGTAAAGCGGTCTCTTGACGATGCCTGTATTGAATATGTGGAGCTTGGCGGCGTGGTGCCCAATCCGCACCTGTGTAAGGTTTATGAAGGAATTGATCTTTGTAAGCGGGAAAATGTGGATTTCATCCTTGCAGTAGGCGGTGGCAGCGTTATCGACTCTGCAAAAGCGATCGCATACGGAATTGCAAATGACGCAGATGTGTGGAAGCTGTATGAACACACCGAAGAAGCAGCTGCCTGCGCACCTGTGGGCGTTGTTTTGACCATTGCAGCTGCCGGTAGTGAGACCAGTAACGGCTCTGTGATCACAAATGAGAAAACCGGACAGAAGCGCGCTTATGACAGCGACCTGTCAAGACCGAAATTTGCGGTTATGAATCCGGAACTGACTATGACGCTGCCGGACTATCAGACTCAAAGCGGCTGCGTGGATATGCTGATGCACACCATGGAGCGGTATTTTACCAATGGCGGCAATATGCAGATCACCGACAGCCTTGCAGAAGGCTTGATGCGCACAGTGATCCAATATGCCAAGGTCTTGCATACGGATCCCATGAATTACAAAGCAAGAGCTGAGATCATGTGGGCAGGTTCCATCGCCCATAACGGTCTTACAGGCTGCGGGAGCATTGGTGACTGGTCCTGCCATCAGCTGGAGCACGAGCTCGGCGGTATGTTTGATGTGACCCACGGCGCAGGCTTAGCTGCGGTATGGGGCAGCTGGGCAAGATATGTGTATAAGGATTGTCTGCATAGATTTGTTCGCTTTGCTGTCAATGTAATGGGTGTTGAGAAGTGCGCGGATGACGAGCTGACCGCGCTCAGAGGCATCGAAGCGTTGGAAGACTTCTATCGCAGCATAGCAATGCCCACAAACCTGCGTGAGCTGGGTGTCATACCGACAGATGCGCAGATCAAAGCGATGGCTCAAAGCTGCCTGGAGGCCTGTGGCGGAAGTCAGGGCTCAGCCAAGGTGCTTAAGCTTGATGATATGATCCAGATTTATCAGAACGCTAAATAATAAGAACGCCCTGCGATGAAAATCGCAGGGCGTATTTTACAGCACTTTAGATAAAAATTCTTGCAATCTATGATGCTGGGGATTATTGAAGATCTGTTCAGGTGTACCTTGCTCCACGATCTTACCTTCATCCATAAACAGAACGCGGCTGCCGACCTCACGGGCAAAGCCCATCTCGTGAGTAACCACAACCATGGTCATACCTTCAGCGGCAAGCTCTTTCATAACCTCAAGCACCTCGCCCACCATTTCCGGGTCGAGCGCGGAAGTTGGCTCGTCAAAAAGCATTACCTTGGGGTTCATAGCCAATGCGCGGACAATAGCGATACGCTGCTTCTGACCGCCTGAGAGCTGGCCGGGATAAGCATCCGCCTTATCCTCCAGGCCAACACGGCGCAGAAGCTGCATAGCCAGTTCGTCAGCGGCTTCCTTGCTCATAAGCTTTGTTCTGACCGGTGCAAGAGTGATGTTCTTACGAATGGTCATATTGGGGAAGAGATTAAAATGCTGGAACACCATACCCATCTTTCGGCGCATCAGATCGATGTTTACCTTGGGGTCGGTCAGCTCCACACCGTCGAAAAGGATCGAACCGGAAGAAGGCTCTTCCATCTGGTTCAGGCAGCGCAGGAATGTGGATTTTCCGGAACCGGAGGGGCCGATGATAACGATCTTTTCACCGGGATAAATATGCTCGCTGATATTATCCAGCACAAGATGATTACCAAAGGATTTTGAAAGATTCTTAACGCCTATCACTTTGACGCAGCCTCCTTTCCAGAATGCCTACCAGCCAGGTGAAGATCATAACGATCACAAGATAGATCACAGCAACACCCAGCAGGGGATACATCTGCTCGTAGGTTCTGCCGTAGATAGCCTGAGCAGCGTAGACCAGCTCCTTACCGCCGATGATGCTGATCAGGGATGTGTCCTTCAAAAGAATGATAAATTCGTTGCCCAAAGCGGGAAGGATCGCTTTGAATGCCTGGGGAATGACGATAAAGCGCATTGTGTCGATATAGTTCAGGCCCAGGCTTCTGCCGGCTTCTGCCTGTCCGGGATCCAGTGACATCAAGCCTCCGCGGATAATCTCGGCAACATAAGCGCCGGAATTGATGCCCAAAGTCAACGCACCGATGAAATTAAAATTACGGCTGGAAGCAAAAATGACAAAGCACATGATCAGCAGCTGTACCATCATAGGTGTGCCGCGGATCACCGTAACATAGATCTTACAAATGAAATTGATGATGCCAAGCAGGGGATTGTGCTTACCTGTGCGCTGCTGATCGTGCGCGGTGCGGACCATAGCAACGATGACACCCAGGATAATACCGATCAGCAGTGCAGCTGCAGTTACTACCAATGTAGTGCCAACGCCCTTAAAATACTGGATCCAGCGGTCGTTTTCGATAAATGCCTGATAGAAATAGACATATGCTTCCTGCCACCAGGAGACCAGATGGGCAGTTGCGCTGTCGCGGATCATACCTTTCCAGAGAATATAGTTTTCCAAGAGGCCACCTCTTTCCAATGTCTAAACATACCGAAAAGGGCGGCTTTCGCCACCCTTTTACGGAAACGATAAAATTATTCAGCAGTGATGTACTTGTCAACAATGCTCTGCAGAGTGCCGTCGGCAGTGATCTCAGCCAGTGCTTCGTTGATAGCATCGACCAGAGCCAGGTTACCCTTGTCAATGCCGATAGCGTACTGCTCCTCGACCCATTCGCCTTCCAGCAGAGTCAGACCGGGGTTGGCCTTTACAAATTCCTCAGCGGGAGCGCTGTCAATGATGACGCAGTCGATCTGACCGTTAACCAGAGCCTGTACTGCAGCAGCGCCGGTGTCATATGCAGTGACATGATCTTCGCCGTAGCCACCGTTTTCAGGAGTGTCGGAAGCATAGATATAGCCGGTGGTGCCACGCTGGCAGCCGATCATCTTTTCACCCAGATTATCCATAGTCACATCGGAGTCTTCCTTAACGATGACCATCTGAACAGCAGTAGCATAGCTGTCGGAGAACTCCATAACCAGCTTACGGTCGTCGGTAACGGAAACACCGGACATAACGATGTCAGACTTGCCTTCCTGAACAGCCAGCAGAGCGGCGTCGAAGTCCATATCGTCGATCACCAGCTCCAGACCCAGCTTCTGAGCGATTGCTTCTGCGATCTCAACATCGATGCCTTCGAAGCCACCGTCATCAGTGGTCATTTCGTAGGGAGGGAATGCAGCGTTGGTGGACATCGTCAGCTTGCCTTCCGCAATGGTGGTCAGAGCGGCATCAGCAGCGGTGGTGCCATCAGGACCCTCATCAGAGAAGCCGGGGTCAACACCCAGGGTGCCTTCGTTGTTTGCGGCAGTTGTTTCGTTGTTTGCACCGCCCTGGGGACTACATGCGGCGAACAGGCCTAAGACCATAACCAGAGCTAAAACGATTGCGAGCATTTTTTTCATAATGATTATCTCCTTTTTGCAAGCATTTGCTTGATTGATGGGTGTATTATACACCGTATATTATTCATCGTCAATTAGACGAAATTACAATGTTATGTTGTCCCACAATGGGAAAACAAGTGAATGTGACTAAAAATATACAGAATATAAATGAATATACGAATATATGACCAATATATTCATTATTTATACAGGTATCAGAGGGATATTGTGGATATATTTCCACTCAGGCGGGCGATCCCATACAGCTAAGTAAATAGGCAATTTTGGGAAAATTTACAGTTGTAAAGAGATGCATTATCATATATAATATATAAGTTAAAATATATGTACATCTAAGGAGTATGATCCTATGGTGAATCGCAGTGAAGAACTGAAAAAATACATACAGCCCGGTAAACGCGTCCACCTGATCGGAATCGGTGGCGTTTCTATGCGTCCACTGGGACTGGTGTTAAAGGATATGGGTCTTATCGTCACCGGCTCAGATATGAATTCGTCAGTATCTACCGATGAGCTGATCCAAAAGGGGATCCATGTGGCTATCGGCCATCAGGCATCCAATATTCAAGGGGCAGATTGCGTTATTCGTACGGCAGCTGCACATAATGATAATCCGGAGGTTGCTGCCGCGCGGACAGAGGGGATTCCTGTGTTTGAGCGGGCGCAGGCCTGGGGCGTGATCATGCAGTCTTATAAAAATGCCGTCTGCATTTCCGGAACCCACGGCAAGACAACAGCTACATCTATGGTCACCCACATCCTTATGGAAGCTAATGTGGATCCGACTGTTATGATCGGCGGTTACTTACCGCTCCTGCGGGCAGGCCATCGGGTGGGGAACGGTGATACCATCGTTCTGGAAAGCTGTGAGTATTGCGATTCCTTCCTGAATTTCTTTCCCACGCTGGCAGTGGTGCTGAATGTTGAGGCGGACCATTTGGATTATTTTAAGGATCTTTCGGATGTTGAAAAATCCTTCCGCGCCTTTGCCCAATTGTCTACAAACGGTATTCTGGCGAACGGAGATGATCCCAATGTTCGACAGACATTACAGGGACTCGATTATGTCAGCTTTGGACTGAATCAAAGTAACCGCGTCCACGCAGAAAATGTGTGCCCGGATTGGCGGCATCTGGATGTGGTATGTGACGGTGCATTTTACTGTCATTTAGATCTGCGGGTGATCGGAAGACATAATGCGCTGAACGCCCTTGCGGCTTCGGGCGCTGCCTGGATGTTGGGTATTCCCGGCGAAGCAGTCAGCAGAGGACTGGCAACTTTTAGCGGCGCGGAGCGGCGTATGCAGTTTAAGGGCAGCTATAACGGCGCAGATCTATATGACGATTACGCACACCATCCTGATGAACTTGCAGCCACCCTGGAAGCTGTTCGGACACTGAATTATAAGCGTGTAGTCGTAGCCTTCCAGCCGCATACCTACACACGCACGAAGGCGCTTTTTAAGGATTTTGTCCGGGAACTCAAAAAAGCGGATGTTTTGGTTCTGGCAGAGATCTATGCTGCCCGTGAGCGCAATACGGTAGGGATATCCTCCCGGGATCTGGTTGCGCAGCTTCCTGGCAGCATATATTGTGAAACCTTGCAGTCTGTCACGGCACAGCTCAGCCAGATCGCGCAGCCGGGCGACATCATACTGACTGTAGGTGCCGGTGATATTTACCGGGCAGGGGAAGCACTGCTTAACATCTAAATACTTTACTATTTATGCATAGAATTGGATCGAGGTAAGCTTATATGAAGATCAATGTCTGTGTGTTGTTTGGTGGCATCAGCCCGGAACATGAGGTATCCTTGCGTTCTGCTGAGTCTGTGCTAAACAATATGGATTCTGAAAAATATGATATTTTCCCTGTTGGTATCACAAAAGATGGCCAATGGATTTTGTATGGTGGAACGGATTATTCAGCGCTGCCCTGTGGAAAGTGGCTGGAGCATCCGGATAACCGTGCCGCGGCTATCTCTCCGGTGAGAGGGCAGGGACTGCTGATCTTTTGTGAGGATTGCATCAAGCAGGCACAGGTGGATGTTGTTTTTCCGGTGCTTCATGGCAAAAACGGCGAAGACGGTGCTATGCAGGGCCTTTTGCAGATGGCAGGCATTCCCTTTGTGGGTCCTCATGTTGCCGCATCTGCGGTGGCGATGGATAAGACGCTTACCAAGCTGGTTGCAGATAATGCCGGAATTGACCAGGCAGCATGGCAGCTGGTGCGGAGCGGTGAGTTGGATGCCCATATGGATCAGATCGTAGATCGTATCGAACAACAATTCTCCTATCCTGTGTTTGTGAAGCCTGCGGGAACCGGCTCTTCTGTTGGTGTTTCCAAGGTCTCGGATCGCCAGCAGCTGATGACTGCCTTATGCGCTGCTGCTGAATTTGATGAAAAGATCCTGGTGGGGGAATTTATTTGCGGCAGAGAAGTGGAAGTTGCAGTTATGGGTAACGGAAATCCTGTGGCTTCTGTCTGCGGCGAGATCGACTCCGGTGCTGATTTCTATGATTACGATGCCAAATATGTTACGGATACTTCTGTTGCCTACATTCCCGCCCGTATTCCCGAGGATGTGGCTGAGCGGACACGGGATCTGGCTATTCAGGTGTACCGGGCAGCGGGCTGCCAGGGGTTGAGCCGCGTTGATTTTTTTGTTAGTTATGATGATCAGCGTGTTGTTTTTAATGAGATCAATACGCTGCCTGGCTTTACCTCTATTTCTATGTATCCCAAGCTGTTTGCCGCATGCGGTATTGCGTTTTGCGAATTGATCGACGAACTGCTGCAGCTGGCGATGGAGGCATCCCTATGAAAAAGAGTGTGATCCTTTCCATCCGGGGCACGCAGACATACCCGGAGCAGGAGCCGGAAGTGATCGAGCTGGTCACAGAAGGTAAATTGACTGAGATTGACGGTGGCTGGGATCTGTGCTATGAGGAAAGTCCGCTGACAGGACTTGAGGGTGTTACCACCTGTTTTCAGATCCGCGGCGACACGATCACTTTGATACGCACTGGAAAACTGCACTCAAAGATGGTCTTTAAGGAAAATGTTGTCCACGAATCACTCTACCGTGTGGAATTTGGGGCATTGATGCTCACCGTATGTGCTTCTAAGGTGGAATACACATTGTCGGAGCAGGGCGGTGTTGTGGATCTTGTGTACAGCATCGACATTGAGCAATCCACAGCCGGACAGATCGAATATCATCTGCAGATCCGTCCAAAAGAATAAATTTAACCGCACATTCTGTAATGCGCAGAATGTGCGGCTTTATATGCAAAACAAAGTGGGAAGGCAAGTGCCTTCCCACTAAAACTTTATTCATCCGGGAGTGCGCCGCCACCGTCAGAAATGCTGCCGGAGCCGGAGATGCCCGGCGTGGTGGGTTCTGTGTTTGTGCTCGGCGTGTCAGACACAATAGAGCAGATCACCGCATCCCTGCGGCGGTAATTGGAGCTGTCCACATAGTCACGGGAAATCAGAGCATCATCGGTCTTGCTGTACTTACACTTATATACATTGACATCATAGCCTGTATAACCCTTCACGATCTCATCGCCGTCCTTGTAGCCTTCGTCGTTGTTAGCGGGCATCGTACGGTATGTAGTTTCGTGCTTGTCGGTGCTCAAAATCTCGTATTCCATTTTGATGTAGTAGTCCTTGACATCTGTTCCAAGGAGCTGAACAGTAACACTGCTTCCGTTGGCAACAGCATCGATCATTACGGGATAGTCACTGTTATTGGAGAACTTAAAGTCCAACGAGCCCCAGCTGACCACGGCATCCATACCCAAAGGCATATATTCTGTGGCAAAGCCATGGAAATCGCGGGTGATAATATCCATATCTGCGATCAAGGTGCAGTAGTACAGCGCAGAGGAGACCTGACAGATGCCACCGCCAATGGTATCCAGGGTCACATCACCGGCATAGGAGGGGCCTGGCTTGTAGCCCTTTTCTTCTGTGCGTTCACCCAATGTGCCGTTATAGGAGAATACATCACCGGGATACAGCACCAAACCGTTGATTGCTTCGCAGGCAAGGCGGAGATTTTCATCACGACCTTCGCTTTTATCAGTGGAAGTGGCGGTATATTTACCTAATACATCCCGGAATAAAAGCTCAGATAATGTATCTGATGTGACCTCAGGCTCGATCCTGGAGAAGTTTACTGTGATAGTATCACCGGGCTGCGCAGAGGAAATTTTAGCCTGTACATCTGCCACATCAAAGCCATATCCGTATTTCCCGGGTACGACCTGGCAGGTATCTTCATCGTAGAACGCATCCACCGGCAGGATGCAGTTCTCATCAAAAACAGACTGCAGATCGACAGGAGCAGGTTCTTTGATATTGCAGGCAGCAACAACATTGAACTCGTTGGCATTGTACGCGTCAATTATCTGTTGATAGACCCGGTCAAGATCCATACTCCGCTCAGGTGTGCCTACAGTAATGGAAAGCATCATACTTCCGGATTCGTCAGAACCCTGAGAAAGGTCCGGTGCTTCACCGCTCAACTGCACAGAGGTTGGCCGTAACAGACTGGAAAAACGGCTTCCCAATTCCTCCAGCTTGCCGCGAATAGCATCCTTATCAAGATTCAGGCAGTCACTCAGATCCACCTGATGTCCGGTAGTGGCAGAAAGCAGTTGGTCCTTTGCCTTCTGCGCAGCAGAACCGCTTTTGCCAATGTCAAAAGCCTTATTTACGGCAGCCTTGACATTGAGCTTTGCGCCGGATACTTCCGGAGAAATCACAGCTTCATATCCCATAGCCTGGACGATCATATCCAGTCGCGTATAAGTGTCGTGAGTGGCAGCCTGAACCGCATCGATGGCTTCCTGCTTAGTCATACCGCTGACATCTACACCGGCAATAGAAATGTTTTGGGATATCAGATCATCATTATTTCCAATGGAAAAGACACCGATCAGGATCGCGGCAGCAATGATCACTACTACTAAGCTGATGATCAAAATACTGCTGCTTCCACCGGATTTATTATATTTTCCTTTTTTTCGGCGGGAGGAAGATGTGGCGCGATATGTCCTCTCCAGCTGTTCATCCTCAGCGCGCCTGCGGCCTCCGGAACGATTGGCCATATAGATCACTCCTTGGTTATCTGTTTTCTGTATTATAGCATACTTCGCAGGAAATGCAAGGTGCTTACTCCGCAATGCAGCTTTGGTATCGTGTGATAAATACCTTTGCCTGGCGAAGACTGTCTACACCGGATGCGAGTTTCAGACGGATGGTAGGTTCTTTTGCTGTGGCTACCAGCTGTACGCGTCCTTTGTAGTCAGAAGAAGCGCAGATATTGCTGATTGCCTCGAAATTCAAATTTTTCACTGTGAAAAGAATATCTCCGGCCTTCTGCTTGATATCCCGGATCCCGACTTTTCGAGCATTCGCGCGCAAGAGTGCGATTTCGATCAAATTCAGCACACCCTTGGGAGGCTCGCCGTATCGGTCGATGATCTCATCCAGCAGATCGTCGGCATCCTCCTGGGAGCGCACCGCTGCCATTCTGCGGTAAAGATCCATTCGTTCTTCGCCCCGGCTGACATAGTCCTGCTCCACATTTGCCGTAACATTCAGATCCGCGGTGCAATCCGTCTCTTGCGGCTTTTCACCGCGCTCTTCCAGTACGGCTTCATCCAAAAGCTTCAAATACATATCATATCCGACAGACATCATATGTCCGGACTGCTCCGCACCCAACAGGTTACCTGCACCGCGGATCTCCAGATCACGCATGGCGATCTTGAAACCGGAACCAAATTCAGCAAAATCACGAATAGCGCTGAGCCGCTTTTCTGCCACCTCTGTGAGGACCTTGTCCGGACGGTAGGTGAAATAGGCGAAAGCGTGGCGGGCGGATCTGCCCACACGACCGCGAAGCTGATGCAGCTGGCTCAGGCCAAACCGGTCTGCATTTTCAATGATCAGTGTGTTTGCGTTAGGGATATCCAAGCCGGTCTCAATGATCGTGGTGCATACCAGCACTTGGATCTCGCCCTCGGCCATTGCGTTCATCACATCAGAAAGTGCATCCTCGCCCATTTTTCCATGGGCAACAGCGACCTGCAAATTGGGAATGCGCCGTTTCAGAGCAGAGGCACACTGCTCGATGGTATCCACGCGGTTATGCAGATAATACACCTGACCGCCGCGGGCGATCTCCCGGCGGATCGCATCGTCAATGATGGCGTTGCTGTGCTCCATAACAAAGGTCTGCACAGGATACCGGTCAGAGGGCGGCTGCTCAATGGTGGACATATCCCGGATGCCGGATAGAGCCATATTCAGCGTTCTGGGAATGGGCGTGGCGGAGAGTGTCAGAACATCCACACCCTGGGAAAGCTCCTTCAAACGCTCCTTGTGTGTGACACCGAAACGCTGCTCTTCATCTACGATAAGGAGGCCTAAGTCCTTGAATTTAATAGATTTTTGTAACAGCTTGTGGGTGCCGATCACCACATCCACCAATCCGTTTTCCATCTTTTGGATCGTCTTTTTCTGTTCAGTCTGTGTGCGGAATCGACTCAGCACCTCGATATTGACAGGAAATCCCCGGAATCGTGCGGCTGTAGTTTGATAGTGCTGCTGGGCAAGAACGGTAGTGGGCACTAAAATGGCAACCTGCTTTCCGTCCATAACAGCCTTCATAACTGCCCGAAGGGCAACCTCTGTCTTTCCAAAACCCACATCACCGCAAAGGAGTCTGTCCATAGGTGTGGGGGATTCCATATCTGCCTTGATCTCGGAAACGCAGCGCAATTGATCGTCTGTTTCCGGATATGGGAAATTGTCTTCAAATTCGCCTTGCCAGGGAGAGTCTGCAGCAAAGGCAAAGCCTTCCTGACGCTTTCTTGCAGCATAGAGCTTAATGAGCTCGCCGGCCATATCTTTGGCGGCTTTTCTTGCCTTTGTCTTTGTCTTCTGCCAGGTATCTGTGCCAATCTTGTTGAGACGCACAGTGGAAGTATCCTCGCCACCGCCGATATATTTGCTGACCATATCCAGCTGTGTAGCCGGAACAAACAAGGTATCTGTGCCCTGGTAGGCGATCTTTACATAGTCCTTCACAGCGCCGTCTACCTTGATCTGCTCCATTGCAATGAAACGGCCGATGCCGTAATTCTCATGAACCACCAGATCGCCGGGAGAAAGGTCTGTAAAGGAGTTAAGTTTCTGCCTGTTTGTGGCAGATTTTTTTTGTCTGCGCTTAACTGTGGGTTTTGCAAGTAACTGTCCCTCTGTCAAAACTGCCAGCTTGATATCCGGATACTCCATGCCGGAGGGCAGCGTACCTTCCGTCAGGAATATCTGACCCGGTTGCGGCATGGAGGTCAGGGGAATACAGGTGTACGAGCCGACGCCTCGGTTATTCAGCAGCTCCTGCAGAAGCTCTGCCCGCCTGCGGGTGCCGCACAGAACGATGGATGCAAAATCCATTTTCTGATAGTGGCTCAGATCTTCAGCAGCGGTATCCAGACTGCCACCATAGCTGGGCAGTTGCTTTGCTGCTAACTGCAAAAGCAAACCGGGAGGGTTCTCCTGCGGATATGCGCTGCCCGCAAAGGCGTCCAGATATACCACGCGCCTGCCGGACAGACTTGCGCAAAAATCCTCCCACTGGCAAACAAAGTCGCACAATTCACCGGCAACCAGACCGCTTTGCAGAAGACTATCCAGCTGCAGACCGATCTCTTCCGTCCTGGCTTTGGCGCTTCTTCGCAGGCTTGACTGATCGCACACGACAATAACAGCATCCTTCGGAATGTGATCCATTGCGTTGCAATACTGAGGATATATCAACGCCATATACCGATCCGATGCAGCGCAGGATGCACCGTTGTGATATTTTTCAAGGTCACGCTCCAAGGTCTTTATCAGATCCTCGTTAATGTGCTTCCTGCGCCGTTGCCGGTTGATCAGCTGCTGCAGGTCGTTACATAGACCGCCGATACCAGCCGGATGTAACCGGGGCTGTGTTTCACTCACGGGCAGGATCATAACTGTCTCAATATTTTCTGTTCTGCGCTGACTTTCCGGATCGAAATAACCCATAGTGTCCAGTTCATCACCAAAAAATTCGCAGCGCACAGGAAAATCTGCGGAAGGGGAGTAGAGATCCAGAATGCCGCCACGCAGGGCAAATTGTCCGGGTCCTTCTACCATACCGCAGCGGGTGTAGCCGGATGCAACCAGCCTGTTCAGTAATGTATCCAGGTCATAGCTGCTTCCTACTTGGAGTGAGAATACTGCATTTGTCAAAGTTTCCGGTGACATGGTGCGCAGGCTTAACGCCTCCCAGGTGAGGATCTGCAGCTTAGTCTGTCCGGCATGCAGCCGGTAAAGCTGACGCAGTCGTTTTTGCTCCCAGCTCCTGGAAACAGCACTGGAATCGTACAGCGTCAGATCTCTGCCAGGCAGAATGGGTACATCCTTTGAAATAAAGGCTCTCAACTCATCCTGAAGACGCTTTGCGGAAATATCATCCTGACAGATTACTACGACAGGACAGGAAAGATCTGCGTGCAGCGCAGCAATCAGATGACTGCGGTTGATTTGTCCAATGCCGGTTAAGGCTGCCGTTTTACCGGCAGTGATGGCCTTAGTAAGGATGGGATATTCAGATGTCTTTTTCAGAACAGAGATCAGCTTTTCCATATCCTTCACTCCTTTTTGCTCCACGACAGAACGCGGAAAGGGGAGTTTTCCCCTTTCCGTGATTTTATCTGCTATTTGAAATTATATGCCTTTGGCATTGCCGTTATACCGGTTGGCGGCTTCCTGCACACCGGACTGTATAATGCAAAGCGCAGCCTTTCCGGCATTTTGAAATGCCGTGGACATCACCTTGTCATCAGCGCTGGAGAAACCGGATAAGACCCATTCCACAAGATCTGCGTCCTTATGTGGTTTGCTGCCTACACCGATCTTGACCCGCGGGAAATCCTGACTGCCCAGTTCAGCAATAATGGATTTGATACCGTTGTGACCGCCGGCAGACCCGTCGCTTCGTACCCGAAGCTTGCCGGGCTCCAGCGAGATGTCATCAAACATAACGATGATCCGTTGGGGTGGGATGTTGAAATAAGCACTCAGCTGCAGTACAGACTTTCCGGAAAGATTCATAAAGGTCTGCGGCTTCAGCAGATACAGCTTCTTGCCCTTATAGGTGGTTTGGGTGTAAAGACCCTGGAATTTCAGCTTATCCAGCTTGCAGCCAAGTTCTTCTGCCAAAGCATCCATAGCAAGGAATCCGCAATTGTGCTTGGTGCGGGTGTACTCCTTACCCGGGTTGCCAAGACCAACGATCAGCCAGGTTTCACTGCTCTTACCAAACACGGCTTAAAACAGATCGGCGATGGATGTACCGCCATGGATATGTGCAATGGCGCGAGCAAAAATAGGAGCGACATCCAGCTGCTTGATCTTGTCGCAGGGACAATCCGCAGAAACAGGAATGGTGTTGTGTACGACAAGCTCCTTGATCACGCTGTTGTTGATCCGCTCAAAAGCAGGACCGGACAGAACACCGTGGGTAGCGCAGGCATAGACCTCCCTGGCACCGCCAACCTCAACAAGGGCGTTGGCAGCGTTGCACAGAGAACCGGCAGTGTCCACCATATCATCATACAAGATGCAGATCTTGCCGGCGACATCGCCGATCACATTCATAACCTCGCAGACATTGGCTTTCTGACGGCGCTTATCCACAATAGCAAGACCCATATGGACCTTGGCTGCAAATGCACGGGCACGGGCAACAGAGCCAACATCGGGGGAAACAACGACGAAATCGTCATGGTTAAATTTATCTTCAGGGAATTTATCGAGGTAGTATTTAACAAAGGTGGGGTTACCCAGCAGGTGATCAACAGGAATATCGAAGAATCCCTGGATCTGAGATGCGTGCAGGTCCATAGTCAGGACACGGTCAGCACCGGCGGCAGTCAGCATATTGGCCACTAACTTAGCAGAGATGGGATCGCGGCTCTTTGCCTTGCGGTCCTGACGGGCGTAGCCAAAATAGGGGATCACAGCAGTGATGCGGCCTGCAGAAGCACGGCGGCAGGCATCGATCATAACAAGCAGTTCCATCAGGTGATCGTTCACAGGCTTGCAGGTGGACTGGATCAGAAATACATCCGCGCCACGGACGGTTTCCTCCAGAGAAACGGACACCTCGCCGTCAGAGAAGGTCTTGACGACACCCTTGCCCATGGGAATGCCCAACTCCTTGCAGACGGTCTGCGCAAATTGAGGGTTGGAATTGCCGCAGAATACTTTAACATTGTCTCCGTATGCTATCATCGCAAATATACCTCGCTTTATTCATCTTTTTCTGTTGATGCTTTACGCAAAACAATACGAATACATTATAGCACTTGTCTGCAGTAAAAAGCAACACGCAAGCCGGAAAAAAAGCAACAAAAAAATGGTTAAATTTTGCTGCTGAATCCATAAAAGCACCAATTTGAATGGGTAATACAGGTAAACGAAATTTTGTTTGAAATTCTTGTTGTGTGATGCGCGAGAATGTGTTATAATAAAAAGAATCCAAAACAGGAGCGAAACAGCTATGAACGATAAGATAGTTATAAGGGGCGCCAGAGAAAACAACCTTAAAAATGTGGATCTGACCATACCCAGAGATAAGCTGGTGGTTTTTACCGGACTTTCCGGTTCCGGCAAGTCCAGCCTTGCCTTTGATACGATCTATGCAGAGGGTCAGCGCCGATATGTGGAAAGTCTCAGCTCTTATGCTCGACAGTTTTTAGGACAGATGGACAAGCCGGATGTGGATGCCATCGACGGTCTTTCACCTGCTATCTCCATCGATCAGAAGACCACATCAAAAAATCCCCGCTCCACAGTGGGAACCGTTACGGAGATCTACGATTATCTGCGTCTTCTGTGGGCGCGTGTAGGCATTCCTCATTGCCCGAAGTGCGGCAAGGAGATCAGCCGGCAGACTATTGATCAGATCGTTGACAGAATTGAAGCCTTGGGTGAGGGCAGTAGATTTATTGTTTTGTCACCGGTGATCCGCGGCAAAAAAGGCGAGCATCAAAAGGTTTTTGAGGATGCAAGAAAATCCGGCTTTTCCCGGGTTCGGGTGGATGGCATCTCCTATGATCTCAGTGAAACGATCGCCTGTGAGAAAAATAAAAAACACAATATCGAGCTGGTGGTGGACCGTCTTGTAAACCGAGACGGCCAGCGCCGCAGACTTACAGATTCAGTGGAAACTGCATGCAGCCACAGCGGCGGCTTGGTGATCATCCAGCTGCCGGATACCAATGAGGAACTGACTTTCTCTCAGAACTATGCTTGTGAAGACTGCGGTATCAGTCTTTCTGAGCTGGAGCCGCGGATGTTTTCCTTTAACAATCCGGCTGGCGCCTGTCCGGAGTGTACCGGTCTCGGTTTTCGACTGGAAGCGGATGAAGATCTTGTGATCCCGGATAAAACAAAATCTATTTTCGATGGTGCGATCCAGGTCTCCGGATGGAGTAATGCCAGGACGGATTCCATTTTCCGTATGTATTTTGAAGCGCTGGCAAAGAAATACCATTTTTCTTTGACTGTACCGGTCCAAGAGCTGCCCCGGGAAGCAATGCATGTGATCCTCTATGGTACAGGTGGCGAAAAACTGCGGATGACCTATAACCGGGGCACCGGTATGGGTGTCTTAGAGCAGCCTTTCGAGGGAATTCTTAACAATATCAGCCGCAGGTATCGGGAGACACAATCTGACTATTCCCGCAAGGAGTTGGAGGAATGTATGTCCACAGCGCCCTGTCAGCACTGCCACGGCGACCGTTTGTCTGATGTTGCACGGGCAGTGACTGTGGGCGGTATCGGCATTATGGACTTTTGCCGTATGAGCATCCGGGACTGTCTTGTGTTTATCGACACGCTAAAGCTGGAAGGAAATATGGCAGTAGTAGCGGAGCAGATACTCAGAGAGATCCGGTCAAGACTGCAATTTTTGATAGATGTAGGACTGCAGTATCTGACACTATCCAGATCGGCAGGCACACTGTCCGGTGGCGAAAGCCAGCGGATCCGCCTTGCTACGCAGATCGGCTCCAGTCTGATGGGCGTTCTGTATATATTGGACGAGCCATCCATCGGTTTGCATCAGCGGGATAATGATAAGCTGCTGCTGACCTTGAAACGGCTGCGAGATCTGGGCAATACCCTTGTTGTTGTGGAGCACGATGAAGACACCATGCGCGCAGCGGACTACATCGTGGATGTCGGTCCGGGCGCAGGCAGTCAGGGGGGTCAGATCGTTGCCTGCGGCACGATAGAGGATATCATAAACGAGCCGCGATCTGTTACAGGTCAGTATCTATCCGGCGTTAAGAAGATCCCTGTACCCTCCGCCCGGCGCAAAGGAAACGGCAAAGAGCTGATCATCCGGCAGGCAGCGGAAAACAATCTGAAGGATGTCGATGTTTCTATTCCCTTGGGAACACTGACCTGTGTCACCGGCGTGTCCGGATCCGGAAAATCCAGTCTGGTGGAGGAGGTTCTCAATAAGACTCTTGCCGGAAGACTGAATCACGCCCGTACCCGTCCCGGTAAATGCGGCTGCATTGAAGGCTTAGAGCACCTTGAAAAAGTGGTGGATATAGATCAGAGCCCCATCGGCAGAACACCCAGATCCAATCCTGCCACCTATACCGGTGTATTTAATGACATTCGTGATCTGTTCGCATCAACGGCGGATGCAAAAATGCGCGGCTACGGACCGGGCAGATTTTCCTTCAATGTTAAGGGCGGTAGGTGTGAGGCGTGCTGCGGTGACGGCCTTGTGAAGATCGAAATGCACTTCCTGGCAGATGTATATGTACCCTGTGAGGTTTGCCGCGGTCAGCGCTATAACCGTGAGACCCTGGAGGTGCAGTATAAAGGCAAGAATATTTCCCAGGTGCTGGATATGACTGTGGAAGAGGCGTTGCCGTTCTTTGAGAATCTGCCGAAGATCCGCCGAAAGATCGAAACCTTGATGGAGGTCGGTTTGGGCTATATAAAGCTGGGCCAGTCCAGCACGACCCTCTCCGGCGGTGAGGCGCAGCGTGTGAAGCTGGCAACAGAATTGTGCCGTGTATCCAACGGCAGGACTATCTATGTGTTGGATGAACCAACGACCGGTCTGCACGCTGCAGATGTCCACAAGCTGATTGAGGTGCTGCAGCGACTGGTGGAAGCCGGCAATACGGTTTTGGTCATCGAGCACAATCTGGATGTGATCAAGACCGCAGACCACATCATTGACCTTGGTCCGGAAGGCGGCGATATGGGCGGACATATCGTTGTCACGCGCACACCGGAGGAGGCCGCTGCGTGTGAAGAAAGCTATACCGGTCAGTATCTGAAGCCTTATTTGAAATAAAAATACCGCCCTGTGATCAGGGCGGTAGTAACATTATTGATCATAGGAATCCGGGGATAGCACATCGGAAAGCTCCAGCAGCGTATGATCTCTGCTGCCGGCATAATCGTATGGTAGCTGTACCGGGGTGCGAAGCGTGCGGTCACTGACACAGCGGATATTCAAACTCATTGTGATCTTGAACACATTGCTGTCTGACAGGTCGGTCAAAACAGTGCCGCCGTGGGTGTAAGCACAGCTGCGGACGATAGACAGGCCAAGACCGATGCCGTTTTTCCCGTCTTCCATATCCGGTTGCCGCAGATAGCGTTCAAAGAGATTCCCTGTGTAGGTGCTGCTACAGGCGTTTTGAACGGTTATACAAAGATTCCTTTCGGTTTTGGATACGCTGATGCAGACAGTATCATCACTGGATCGTTTGGCGGCGTTGGATATAAGATTCAAAACACCGCGCTCCAAAAGCTCTGCATTTACCAGCGTATATACGGATTCTTTTGGAAGCGTGTAAGCAAGCTTTTTCCCGGAGCGCTCCAAATATACGGATGCCTTTTCCATGATCTCCGACAGAATAGCCACAGCGTCACGCAGCTCCAGCGCGGCAGTTGTGCGCTGATACTTTGCGGTGTCTGCCATATTGCTGATAGCGCGTTGCAGACGGTAAAGACTGCGGTTGATCTGCAGCAGCTGTTTGCGCAGCGCCGGATCTGATTCTTCAGACAGCATTGGAAGCAGCAGCTCCGTGCCCTCCATTGCACAGCTTAACGGATCCCGAAGATATTGCGCTGCAAGAGAAAGCGCTTGCAACTCCGGTTTGTCATATTCGCTTGACAGAACGAACAATGTATCTTGACCTTGGCGAATAACCGTTGTATCATAAGGAATATCGTTGCAGCGTAATATAACAGACAGCTGACCTGTGACCAATGTGCGGTACTCGTCGCTACCGGTCTGCAAAAGCGGGTCAATATCTGCTCCCAAAGCAAACTGCCGGTTGCGCGCCATAGAATTTAATGAAACGATCTTTCCGTCCCTGACCCAAAAGGCGGGGGAGGGAATCTGCTCCAACGCAGGAAATGTATCTGTATTTAATTCCATACCGACCCTCCTTGCGTATATTGTGCAGATTTGAGAAAAATTACAGATAATTTATTCGACAAAATCCTACATATTATTATTCTACCTGAAACAACAAAAAAATCAAGATAAATTGTGTGAGGTGGTGCATCTTGGATCCTAAAAATATACATAGCGGTCACCGGCAGCGGCTGAAGGAACGCTTTTTGAAGGAAGGCCTTGCCGGTTTTAATGAGATCAATGCGTTGGAACTGCTGCTGTTTTACTGTGTGCCGCGGAAGGATACCAATGATCTTGCCCACCGCTTACTCAATCATTTTGGTTCATTCGATAAGGTGATCGATGCAACACAGGAACAACTGGAGCAGGTGGATGGTGTTGGACCGCAGATATCTGCTTTTCTGAGTATGCTTCCGCAGCTTTTCCGCTATTATCACAACATCAAAAGGAACCGCAAGGATGCCATTATGACCAATATCAATGACTGCGGTGACTTTATGCTGCCTAAGTTTATGAACCAAAGAAACGAAATGGTCTATCTGCTGTGTATGGATGCCAAACGGAAGGTTCTCAGCTGTGACTTTATTGGCGAGGGCAGCGTGAATTCTGCCAATGTTCCGGTGAGAAGGATCGTAGAGACAGCATTGAATGCCGGCGCCAGCGTAGCGGTTATCGCGCATAACCATCCCAGTGGTCTGGCGCTTCCCTCCGGTGAGGATGTGCAGACCACAAAGCTGCTGGCGCGTGCCCTGCGGACGGTGGATGTGATCCTTTCAGACCACCTTGTGTTTGCGGATAATGAGTTTGTTTCCCTTGCCCAGTCCGGATATTATGACCCCGAGAGAGATACACTGATCTGATTTTGAATAGGAGATACAGTTTTGTGAAAAAGTTTTTTAAGCGAAACGGTAAAATGAGCATTCCCACGCTGATACTGGCGTTGGTTACAGCTGTTATCATATATTTTGTTCAGCAGCCGGCTTACAGCGATTCTGTTATGAATGTGCCGGAATTTTCCGGAGAAGCCTATGTGGTGATCAATCAGAATCGGCCGGAGTTTGCGCAGACGGATCATACTACCGAGGCATATGAGTATTATTCTCCCTTGGATATTCTTGGAAGATGCGGTTATACCATGGCTTGCCTTGGGCAGGAGCTGATGCCTACCGGGGACAGAGGCGCCATCGGTATGATCAAACCCAGCGGCTGGCATACGGTGAAATATGACTTTGTTGACGGGAAATATCTGTATAACCGCTGTCATTTGATCGGTTTTCAGCTGGCAGGGGAGAATGCCAATGAGCAAAATCTGATCACCGGTACCCGTTATATGAACACGGAAGGTATGCTTCCCTTTGAAAATATGGTAGCAGATTACATAACGCAAACCGGAAATCATGTGCTGTACCGTGTAACGCCTGTTTTTGATGGAGATAATCTTCTTGCAAGGGGCGTGCAGATCGAAGCTTTATCAATGGAAGATAACGGAAGCGGCATCTGTTTTAATGTATATTGCTATAATGCCCAGCCCGGTGTGACCATTGACTATGCCACGGGGAGCAGCGCTGCAGATTAATGTAAAGAAAGCGACAGGTTGATTTATGGATAAGTTTGTTCTTCATTCTGAATATACTCCCTCCGGCGATCAGCCTGCGGCCATTGAGGCGCTGGTAAACGGCGTCAACTGGGGACTGCGGGAACAAACGCTTTTGGGCGTTACCGGTTCCGGCAAGACCTTTACTATGGCGTCGGTCATTGAAAAACTGAACCGACCAACGCTGGTGCTTGCCCACAATAAGACCCTTGCTGCGCAGCTGTGCAGCGAGTTCCGGGAATTTTTTCCGGAAAATGCTGTTGAGTACTTCATATCTTATTACGATTATTATCAGCCGGAAGCCTATATTGCCCATACGGATACCTATATAGAAAAGGACGCATCTGTGAATGAAGAGATCGACCGGCTGCGTCACAGCGCCACATCCGCGCTTTTCGAGCGGCGGGATGTGATCGTGGTGTCCTCGGTCAGCTGCCTGTACGGCTTGGGAGATCCCATCGACTATAAAAGTATGGTGATCTCTCTGCGGGTAGGACAAAGCAGACCGCTGGATGATATTTTAAGAAAACTGGCAGAAATTCGCTACGAGCGAAATGATATTGACTTTTCCCGTAATAAATTCCGGCTTCGGGGTGATACACTGGAGGTATATCCTGCATACTGGTCCGGCAGAGCGATCCGTGTTGAATTTTTTGGAGATGAAGTGGATCGCATATCCGAGATCAACGCCGTTACCGGTATGGTGGAACGCTATATCGATCATGTTGCAATCTATCCTGCCAGCCACTATGTTGCATCCCGGGAAAAGCTGGACAGGGCAATGCAGGAGATCCGCAGAGAGTGCGATGAGCAGGTGGCGTGGTTCCGTGCCCACGATAAGCTCATCGAAGCCCAGCGCATCGCCCAGCGAACTGCTTATGATTTGGAAATGCTGACGGAGATCGGCTTCTGTAACGGTATCGAAAACTACTCCCGGGTCATCCAGGGCAGGCAGCCCGGCACACCGCCCACGACCCTGCTGGATTACTTTCCGGAGGACTTTTTACTGTTTGTGGATGAGAGCCATGTCACGCTTCCCCAGTGCCGGGCAATGTACGCCGGTGACCGCAGCCGCAAGGACGCCCTCGTAAATTACGGTTTCCGTCTGCCGTCGGCGTATGATAACCGGCCTCTGAATTTTGAGGAGTTCGATTCCAAACTGAATCAGGTTATCTATGTGTCTGCGACACCAGCTGAGTACGAAAAGACCCGTTCCGGTCAGATCGCCCAGCAGGTGATCCGGCCTACCGGCCTTCTGGATCCTAAAGTTGAGGTGCGGCCCATTGACGGGCAGATCGATGATCTCATCGGTGAGATCAACGAAAGAAGCGCCCGGAACGAGCGGGTGCTTGTAACCACACTCACAAAGAAGATGGCGGAGGATCTGTCGGTCTATCTGCAAAAGGTGGGTATCCGCGTTCGTTATATGCACTCGGATATCGGCGCCATGGAGCGTATGGAGATCATTCGCGACTTGCGTATGGCGAAATTTGATGTGCTTATCGGCATCAATTTGCTCCGCGAAGGACTGGATCTGCCGGAAGTGAGCCTTGTTGCGATTTTAGACGCGGATAAAGAGGGCTTCCTGCGCTCCGAGACCAGTTTGATCCAAACCATTGGCAGAGCAGCAAGAAATGCCGACGGTATGGTCATTATGTATGCCGATGTAGTTACGGATTCTATGCACGCTGCAATTGATGAGACTGCCCGTCGCCGTAAGATCCAGGACGAATACAATCAAGCCAACGGTATTCAACCGAAGACGGTCATCAAGTCTGTTCGTGACTTGATCGAGATATCATCGCCCACGGCAGAACGAAAGGGAAGAGCCGGTATCAAGCTGACCAAGGCAGAAAAGGAAAAAGAGATCGCCCGGCTGGAAAAACAGATGAAGGAAGCAGCCAAGATGATGGAGTACGAATATGCAGCCATCTTGAGAGACCGTATCATCGAATTGCGAGGGAATACTTGAAATTGCAATAATAAACAACAAAGCCTCCGGCTCAGCCGGAGGCTTTGTTGTTTATTGATCAGGACGGGATCGTGCCCCGCGCTGCCGTGTCCAGTACAGCAGATGCATCAAACATACCGCTAAACCAATCTGCGTGATATGCCATATTACTGCCGGTCACAAGAATACGGCCAATACGGGCGTAATCGTCGGTAACAGAAGCGAAGGCATTTCCTTCGTTACAGAAGCCGAGATAATACCGGAAGCCGGCATTATTTAACAGATTGTATTTTGCGCCTGTATAGGGCGTCACATCGCTGATATCGCTGTTTTGGGCAAATGCCAGGATATCCACCTCGCCAAGAATGGGAAGGACCTCTGCCGTCCAGCCACTCAGGTCGGCCTGGATCTGCGCCTCGGAATATTCGCCGTAGGGAACATTTTCATAGGTGTAGCAGGCGATCTCGTAGCCGCTTGCACGAAGAGCGTCTGCGATCTGACCGGCTGCTGCGATCTCATCGTAATAAACATCACTGCCGAAGGTTTCCTCTGCCTCTGCATTGGTGCGGTAGCCGAAGAGTCCGTCATAGCCGGTGACAGCGATGACTGCCTTCGCACCGCGATAGGAGAAGTCGGGGTTGGCCTGGATAAATGCGTCAAGGACAGGTACAAGGTCGTATGCGCCGGTTACAGTTGCGCCGGTGCTGTCCACCATTTGGCAGGTAAGAGCGCCGTCAGCGCCAACCACAAGCTTGCTGGCAAAGCCGGCGCCGTCCTTATCCGCTATCTTGTCGCCATCGCCATCGATCATATAAGTGTTATAGTTCACATTGGTCTGGGTCAGCAGCAGCGGCTTTTTGCCGGAGGGCAGGAACAAGGACTTTGCCCGGAGCACCTCAGCACCGCTTTCAGCGATCTCTGTGGTGAAAATATCATCCAGACCCACAAGGATATAACCATTGTCATAAAGCTGCTGCAGGATTTTCTGGAACTCGCTGACCGTAACAAAGTTACGGTTATAGGCAGTGCCGTAAGAGCTGTTAGAGAAGGCCCTCTCAGCATCCGCGATCAGCAGCTGGAAGGAGAGGCTGGTTACCTGAGCCGGGTCGCTCCACACGGTCATATTGGAAAGCTCTTCATTAAGCTGCGCGATCCGCGCACCAAGCTCCGGGAACGCATTTGCATCGCCGGAGAAATTCTCCAGCACGGCAATGGCACCGGGGATATCGTAGATCGCAGCAAGCTGATCTGCCTGAAGCATCCGTGTATTTACCTCTTCGGCAAGCCGTTCATACTCAGCCTGCTCAGATGAGGAAGCGGCAATGCTGGCTTCCTTTTCTGCTTTCTTGATCTGTACAGAGCGGGAAATAGAGCCGATTATAAATATAACGATCAGCAGCAATGCAGCGCCGGCAATCACGACCGGCAGATATGCCTCTTTGAAGATCTGCATTTTACTGCGCTTTCTGCGTCTTGGATTCACGGGACGGATCTCGTCATTTCGCTGCTCATCCATAAAATACGCCACCTTTCCTGGTATTTATTAGTATTATACCGATAAACAGGGGAAAATGCAAGTAAATTATGGAAAACAGGCACTGCTGGGCGCAGTGCCTGCAAAAATGTTAAATATATTCGATTATGATCTCGCCCATACTGACCTTGGCATTGATATAAATGGTTCCCTTGGGATTGCCGGAAGGTTGACCTTTTATAGCAATTTCGGCAAGTGCGGTGGAACAGTTCTGCTTAACACAATAACAGTCAGGAATCAGTATCCGCAGTTCACCGCAGGCACATTTTGCGTCAATAGTGCAGTTCTCACTTACATTCTCGACGCCGGATAAGTCTACAGTATACTCACCGAAGGAACATTCAATGCTCCCGTACTCCAATAGAGAGATGTCAATTGGCTGTGTGCAGGAGCCAAAGCAGGATTTGCAATTGAAGGTGGTTTCATCAATATTTAGTTGCTGCGTCTTTTCATCGTCGTTAATGCCGTGATCAATGTGCAAAAAGTTCTTATGTGGATTGCGAACGGCGTTGATAAGCAAAGTTAGTCCAATAGCAAAAATGCATGCAGCGATCACAATACCCCCATCCAAAACAACAGGAAACCGGAAAATTCGGTTAAGAAGATGATAGGCGCCAAAACCGCCGATAACCAGCCGAACAAACGAGAACTTGGGGTAGCATCCGGAGATACCAAAGAATATCATTGCTGTGGTCCAAATAATTTGCCATAAGGTAATGCTCCATTGGAACAGATGGGATGAAAGGTACAACATACCAACGCTGATAATATAAAGCGCAATCAGGATATTATTGAATTTGCTATTACTCAATATAAAGGAAATGTTATTGCCGTGAATGTGTAGACCGGATGAGTGGTCATCTTCCTCCGTAATAACCTCGGCGTTATGAACTTTTTCTGTGGGGGCTCGGCCCAGCAAAGCATCAATGGTGATGCCAAAGATATCAGCTAACTGCGGCAGAATGGAAATATCCGGGCAAGACTGATCATTCTCCCATTTGCTAACAGCCTGGGGTGTAACACCAAGTTTTTCTGCCAGTTGATCCTGGGTCAAAGAGAGCCGCTTGCGGTTTTCCATAATTCGCTTTCCAAGTGTTTGTGCCATTTCATTCTACCTCCTTGGTTTGTAGCTCTATCATAGCATATTTGCTTCAAAAAGCTATCAATTATTCGTTAATTTTCCTCACCGGATCGATTAACCGTAGGTTGAAAAGTGTTTCAACTGTGGGTTGCGGGAAATATCCCTTGCAAAATAATCGCATTTACGCTATGATACATTCAGTAAAAATAAGGAGATTCCTATGGAAAAGATCACAAGCTTTACCATTGATCACATCAAGCTGCAGCCGGGTCTTTATGTATCCAGAGTGGACAGTGTGGGCAGTGAGAAGATCACAACCTTCGATCTGCGCCTGACCAGTCCCAACGAAGAGCCGGTCATGAACACAGCAGAAATGCATACCATTGAGCATTTGGCAGCAACTTATTTGCGAAATGAACCCCAATGGAAGGAAAAAATTCTGTATTTTGGTCCCATGGGATGCCGGACAGGATTTTACCTGCTGGTGGCAGGAAAGTGGTCATCTGAAGAGATATTGCCGCTGGTCCTTGATTGCTTCCGGTTTATCGCAAATTTTCACGGTGATATCCCCGGCGCCAGCGCAAAGGACTGCGGTAACTACCTGGATATGAATTTGCCTATGGCTAATTATTGGGGGAAGCACTATGCGCAACTGCTGGCGAATATCGACAGCAGCAGACTTACCTATCCAAATTAATGTCATTGCGAAGCCAGTCCGTAGACGGGCTTCGCAATCTCCTGATATAAACGCGATTTTCTACAAGGACAAACAATAAGTCTAAGGAGCGTATTTATGATCAAGCTTGGAATTATCGGTGCAATGGCAGTGGAAGTTGAGACGCTGAAAACAAAGATGCAGGATGTTTCTGTTACCTGCTGTGCAGGTATGGACTTTTACAGCGGTATACTGGAGCAACTGCCGGTTGTTGTTGTGCAGTGCGGCGTAGGAAAGGTCAATGCAGCATTGTGTGTGCAGGTGTTATGCGACAGGTTTTCTGTTACGCACATTGTAAATACCGGCGTGGCCGGCTCGTTGCTGGCAGAACTGGATATCGGTGATTTTGTTGTCAGTAAGGATGCACTGTATCACGATTTTGACTGCCATGTGTTAAATGACAACTATGTTGTGGGTCAAGTGCCGGGACTGAGCGTCCGGGCATTTCCTGCGGATGATAGACTCATTTGCCTGGCGAATGCTGCTGCGGAGAAAGTCCATCCCGGCCATTCCCGGGTCGGTACTGTTGCCAGCGGCGATCAATTTATATGTGATGAAAAGATAAAAGACAAGATCATTTCCGATACCGGCGCTATTTGTACCGAAATGGAGGGCGCAGCCATTGCTCACGCAGCCTGGCGCAACAGTGTTCCTTTTGTGATCATCCGTGCCATCTCTGATAAGGCTGACGGTTCTGCCGAAATGGATTATCCCACATTTGAAGCAATTGCAGCAAAACGCTGCGCTGCTGTTACCCGGACTTTGGCGCAGTTAATGGTATCAAAGTAAAGAGTATATGTTTGTATAATCAATTTAACCGCACATCCGAAAATCTCGGATGTGCGGTTGTTTCATTTCAGTCTTGCTGCAGCTGCGCTGGGAACATCATATGTTTGCTGAATACTGTATTGCAGTTGATATGAAAAACCACCGACTGTGTGGGAAACATTACAGCTGATCCCGGATGAGATCGGAAGAGCTGTGTATTTATCAATTTCTAAAAAGGCTTTGGCGGATTCAATGGTGAAGTTTTCTGAAACTGTAAACAGCAGCGCCGGATCCTGATATAAGATCTGACTGGCACTCTGACACAGCTGATGGGCAAAAGCGTCGTTTGCCGTATATTCATAGCGATATGTGTCTTCATTATTTGACACAGTTGCGCTTGTGATATATTTTGACTGGATCAGTGTGCTGAGATAGTAATCCTGACAGTAGGTCTTCATCATATAAGGGGTGATACCGGTTTCCTGCGTGGGGTTGCCGCCGTCCACACTAAGCAGATACTGCCCATTCTTATATTGGATCCACTGGGATTTTTGTGTTGCAGCATCAGCTTTTCCGAAATTGGACAGGGTGGTGTTGATACGGATATTTGCAATGCAGTTTGTTCCGGCTGCATTCATATTGATGCGCGTGAACTGCTCACGGCTGTCACCGAAGGCCTGGCACATAATATTTTCAGTTATTTTCGAAAGAACAGTGTTGGATTGCACCAGATGTCCGCAGGCAATTTCCAATAAGCGGACACTCTCCAGGGAATCCACAATTACGCTGTCAGCCCTTACAGGAACAGTAAAGGCTTTTGCAGCATAATCGATGGAGGATTTCAGCGTAACCCTTGTGGGGATACTGTCGATTGAATAGGAAAGGGAGTAGGTGCTTTCTGTTAAGCGCATACTCTCGTCCAAAATGGCTGTGCCCGCAGCAGAAATGAGCTGCGCATTTTCTGGCAGCGCCCAGTGTTCACCGGCGAGTGCATTGGAAAAAGTGAGGATAAAACCTGCATTACTTTTCTCAATAGTAATACTTTTGTATAGACTTTCGTCCAGGAAAACCGCACTGGCTTGTTGCGTCAGGAAATCATTCTGTGACATAGGCGCGTGAAATTGTTTGCCATCTGCAGAGATATAGGCAGTGCCGTTAGCATAGCCGGTTTCAAACTCTACACTGTGACTGCCAATAGTAAGCTTTTCGTCTCCCAGTGCACTCATTTTTTCAGTGCCATGTCCATAGAGCATAAAGGATTTGCTTGCGCTCAGGGAAAGAACTTCATCATCTACAACAAAGCTTTTAGAATATTCACTGCTGACATTAAAGCTAGGCAGCGCATTGATAGCATCAACAGCATCTGCGTATGCGGATACTGCGTCAGGAAGCGTATCTGTACTGCCTTCGTCCGACGCCGGGTCTTTGCTTGCAGAAATGATAATACCGATGCATATGACAGCTATAACGCCTGCAAGGGCAATAAGCGCAGTTTTGCGGTTTATTTTCATAAATACTCCTTTCAGAGCAGCACATCCTCCAATGTATGCTTAGGGACATGCAGTATCTGATTTTCGTCCAGCCAGTAGCGCAGATCGTCGTTTATAACAACATCTTCAACACTGTCTTGCGCAGGATAGCCAAGTGCCAGTACAAGTACGATCCGCAGCTCCTCCGGGAACTGAAAGATATCCCTTAAGGCGGCGCGCTCAACAGAGCCAAACCAGCAATGCCCAACGCCAGCCTCCTGGGCACACAGTGTCATAGACATCATAGCTGCGCCAACATCGTAGGATGATTCCGTCTGCCGTGCATTCATATCCTGCATAACTATGATATATGCGGTGGGACGCTCATTTTCGGCGGGCGTGCCGTTGGGTAAATAACCTGCCCAGTGCAGATTGGAAAACACAGCATCACAGCCAACCTTATCTGCTACGATCTTATACCGCAGCGGCTGCAGATTTGCCGCGCTGGGACATACACGGGCGGCATCCACCAATTTTCTCAGGAACTCCATATTCAAAGGCTCTTGTGTAAATTTACGCACAGTGCGGCGCATTTTGATCAGATCATATACACTCATTTTACAGTCTCCTTATTTCGCCTACGCATAATGCAATAGGAAAGTGGAATGGCGGCAAGGGGGAACAGCATGCCTGACAGCATACCAAGCTTCATTCCCAACTGCTCGACGGTAATGTTCCAAAACGATGCCAGATCAGCAGCTTTTGAAGATGCAATGGTAATATCGGTGATGATACCCACGAGCTGCGGCCCGACTGCGGCACCCGTATCACCGGCTGCCGCCATAAAAGCAAACAAGAAAACACCCCCATTGGGGAAAAGGTCGGAGGCGACAACCAAATTGCCGGGCCAGAGCATAGATGTACAAAAACCGGTAAAGGCACAGGCGATCAGACCGATCACTGCAGAATCAGTAACTGCTGTGAGGAAGTAACAGATTGCAGCGCCTATATTACCAAGGAAGAGAATACGGCCAATATTTTTACCTATCTTTGCATATAGGGTTCGTCCCAATCCCAACATCAATGCGAAAAGCGCAACACCGAACATATCGCCCCACACTTTTGGGATACCCAGTGCTCGTTCCAAATAACCGGAACACCATTGACCCATTGTGAGTTCCGCTGCGCCACCAAGGAAAATGGTAATGCAGCATAGCCACAGCCACTTTTCCCGAAACAGATTCTTACTGCCGTGCCCGGCACTGTGGGTCTCCACCTCCGGAAGCTTTACACCCCAGAAGAGGATCATTGAAGTAATGGGAACAACTAATGTTGTCAACATCAGCCATTGCCAGTTTTTTGCGCCCATCAAATAGATGAAGACAGTACCGAAAATCACCACGAATACAGTGCCCCAGGCGTATACCGAGTGGAGCTTGCTCATTTCCCGATCCGGGTCCTTTGCCGGAAGGGCAGCGATCAAGGGGCTGATCAGCACTTCACCCAAACCGGCAGCTGCAGAAAAAATGACAGTTGCAAAAGCAAATCCAGCAAACGCATTGCCTGGTAGCAGCGGTGGAACTCCTGCAAAAAACAAAATACCGAAGAACATAAGATACGGCGTGGATTTTACTGCCGTATGAACATCGAATTTGTGTGGAAAAAAGGAAAAAATCAGATCCACGGCCAGTTGCGTCATATAGTTGATCAGGATCAGGAGACCCATCTGAGAAAAGGAAATGCCATATAAAGAACGAAATGTTAAAAATAGAATCGGCGGCAGATTGGCTACAATAGACATCATTACACTGACCGTGTAGCATGCACACCGCAGGCGCGTGTGTTTTTGCTGCATAACATCACCTTTTGTGTTATTTGCCTTAATTATAGTATGAAAAAGTGAAAATTACAACCAGATAAAATCGAGCATATTTTAATAGAAGAAAATACAGAAGTTGTGTTATATTTGATTTTTCGAATTCCCTTGCCACCATAAGAAAAGCCACCCAGAACGGGTGGCCTTTGTTATGGTACGGATTGGGTTATAGGATTTAAGCAAAAAATCAGTAATATCAACGGTTTTTGCAATCGGCAAACAGTGCATTCCCTTAAATAACAAATTATAAATCATCCGCGAAGCGGATACCACAACTTCTTCACTATTCACTATCACTTATTACTTTCCAAAAATCGGTGGTGATTATTAGTGAAGAGTGAATAGTGAAAAGTGAATAAGTAAAATCGGCAACCCTCTGCCGAGGATCGCCAATTTTTGGTGGAGGTGAGGGAAATCGTTTGCATTTTCGCCGATGGCGAAAATAGAGGGTCCGCTGCGTCGAGCCGCAGCGGGCAACGCTCATCCGCGTTGCATTTAATCTTTCGATTCCCCTAACGACCATAAGAAAAGCCACCCAGAACGGGTGGCTTTTATTATGGTGGAGCTGACAACGTTAAAGACGAACCGTTTTGGGTGATGTAAATAGCACGAATGTCTTACAAGATTATCCCTTGATCGGCACGGCAATTTGGGTGATGTAATCGCCGCTGTTTTCACCACGGTTGGGAGGACCCTCCAAATAGATGGAGCGGAAGGAACCGGTGGTTTCAATATTGTTTTCTTTTACATATGCCATTAGTGCACGAATGGCCGTGGCAGTTCCTTCATAGGGACCACGGTAATAGATACAGAGTGCAGGTGTTTCCGGAAATTCCATACGTTCAGGGCCATCAAAGCTATCCTCTACGGGAATACAGCACATTAAATCAAGCTTGTCAGGTTGTGTGGACATACGCATGGTAAACATTCGACCGAGCTTGGACATTTTGCCGGAACGAGCAGCAGCAATATATGTATCTCGCAGCACGTTTGCTGCATCACCAACATTCTCACAAGCATACTGACGGGAGAAGTATACCTGTCGGGGAAGGGTTGTCTTACGAACAGTCAGATCCCCTTGCTTAGCAGAACGCACCTGAAGCATCTGTATATTTCGATCCAAGGATACACGAAGCTCCATAAGGTGCGCTAAATAAGTGTCGATGTTTTCTGTGTCGTAATAGTAGTCCCGCACTTCTTTTAAAGATAAGCCTAACTGTTGTAGGGAACGGATAGAACGGATCTGTGTCATATTGTCCGCAGAATAATAGCGGTATCCGCTTTCTTCATCTTTGATAGCAGGGGTTAAAAGGCCCATATCCTCGAAAACAAGGAGGGTCTTACGGGTAACACCAATGATCTTTGTTATTTCTCCAATTTGGAATAATGAATCGCCGTGTTTTTTCATCTCATATTACCTCAAATTATTTCCCAAAAATTTCAAAAAGTTATTGACTTGACCCCAAAGGGACGATTTATAATTATAGTGTACCAAAGATTGGGCGGTTTTGCAAGCGCTTATTGAAAGAGAATGCCCATCTTTGGAAAGCAAATACTATAAAAATAATTAGGAGTGAAGAAAATGAAGAGAGTTATTGCTTTGTTACTGGCTCTGGTGCTGAGCCTGTCCCTGGTCGCCTGCGGTGGCCCCGATGCGCAGCCTGCTATCGATGCTTACAATAAGCTGGCTGAGAATTACAACACCTTCGTTGAGCAGGAAAATGAGAACCTGGATTCCTGGGCTGAAGAGGACATTGAGTACATGAACGAGATTGCCGCAGTTATCACTGAGTACGGCACTAAGCTGAGCGGTGATACTGAGTTTACCCAGGAACAGATCGACGAGATGGTCGAAATGTTCAATGAGTTCAATGCAGTGATCGAGGAATATTTGAAGGGTTAATCCGATCCTATATTCTCCTCATGTAACTGAGACGGATGTGCTTGTTCGCGTCCGTCTCTTCTTCCATTTGGGGAAAGCGTTTACACAGCGACAAACCAGACATTTTCACAAAGGAGTATGTATTTATGAAAAAACTCTTTGCATTCTTTTTGGCGTTAGTGATGTGTTTCTCCCTTGCTGCCTGCGGTGGAGAGGATACAACACCTGCTGATACAAATACACCGGCAACCAATGGTCCTGCAGTAAGCAACCGCGGTGGTGGAAGCTGGGCGGTATACTGGTATCTCTGCGGCAGTGATCTTGAAACCAACTACGGCTGTGCCACCACAGACCTGCAGGAAATGCTGGAAATCAAACTTCCCGAAAATGTGAATGTAGTGATTCAGACCGGCGGTGCCAATGTTTGGCAGAATGAGCAGATGGATGCATCCAAGCTGCAGCGCTGGCTGTATAACAGCGAAGGTTTGCAGCTGATCCATGAGGAAGCTGCTGCCAATATGGGCGATGCGCAGACCTTGTATGATTTCCTGTCCTTTGCCAATACCAATTATCCCGCCGATAAGGTGGCCGTTACTTTCTGGAATCACGGCGGCGGATCTGTCTCCGGCGCAGCATTTGACGAGATCTACGGCTTGGATTCTCTGGATCTTGCCGAGATGTATCAGGCATTCGATGCTGTTTGGCCTGCCAACAAGGAAAATCCTGCCTTGGAGCTGGTAGGTTTTGATACCTGTCTGATGGCTACCATCGATGTGGCTGCCGTTTTTCAGAACTTCTCCAAGTATCTTGTAGGCTCTGAGGAAGTGGAGCCGGGTAACGGCTGGCTCTACTCCGGCTGGCTGGGTGCATTGGCGGCTGACCCCACTATGGATGGTGACGATTTGGGTATCGCCATCTGCAATACATATTTTGAGGGTTGCGAAGCCGTTGGCACGCAGGACCAGGCAACTTTGTCTGTAACCGACTTAACTAAGCTGACTCCGCTGTTGGAGGCTTATGAGTCCTTTGGCGAGGAAGCCTTTGTAGCGGCTGCTCAAGACCCCAGTTTCTTTGCACAGCTGGGTCGTGCCGCAGCGCAGAGCGAAAACTACGGTGGCAACACCAAGGAGCAGGGCTACACCAATATGGTGGACCTGGGACATTTAGCACGGCAGACCGCATGGATGCTTCCCTCCGCCCAGAGCGTTTCCGATGCTCTTGCAGGTTGCGTGATCCATAAGGTAGGCGGCATTTACCGCGCTGAGGCCACCGGTCTTAGCTGCTACTACTCCTATAATGGCGATATTGCTGACTTTAACGGCTACATCGGCGTTGGTACCGGCATTGCCTTTAAGCATCTGTATGCCTACGGACTCACCGGTGAGATGGCAGCCGGCGGCGACGAGTACTTGGCTTCTCTGGACATTCAGAGCCTGCCTGAGATTGTCACTTTGGCAGATATGAACTGGGACGGAGCACCCCTGGATGTCAACGATGAAGGCTCTGCTTTCTTAACCCTTAGCAGCGATGCCAATGATATTCTGGCTGGTATCGGCTTCCAGCTGTTCTATGTGGATGAAGCAAACGATCAGATGATGCTGCTGGGCACTGACAACGACATCACCGCCGACTGGGAAAAGGGCGTGTTCTACGACAACTTCCGTGGTGTATGGGGTGCAATCGACGGCCATTTGGTCTATATGGAGCTTTCCTTTGCCGGCGATGACTACAACCTCTATTCCGTACCGATTCTGCTGAATGGTGAAGCTTACAACCTGCAGGTTGCTTATGACTTTACCGCTGAAGCCTGGAACATTTTGGGCGCATCTCAGGGTCTGGACGAATCCGGTATGGCAAGCAAGGAATTGCGCTTGCTGGCAGAAGGCGATGTAATTACTACCATTTGGAAGGTCGCCTCCTACAGTGGGGACGATGACTTTGAAATGTATGCCGCTGAGGAACTTACTGTTACCGCTGAAACTTCCTTTGGCGAAGCAGCTCTGTTCGACGGCAGCTACGCTATGGTCTTTGAAATGTGGGATGCGGCAGGCAACTATGCCTATTCTGATAAGGTTACCTTCGACTGCGAAGACGGCGAGATCTTTACCACCGTTTATGAAGACTGATAAAAGCAAAAAGCTTTAAAGGAGTTATGATTATGAAAACTTGGGAAAAGATATTGCTCTATCCTATTGGCCTGTATCTGTGGCTGACCGACGGGATCAAAAAAATGAGCAAAAAATGGAAGCCTGCTATGGCAATGCTCATGGCAGTGGTTATGCTCTGCGGCATGTTGCCCACTATGGTAACTGCTGCGGGTTGGAGTGGTATTACCGTACTTGGTTTCAATTACGGTGATGACGGCTTCTTGAGTATTACCGCACCATCTACTGTCGGTAATTACACCTATGGTACGGCAAATGGTGATACAGCGGCTGAAACGGCTGTAAACCAGAGTGTCTTGCCAGAATCCGGATGGCAGTGGGCACTGAAAAGAGAATCGTCGAATCGTTATCGTCTGATTTTGAATGATTTTAACATTACGTATAGCGGCAATGACGATATCATGATGAATAATACGGACTTGATAATTGAGCTGCGCGGCTCCAATAGTTTAGTTAAGACGAGTTCTTCTGCGAGCGGATCCGGTATTGCCAGCAATTCGGGCTGCACCTTGAGCATTACAGGTGAAGGCAGTTTGAACGTTGCGGGCTGTTCGTATGCGATTTATATGCATATCGGCTACACGCTCACGATTGAAAGTGGCAATGTAAATTTAGGAGCTTCTTATTCTACAATCTATGCGAGTAAAGTAGAGCTCGGTGAGTATGTAACGGCTCAGAGTAGTCTCAATTCGGATGGCTCGAATCCGTCGTCTTTTGCCAGCGGATCGAGACCAGGTAACTACAAATGGTTCCAAACAGTTACGAATATTCCGGAATACACCCTGACCTTTGATGCAAACGGCGGCTCCGGCGCAATGAGCGGCACAACCATTCTGGCAACAACCAGATATATGCTTCCGGAATGTACATTTACCGCTCCTGCCGGCAAACAGTTTAAGGCATGGGATATCGGCGGTACGGAATACGCACCGGGCTCTGACCTGAAAGTTACTGGAAACACGACCGTTACAGCAATTTGGGAAAACATTCCTGCTGCTAAACACACGGTTTCCTTTGCAGCAAACAAAGGCAGCGGTTCTATGACACCTGTAGAGGTAGAGGATAGCACCGAATATACCCTGCCTACCTGCACCTTTACCGCTCCTTCCAACAAGACCTTTAAGGCCTGGAGCGTAGGCGGCGAAGAAAAGCAGCCCGGTGACAAGATCACCGTTTCTGCCAACACCACGGTAACAGCTGTTTGGCAGGATTTGGTGAAGTATGACCTTTGGGTTGGTGGCGTGCAGGTTACCAATACCAATGCCAGCAACATTACCGGCGAAGGCATTACCGGTGCGGTTTCTTATGATTCCACCACCAAAACTCTGACACTGAATAACGCAACAATTACCGGTGCACATGAGTTTTCTATTTTTGATGATGTAAGCGGTATTTACGGAAAGGAAACGCTAAAGATCAATCTGATTGGAAACAATACGATTACAGGATCTGACAATGGCGGCAGCAGCTACGGTATTTATATTGACGGCAATGGAAACCTGACCTTTACCGGCACCGGCAGCCTGACTGTCTCCGCGGCAGACCTCTCAGAGAATAATTGGTCTGTAGCGGTTTTTGCAGATGGTAGTATTACAGTCGAGGAATCTTGCACAATCACCGCCTATTGCGGCACCAATGCCTGGGTGGCCAGTGCATTCAAATCCTACGCCGGAAGCAATGCATATAATTTACCTAATGCTACAGGCATCCTTGTTGCAGGCAACAAAAACGCCCCCGAAGCTACCAATTTTGAGGTGTGTAACGGCGATCCCAACAGATTCCAATACCTAAGAATCGCCCCCGGCTATACTGTCACACTGAACAAAGACGGTGGTACCATTAACTCCGGTAACATGACCTGTTATTTTGTAGACACCGGCGCAACACTGCCTACCGAGGTGACAAAAGCCAATAGCATTTTTGGCGGCTGGTATGATAACGCCGAATGCACCGGAACGGCTATTACAGAAATTCCCATTGGCTCCACCGGGGAAAAAGAATACTGGGCAAAGTGGACTGCTGCACATACCTGCAGCATCGAGCCGGTTGAAAAGGTATGGCCTGACTGTGAAAACGGCGGTAAGGAAGCCTACTACAAGTGCGAAGGCTGCGGCAAGTTCTTCGAGGATGTCAATGGCACCACCGAAATTGTTGACATCGCAACTTGGGGCAATCTTCCCAAGAACGGTCACACCGAAGGCACTGTCTGGGAAAAGGACACGACCCATCACTGGCACATCTGCACGGTTGCAGGCTGCGGCGCAGTGATCGATAGCTCCAAGGCTGCCCACAGTTCCACTGGTGCAAATGTTGCTACTTGCCAGAAGAAGGCTGTGTGTGATGATTGCGGCGCAACTTATGGCGATTTTGCCGGTCACGACTGGAATACCGCTTCCTGGGAAAAGGATGCAACCGGTCACTGGCATAAGTGTAATACTGCAGGCTGTACTGAAAAGAGCGACTTTGCGCAGCATACTCCCGACCGTGCAGTGGCTACCGAAACCGACCCGGTCAAGTGTTCTGCCTGCGGATATGAGATTACAGCTGCGCTCGGCCATACACACGCCCACGGCACAGAATGGAAGTCCGATGAGGACAATCACTGGAACGAGTGTGCTTGCGGCGATAAGGCCAACACAGCGGCTCACAAGGACGAAAATGCGGATGGTAAGTGTGATGTCTGCGCTTACAATGTAGGACTGCCTACCACTCCCGATGATGGCAATAAGCCTTCTGACGCTCCTCAGACCGGTGATAACACCCAGCCGGGTCTGTGGATCACTCTGTTGTTTGTTAGCGGCTTTGGTTTAGTGGCTGTGGCATTCTTTAACAAGAAGAAATATGTATAAGTGTTGATAAATGCTTGTTATATGAAATAACGCAACGCCACAGCCGGGAAACCGTCTGTGGCGTTGCTCGTATGTATACTTAGAAATAAACGATAAAGGCGAATCCATCTCCCAAGGGAAATGGGTTCGCCTTTAACTTGTTTGGTGGAGGTGAGGGGAATCGAACCCCTGTCCGAAAGCAACTTGGAAAGAACTTCTCCGGGCGCAGTTTGTTATTTACATTCCCTCAGACCGGCGGGAACAAACACCCTACGGTCATCAGTAGCTTCATAATGCGTGGTATGGGCAAAGCTTACCATACGCACGGGCTCCACTCAAATCACACCCGAGCCCGGCTCGTGGACCTTCCGGGGCGGATGGGCGCCTAATTAGGCAGCCAGAGCAACGTTAGAGTTGTCAGTTAAATTTAAAAAGTTACCCGTTTTATCGTGGTCAGGTGCCACGGCCCGCTATTCCAGCCTCACTACCCCCGTCGAAACCAGTACACCCCCGTATATGAGGTAATAGGAAATAATGAATAGGGAAGAAGTGGTGGGATGCGTGGTGCATCCCACCGCATAAATCAGAATCTGCCGTAGGGATCCGGGAGCTTATTCGGTTCCGGATAATTTTCGCCGTGGGTATCCACGCTGATGGACGCGATCTTCTGCTCGGCAACAGGACGGTCGCCCATTCCGGTCTTGGTTGCCGCAATAGCGTCAACAACATCCATACCGGAGGTCACCTTACCGAATGCAGCGTACTGGCCATCCAGATGCTTGGCATCCTGGTGCATAATGAAAAACTGGCTGCCTGCGGAGTTGGGAGACTGGCTTCTTGCCATAGACAACACACCGCGCTTATGCCGCAGCTCGTTTTTGAAGCCGTTGAAGAAAAACTCACCCTTGATGCAGTAGCCGGGGCCGCCCATACCGGTGCCGTCCGGACAGCCGCCCTGGATCATAAAGCCGGGGATGACTCTGTGGAAGATCAGACCGTCATAGTAGTTATGATTTGCAAGATCAATAAAGTTATAAACGCTCTGGGGTGCAACATCCGGGTACAGCTCGCCCTCGATGATGCCGCCGTTTTCCATTGTGATCTTAAATGTAGGATTCATTTTCAGTACCTCTCTTTCATTGCCCGGTCGATCTGCCGCTTTGCATCCCGCTCAGCCGCAGACTGCCGTTTATCATACAGTTTTTTACCCTTACAAAGGCCGACCTTCACCTTGACCCGGCTGCCCTTGAAGTACACGCTCAACGGAATCAGGGAGTAACCGTCCTGCTTGACTTTTCCAAGCAGACGCATGATTTCCCGCCGGTGCATCAGCAGCCGACGGACGCGCTTGGAATCCGGGTTGAAACGGTTGCCCTGCTCGTAAGGGGAGATGTGCATCTGATTCAGAAGAAGCTCACCGTCTTTGATGCCGCACCAGGCATCCTTAAGGTTTAATGTACCTTGCCGAATGGATTTGACCTCGGTGCCTTTTAGCTCGATGCCGGCCTCCATTTCTTCCTCCACGAAGTATTCATGATAGGCTTCCCGGTTGCGTGCCATAACCTTGACGCTTTCTTTTTCCAAACAGATCACCTCCTTTGCCTAGGGTAGAGCAATATATCCGAACACGCCTGAAAGCGGCGTATTTCGGTGCTTTTTGCCCTATTGTGCCTCGAAAGGCACGAAGCATTCCTTCGCCCCAATAGAACAAAAATCATCCAAAATCTTCTCGCTTTCAGGTCGAAGATTTTACAAAGAGAAGGTTTTTGATCTATCAAGGCACA
>JAZNQK010000098.1:0-4230 GCA_045590135.1 Faecousia sp.
TTGTCATTGCGAACCAGTGCGCACACTGGTGTGGCAATCTTCCGGATATGCTGTAGGGCGGGGGCTTGCTCCCGCCGCCGTATAAGACTGCGTAATAACGGCGGGACCAAGGCCCCGCCCTACGCTTTGCTGACATTGTAAACCTTGTAGGGGAGGGTCAACGACCCTCCCCGTATAACTTGTGTGATGCTACATCTGCCGAAATATTTGATCAAAAATATATTGACATACATAGATTATCTATGTATACTATACATAGATAATCTATGTATGGGGGATCTATAATGAAAAACGAGCGGAGTTTACTGTCCGGAAACACACCTATGCTGATACTATCCTTGCTGGATAGCGGTGATATGTACGGTTATCAGATGATTGAGGAATTGGCGCAGCGATCGGAGAATGCTTTTCAGCTAAAAGAGGGAACACTGTATCCACTGCTGCATGCTTTGGAGAAAGATAAGTGTGTCAGATCCTATACTGCGCAAACACCGTCTGGCAGAGAGCGAAAGTATTATCATTTGACCAATGAAGGAAAAATCCTATTGGAGCTAAAGAAAAAAGAGTGGCAAATGTATTCTAAGAATGTCAATGCAGTTATTGGAGATGTTCTTCCGACAGGGATTTAAGGAAAGCTATGAACAGTGAAAATTTCTTTCGGTGGTGTACAGCTGCTGTCAGTAAAATCAAATATAGACCCGACCGGGATGAAGTACACAGGGAGCTCTATGCGCACCTTGAGGACAGCTATGATGCGTACATTGCGAAAGGCTTTACACCCCAGGAAGCGGAGAGTAAAGCGTTAACTGCGATGGGAAATGCTGCTGATGCTGCAGTCCAGCTTGCCGCTGTACACCGCAGTATATTGCCATATATCTTGATCGTAACAAGATGTTTAGCGATTGTGCTTGCAATTTCCTTAGTTGTTCCTATGTTTCGGTACTTCGGTGAACTTTCCATTTCAAATGATAGAATTGTAGCTGTGTGCGGATATGATCCTTATGAGGATGCAGTTGGCGCAAAACCCGGATATGCCGCCCAGCGGATATATTATGATAAAAGATCTGCAGAAACAGAGTTGAATGGCTATCAGATCTGTGTTGAAGGTGTCGCTTTATGGCGGTTGTTGGATGAAAAACAGGATGTACTTCACATAGAAATCAGTGTGCGTAACTATAGGCCCTGGGCATCTCCACCAGAATTTATTGAAAAGTTTTGGGCACGGGATGATCTTGGAAATACTTATGCTTGCTTTAATGCATATCCGGCTGTCACGGATGCGTTTATTGGTGTTACAGGGGAACGGATAGGAATATTTACTTACCGTTATGATTTACAGTTAGTTGATTTTGTTTATGATGGTGTGCGATGGGTTGAACTTTGCTATGATCAGGATGGCAGAGATATTGTGCAGCGGATCTATTTGAATACAACATCGGAGGGTTCGCAATGAGCAGCACAAGAAACCGAAAAAGGAAAGTAATTTTCAATTTTATCCTGATTGCAGTATTGATTTTGCTTATGTATATTTTTCTTGGTTGCCCGGCATTTACTCCAACACAACAATTTCGGAGAGAAGAAAAGGCAAACGGTGTAGGACCTGCTGAAATCTTAGACACGATCTCCTTGGAGGAATATTCTTACCTTTACCCCTATGATCAAATGATTATTGCTGAAAGTGATCATGGTGCAACTGTATTCTGCTATGACAGCAGCAATTTAAGGCGTAATGAATTGACATATCGTAGTTTTGCTAAAGAGGAGACTGTATTTGCAGTTCCTTCTACGACAGGGTATAACTTCTCATCAAGAAAGGAAGCGAGCATCCCTATCCTTGTATTTGATGATGTGGAAGCTGCTCAGAGAGCTGAGATGCGTATTTTTGTAAATGTCACAGGTGATGCCGGTAATTTCCAAAAGGAATATTTCTTAAATGCTGAAAGGCAAACAGATGGATACATCCTATTCACTCTTTCAGCAATGAGTGATGTTCAGCTTGGATTTGAGGGAACGGCACTGAATGAACTGACCAGAGTAAATGCAAATGTTTCCGTTCCGGTGGAAATATCCTATTATGACAGGGACGACAACCTTATAACAATGAAGAAATTTTCGATGCGATCAATTGTAGGAGAAACAAAAAACACAGAAAAGCAACAAGCCGCCGGCTTAGCCGGCGGCTTGTTATCTATTTAGATTTCAATATCCATTTGAGCGATCACAGCTGCGCAGCGCTTGCACAGGCCGTTTTCGTCCGGAGTCTGGGTGTGCATCCAGCAGCGGGGGCACTTGTCGCCCTTTGCTTCTGTCACGCCCACAGTCAGCTGAGGCAGGTTTGTACCAACACCTGCAGTTGCACCCTCGGGAACGCTTTCCCAGTCGCAGGAGGAGACGATGCACATCTCAGCCAGGTCAAGACCCTTACAGACATCCATCAGATCAGCATCCTCAGTCTGCAGGCTGATGTGTGCCTCCAGTGCCTTGCCGATCCGCTTGTCAGCACGGGCAACCTCCAGCACGCCGTTCACATCCTGGCGCAGCTGCATAATGATCGCCCACTTGTCCATTGCAGCACCGTCCAGTGCGTATTCACCGCAGCCGGTAGGCATTTGGTTCAGCAGAATATTGCGCACATCGTCGCCGTCACGGTGGGGCATTGCCTGCCAGATCTCGTCACAGGTATAGGCGAGAATGGGGGCAAACAGCTTTGCCAGGGTGTCGACGATGATAAACAGAGCGCTCTGTGCGCTGCGGCGGCGCAGGCCGTCCTTTGCCACGCAGTACAGCCGGTCCTTGATGATATCCAGATAGAAGCTGGAAAGCTCTACCACACAGAAATCGTTGATAGCATGGGCAACTGTGTGGAATTCGTAGTCATAGTATGCCTTCCGGCAGACCTGAATCAGATCATTCAGCTTGGTCAGCGCCCACTTGTCCAGCTCTTCCATATCAGAAGCAGCAACCAGATTGTTGGGATCAAAGCCGTCTAAGTTGCCCAGGCAGTAACGGGCGGTGTTACGGAACTTCAGATAGTTTTGCGCCAGCTGCTTGATGATCTCCTTGGAGCAACGGACATCTGCGTGGTAGTCAGAAGAGCCTGCCCACAGACGGACGATATCCGCGCCGAATTCCTTGATAAGATCGGCAGGGTCAACACCGTTGCCGAGGCTCTTGTGCATAGCACGGCCCTGTCCGTCAACCACCCAGCCGTGGGTCAGCACCTGCTTGAAGGGAGCACCCTTGCCCAAAGCGCCGACAGATGTCAGCAGGGAAGACTGGAACCAACCGCGGTACTGGTCAGCGCCCTCCAGATACACATCCGCAGGCCACAGCTCAGGCGTACGCTTGTGCAGGCATGCATAGTGAGTAGAGCCGGAGTCGAACCAGCAGTCCAGGGTGTTGGATTCCTTTTCAAAGCCGTGGGCCTGACCGCAGTGGGGACATACAAGACCCTCGGGGATCAGTTCTTCAGCTTCTTTCTTGAACCAGATGTTGGAGCCGTGCTCGTCAAAGAGGGCGGACAGCTTGGCGATGGATTCGGGGGTGGAAACAGGCTTGCCGCAGTCGGAGCAGTAGAACACAGGAATGGGCAGACCCCAGCGGCGCTGACGGGAGATACACCAGTCAGCACGCTCACGGATCATGCTGGTCATCCGGTCCTCGCCCCAGGCGGGGAACCACTTCACGTTCTCAATGGCCTTCACTGCGTCGTCCTTGAAGGATTCCACAGAGCAGAACCACTGGGGAGTGGCCCGGAAGATCACGGGCTTTTTGCAGCGGTCGTGGTGGGGGTAGGAGTGGACGATCTCCTCGGCGGCAAACAGCGAGCCGTTCTCCTCCATGTCGGCCTTGATGACGGGGTTGGAATCCTCGGTCTTGAGACCGGCGTACTTGCCGGCGTACTCGGTATGGCGGCCGTAATCGTCCACGGGGACGATCAGCTCCATGGCTTCCTTTTCGAACCAGACGTTGGAGCCGTGCTCGTCAAACAGCTTGGAGATCTTTTCAATGGACTCGGGATTGGAAACGGGCTTGCCGCAATCCTGGCAATAGAACACGGGGATGGGCAGACCCCAGCGGCGCTGACGGGAGATACACCAGTCGGCACGCTCACGGATCATGCTCACCATACGCTCGCCGCCCCAGCCGGGGAACCACTGCACATTGGCATTTGCCTCCACAGCCTGGTCCTTGAAGGACTCCACAGAGCAGAACCACTGGGGAGTAGCA
>JAZNQK010000099.1:0-8270 GCA_045590135.1 Faecousia sp.
TTATGGCATACATACAATCTGTCCTTTCCGTGAATGCGTTTACTGAATTATAGCATTTCAATTATGAAAAATCTCGTTTTTCATCTATTCGGTTCTATTTCATATGTAAGCGGTAATCCTGTTGGTACATTGTTAAGGCTATGTTTACGACACCTTATTGTCGTAATTTCCAAGGATTGTTGACCTGCTCATTCGTCGTAAATCTGTCGTAAACCACAATTTTAAGCAATAATTTGGATAAACAAAAAGCCGAAAACGCCTTGAAATAAGCGTTTCCGGCTTAATATTACTCTGAAAGGGGCTTCATTGTGGGGAACAGAATGACTTCCCGGATGGTATCGGTGCCGGTGAGCAGCATAACGCACCGGTCGATGCCGATGCCCATACCGCCTGTGGGGGGCATACCGTATTCCATTGCGGTGAGGAAATCCTCGTCCATCATTTCCGTTTCGTCGTCGCCACGCTCACGCTGCTCCACCTGCTTCTGGAAACGAGCCCGCTGGTCGATGGGATCGTTCAGCTCAGAGTAGGCATTGCCCATTTCGCTGTGGCAGATGAATGCCTCGAAGCGCTCAGTCAGCCGGGGATCTTCCGGGCTGCGCTTGGTCAGAGGGCTGACCTCCACGGGATACATAGTAATAAAGGTAGGCTGGATCAGATGCTCTTCCACCTTCTGGTCGAAGCAGGCATACAGCGCATTGCCCCAGGTCTTTTCTGCGGCATCGGCAAGCTCCACGCCCTTTGCCTTGGCAGCGGCTACCGCCTCGGCATCATCGGTAATAGCACCGAAGTCGATACCCACATATTCCTTGACGGCCTCTACCATAGTGAGGCGACGCCAGCCGGGAGCCAGGTTGATCTTCTCGCCCAGCCATTCCACCTCATAGGTACCCAAAATCTCCTTGGCAGCACCGGAGATGATGCCCTCGCAGATGTCCATCATATCGTGGAAGTCTGCATATGCCTGGTACAACTCAACGGTGGTAAACTCCGGGTTGTGCTTGGGATCCATACCCTCGTTACGGAAGATTCTGCCGATCTCATAGACCCGGTCCATTCCGCCTACAATGAGCCGCTTCAGGGGCAGCTCTGTGGCGATACGCATATACATATCGATGTCCAGGGTATTGTGGTGGGTGATAAAGGGACGGGCAGATGCGCCGCCGGCGATGGTGTTCAGCACCGGGGTCTCCACCTCGATATAGCCCATATTGTCCAGGTAGTTGCGCATAAACTTGATGAACTTGCTGCGCACGATAAAGTTTTGCTTCACCTCAGGGTTGACCATCAGATCCACATAACGCTGACGGAAGCGGATCTCCTTGTCGGTCAGACCGTGGTACTTCTCCGGCAGAGGCAGCAGCGCTTTACTGAGCAGCACGACCTCCCTGGCGCGAATGGAGATCTCCTCGGTCTTGGTCTTAAAGACCTCACCCTCAACACCCACGATATCGCCGATGTCATTTTTCTTGAAGCGGGCATATTCCTCTTCGCCCAGCTCGTCGATCTTTACAAACAGCTGGATACGGCCGGCGCTGTCCTGCAGATCACAGAACATAACCTTACCCTGTCCGCGCTTGCTCATCAAACGGCCGGCGACCCGGACAGTCTTGCCCTCAAAGCCTTCATAATCTGCCTTGATCTGGGCGGAGTTGGCATTAAAATCGTACTTGGTCTGCAGGAAGGGATCTCTTCCTTCAGCCTGTAAAGCCGCCAGCTTTTCACGACGGATCTGCGCCTGCTCGGATACCGGCAGCTCCGCCTGGGGTTCAAACTTAGCCATTCTTAGCCCTCCCGGGTAACTTCCACGATCTTCATGGTATAGGAGCCGGAAGGCGCATTGACGGTGAAGGTATCGCCGGCAGCCTTGCCAACCATAGACCGACCAAAGGGAGAATCATCGGAAACCTTGTTCTCCATGGGATTGGCCTCCTGAGAGCCGGTGATCTTGTAAGAAGTCTTCTCACCGGTGGCAGGATCTTCCACGATCACGGTGCAGCCAAGGCCCACAAGACCGTTTGCTTCGTTCTCGTCCTCAATGATCACTGCGTGGGACAAAATGTCCTCGATCTCAGCAATACGGCCATAGAGCTTTGCTTGCTCGTTCTTGGCTGCATCGTACTCAGAGTTTTCAGAAAGGTCACCGTAGGAGCGGGCTTCTGCGATCATTGCAGCGATCTCACGCTCACGGGTGGTTTTCAGATATGTCAGTTCCTTTTCCAGATCTGCAAGACGCAGGCTGGTGATCTTAAATTCTTTTGCCATAATACAAGATCCTTTCTTCGGTAAAATTTCCATAGCTCCCTACATTATATAGGAACAATTTGCCATAGTCAAGATTTGATTTCAAATCCGGTTGCTGTCAAATTTCAGTACGACGGCGAGCCGCCGCTCCCAATTCGAACATACTTGCGCAGCAATCGTTACGCATCCGGATTGCGCCCGGTAACGATTTCGCGGATGTCAAATTTCAGTTTGACGAATTGTCTGACCATTCACTGTAGGGCGGGGGCTTGCCCCCGCCGCAATGAAAACCGGTGATAATCCAACACGGCGGGAGCAAGCCCCCGCCCTACGGGTGCGGTTATAATCTCACCGCTAAACCGGAATTTATTGTTTTGTCAGGGCTTCAATCGCTGCTAAAATCTGGGGGTCTTCCATTGGGTCAAGGCTATCGGTATAGATGGCGAGCGCTGTTGCATCGTCCACCTCTACTACGATCTGCGGGGTCAGACCGCCCACCTCTGCAAGGCTGACACCATTGGGCGTAAAATACTTACCCACCGACAGACCCACTGCCGAGCCGTCATTGAGCTTGAATGTGTTTTGGAAGTAGCCCTTGCCGCAGGTCTGCTCGCCCACCGTTACCGCCCAGTCATACTCTTCCAGCGCTGCCGCAAAAAACTCTGCGGCAGAATAGCTTTCGCCGTTTACAAGCACTGCCATCGGCATTTCGAGGCAATCCGCGTCAGAGGTATCCACCGTTTCCCTTCCCAAATAATCCAGGCTGCGGAAAAGGTCTCCCTCCGGCAACAGATAATTGAGTACATTCACCAACTCGTGTTTATAGCCGCCGGGATTATTGCGCACATCAAAGATAAGGCTCCGGGCGCCCTCGGCGATCAGCTGCTCAACGGCAGCAACCGTCTCTTCGCAGCAGCGGGCATCAAAGTTTTCAATGGTGACAAGGCCAATATCACCCTTCAGCAGCTGCCCTTTTGCCACGATCATTTTAATGGTCTTGCGCTGCACCTGCACCTGCATAGAGGCTTCGCCCCGCAAAACAGTAAGCGTAACAAAGGTGTTTTCCTCACCGCGGATCCTGTTTTTCGCTTCATCCATTCCCAGCTCGGCCACCGGCTGGCCTTCCACGGAAGAAATAATATCACCCGGCTGCAGGCCTGCCGCCTCTGCGCCGCTGCCCGGCTCTACCTTGGTAATATCGAAGCCTTTGTCATCCTGCCGGAGCATCACCGTTACACCGATGCCCACATAGGCATTTTTTGACTGCTCCACATAAGCAGCGTAATCTGCAGCACTGATATAGTAGCTCCACCGGTCGCCCAGGGAAGCCACCATTCCCTCTGCAGCAGCATCCTGCATCAAGGTGACATTCTCTTCACCAATAAAGCACTCTTCAATGATCTGCTGCAGCTGCTGCAATTTGCTATCTTCCTGCTGCGCCGGCGGCCGGCAGAAAAACCAGGTTGCTGCAGATGCCACCGTCGCCACCAGAATATAGGAAAGTATCCGGTTAAAAAACTTAAGACGGCTGATATTCTTATCTTGCTCTTCCATAGCTTCACCTCATTATAATACAAACAGTTCCCACAGTCCGGTCAGACTGTGGGATCTGCTTATCAGATATTGATATAATTTGCCGGATTTACCGACGAGCCGTTGTAATACACACCAAAATGCAGATGCGGTCCGGTGGATGTACCGGTGGAGCCCACATAACCGATGACCTGTCCTGCCGTGACATAGTCGCCTTCGGAAACAACATAGTGGGTCATATGCAAATACTTGGTCTCAAAGCCATCGAAATGATCAATGGATACATAATAACCGGCGGACCAGTCATATGTAGCGATCTTGACCCTGCCGCTGCGGCTGGCAATGATGGGTGTGCCGGAGGCAGCCGCCAGGTCCACACCGCTGTGGAACCGCCAATCGCCGTACACCGGGTGGACCCGGTAGCCGTAAGGGCTGGAGAAATAGGTGTAGTTAACAGGCACCAGCCAGGTGATATCGCCCACAGTATTGGCAGAGCCGGCCGTACCGCCGGAATAGGACGGTTTTACCGTTGCGGGAGGAACAGAGGTCGCCAGCCACGCTTGGTATTCCCGATCCTTGGCTTCATCATATTCTGCCTCTTTATCGCTGATCTGGCTCAGCAGGTCCTCTACATTCTGCTCTGCCTCATCCAGCAGCGCCTCATATTCAGCGCCGGTGGCAAGCAGTTCCTTCAAAAGCTTATCTGCTTCTACGCGCTTACCCTCCAGCTCTTCCTGGGAGAGTGCCAGTTCATCCTTCATCTCCTCCAGGCCGGCTTTTTCCGTTTCCAGCTCATTCTTGGCCTGCTCCACTACCTTGGCAGCTTCGTCCATCTGCCGGATCCGGTTGAGGTCGGCATTGCGGATCTCCTGTGCCATTGCCCAGCGGTCCAAAAGGTCGGAAAAATCGCTTGCCTGCAGCACCACAGACCAATAGGTCATATCGCCCTCTTCTTCCATGGTACGGATGCGGGTCTTATTTTGCTGACGCAGCTGTTCCAGTGTGGCCTGCGCCGCATCCAGCTCCTCCTGCTTATCGGCGATCAAAAGACCGTACGCAGCGATCTGCTTATTGATATTCTCCACCTGCTCATGGAGCATAAAGATCTCCTGGTCGATAACGCTCTTCTGGGCCACCACGGCTTCCATCTCTGAAAGATTATCCGACAGCTGAGATTCCAGCTCGGCAATCTTATCGTCGATCTCGGCCTTCTCATCCTCCAGCTTATTCAGCTCACTTTTAAGGGCGCTGGAGGATTTATCCGATGCAGCATTGGCAAAGACCGGTGCTACAAGACCCAGCATCATAACTGCCACCAGGATACAGATGATAACGGTGGTAAAAAGCTTTCTTTTGCTCATTTTATCTCCTTACTACAGGGAATCAGACATTCATAAACTTACGGATAGAGGTCCAGCTGCCCACGATACCCACAAACAGTCCGGCGGCGCTGAAGGTCAGTACCATAGGCGCCAGCAGTTCTGAAAAGGGTACGAAATTCAGCACGCCCAGCAGATTATCTTCTGCAGAGAGCCATCTGACAGCAGCATCATACATCAGCCATTCCGCGCCAAAGGCGATGGATGCGCCGACCATACCCAGGATAAAGCCCTCCACCACAAAGGGCAGACGGATAAAGCCATTGGTAGCGCCCACCATTTTCATAATGGCGATCTCATCCCGGCGCTCGTGCATACCGATCTTGACTGTGTTGGAAATGATCAGCAGCGACACACCCAGCAGCACAGCGATCACCGCAACGGACACCACCTGCAGAATCGTCTGGATCGTGGAGAAAAAGCGTGCCATTTCATCGGCAGAAACGATCTCTGCCACGCCACTGATCGCCATAATGTCTTCCTTGGTCTGCTGGATCTTGCCGTTGTCCTCTAAGATCACCACAAAACGGTGGCGCAGATCCTCCGGCACAACGCCGTCCAGGATCAGCTCCGGATCTTCAAAATTCTCGGCGTACTGCTGCAAAGCCTCTTCTTTGGAAACGAAGGTGGCCTTATATACATTTTCGATCAGATTGATCTGCGTGCCCACACTGAGCGCCTCCGCTTCCGAAAGGCTTTCGTCCACGATGACCTTGATCTCGCTGGTTTTATTCAAGTCCTCCACGATGATATTGGCATTATAAACCACACTGGCAAAGGTGCCAACGATCAAAAGACACGCCACTGTCACGCACACTGCGGCAAAGGACATAAAGCCGTGGAGGAAAATGCCCCGGACGCCTTCTTTGATCAAATATCCGACATTATTGATCTTCATACTTATAATACCCACCCATTCCGTCGCTGACAACGACGCCTTCATTGATCGCGATCACGCGCTTGCCAAAGCGCTCCACCAAGTCATGCTCATGGGTGACCACCAAAATGGTGGTGCCCAAATTGTTGATCTCCTGCAACAGGCTCATGATCTCCAGAGAACGGGCAGGGTCTAAGTTGCCGGTGGGCTCATCGGCAATGATGGTCGACGGATTGTTCACCAGCGCACGGGCAATGGCAAGGCGCTGCTGCTCGCCGCCGGAAAGCTCCTTGGGATGCCGGCGGCTCTTGGTCTCCAGACCCACCAGCTCCAGCACATAGGGCACTCTTTCCCGGATCTGACGCTCATCAGCACCGATCACGCGCATAGCAAAGGCAACATTATCATACACCGTCTTGGTGTCGATCAAACGAAAATCCTGAAACACGACGCCAACTGTACGCCGCAGATACGGAATCTCCCGTCTGCGGATACGCTCTAAGGAATATCCGTTGACATGGACAGTACCGGAGGTCGGCTTCAATTCACCGGTGATCAGCTTGATGATGGTGGACTTGCCGGAGCCGGAGGGACCCACCAAAAAAGCAAATTCCCCATCCTCGATCTGCATGGTAACACCGCGAAGTGCCCGGGTGCCTACCGAATAGGCTTTGGTAACATCAGTAAATTCGATCATATATCTCTACTCCAATATTTTGAAAGCAAAATTTATGTAACTAATTGTAACACATTGGCTTTATACTGTCAATCCACACCGGATAAAAATACATACCATTTTAGGAAAATGGTGGCTCTTTCCAGGGGGAATACCCGAAAAAATATTATTTACGCAACAAAAACGGGTCGCAGCTGCGACCCGTTTTATTTTCAATCAGCGGCTTTCCCGGCTGGTCAGGTATTTGCGCACCATCAGCGCCACCTTGAACACGATGGCATGGTCAAACTGCCGCAGGTCCAGTCCGGTAAGCTTCTTGATCTTCTCCAACCGGTAGACCAAGGTGTTACGGTGGACGAACAGCTTACGGGAAGTCTCAGACACATTCAGATTGTTCTCAAAGAACTTATTGATGGTAAACAGCGTCTCCTGATCCAGAGAGTCGATGGAGTTCTTCTTGAAAACTTCCGTAAGGAAAATATCACACAAGGTGGTAGGCAGCTGATAGATCAGTCTGCCGATGCCTAAGTTTTCATAGTTGCTGATACTCTTTTCCGTATCAAAGACCTTGCCCACATCAATGGCGGTCTGTGCTTCCTTATATACATCCGCCAGCTCCCGCAGGTGATGCGCCACAGTACCGATGCCGATGGTGGTCTTGATGTACAGCTCGTTTCGCAGGGTGTCCTCAATGCTCTGGGCGATCTTATCCAGCTCCTCGGCAGAAGCTTCACCGCTCAGCTGCTTGACCACAGCCACATCGGTCTCATTGATGCTCAGCACAAAATCCTGCAGCTTATCCGGGAACATATTAGACAGCACATCCACGATCGCTACATCTGCATGACCCAGCTGCCGCACCAAAAACACCGCTCTGGGTGCATCTGTGGCAAAATGCAGCTCCTTGGCCCGGATGTAAATGTCGCTGGGCAGGATGTTATCCATAATAATATTCTTCACAAAGGTGCCGCGATCGTGCTTTTCCTCATAAAACAGCTTGGCATCATTCAATGCAATGTATGCCAAATTGCAGCAGACCTTCGCCTGCTCATCATCGCCGGCACAGAAAACAGCATATTCCAGACTCCCGGTGCTGCCTACCAGACCCCGGAAGGTCTTCTGACCGAAGGTGACTGCAGCGTCTGCACAGCCGGATACCTTCAGCGCTGCATCCGGCCATCTTTCACCCAGCATGGATGCGTCCGTACAGGATACAACGCTGCCATCTGTATCGATAACACCGAAAGTACGGTCCGTGATCTCTTTTAATTGGACAATAACGCCTTGAAAAACACTGTTAGACATTTGACTGCCTCCTTAGGGTAGAGCAACATATCCGAACCCGTTTTACAAAGGAAGGTTTATTGCTCTATCATCGTTAAAATACTCGCAAATACACAAAGTATTTGCTGCGTTTTGCGCCTTGATAGATCAAAAACCTTCTCTTTGTAAAATCTTCGACCTGAAAGCGAGAAGATTTTGGATGATTTTTGTTCTATTGGGGCGAAGGAATGCTTCGTGCCTTTCGAGGCACAATAGGGCAAAAAGCACCGAAATAAGC
>JAZNQK010000100.1:0-131964 GCA_045590135.1 Faecousia sp.
CGTGAGTCCCTGGCTAACAAGATCAAGACCGTCATTGCCAACACCGAGTGTGAAGAGCGCAAGGCTGTCTGCCAGAAGTGGCTGGACACCTACACCGACGGCGAGGCCAACAAGGCTGCTACCGAGGCTCTGGTTGCCAACCTGGAAGCCGACGTCTGCTGCGACGTGGTTGCCGACATCCTGTCCAAGAAGGAATACCTGTCCAAGAAGTCCGTTTGGATCTTCGGTGGCGACGGGTGGGCATATGACATCGGCTTCGGCGGAGTTGACCACGTGCTGGCTTCCAACAAGGATGTTAACATCTTCGTATTCGATACCGAGGTTTACTCCAACACCGGCGGTTAGGCTTCCAAGGCTTCCAACATCGGTCAGGTTGCTCAGTTCGCAGCCTCCGGTAAGGAAACCAAGAAGAAGTCTCTTGCTGAGATCGCAATGAGCTACGGCTATGTCTATGTTGCTCAGATCGCTATGGGCGCAAACCAGGCTCAGACCATCAAGGCAATCTGTGAGGCTGAGGCCTATAACGGTCCTTCTCTGATCATCGGCTACGCTCCCTGTGAGATGCACTCCATCAAGGGTGGTATGATGAACTGCCAGGCTGAGATGAAGAAGGCTGTTGACTGCGGTTACTGGAATCTGTTCCGCTTCGATCCCTCCAAGGAGACCGGCAAGTTCCAGCTGGACAGCAAGGCTCCGAAGGATGGCTATCAGGAGTTCCTGATGAACGAGGCTCGTTACAGCCGTCTGACCCGCGAATTCCCCGAGCGTGCAACCGAACTGTTCGCTAAGAACGAGGCTGCTGCTAAGGAGCGCTGGGAGCACCTCAACAAGCTGGTTGAGATGTATAAAGACTAATTCCCAACACATTGACCCGCCCCCGGATCTCCGGGGGCGGATTTTCAAAGGAGACAACAATGCTTTGTACAGTTACTGACATCCGCGGCGATTATGCAACGATCAAATATGATGCCACCGGTGTAGAATCGGAAGTCGCAATTGCATTGCTTCCGTTTGGTGTAGACATTGGCGACAGATTAAAATTTGAAGATTTTGAATTCACACGGATATAAAAAACGCTGGTATTTTTAATACCAGCGTTTTTATATTAATTATCATTCTCAGTATTTACTGACTTTTTGTTTTTCTTGCGATTTGCAATATCTTTCCGTCTTTCCTTGAATTTAGATTTCAGTTCCGGCTCTTGGGCCATAAGTTTTTCTTCGTTGATCGTCTTCTTGCTCAATCTATTATGTGTGCTCTCCTGCAGAAGTGTATAGATCACAGAGGCAACAGGAATCATCAAAAACATTCCGGCAACACCCATCAATTCACCGCCGACAGCCACAGCCAGCAGCACCCACATACCGGAAAGACCAATGGAAGTTCCCACCACACGGGGGTAGATAAGATTGTTTTCGATCTGCTGCAGGACAAGGAACATAATAACAAACCACAATGCCTGCAGAGGATTAGCAACAAGAATCAGGAAAGCGCCAAGGATACAGCCGACCCAGGCACCGACCACGGGAATAAAGGCTGTAACTGCCACTAAGACACTCACCAGAGGAATATACGGCATCCGGAAAATTGCCATACTTATCGCAAACAGGCATCCCAAAATGCAAACCTCAACGCACTGTCCGGACAGGAAGTTAGAAAATGTCGCATTCGTCAGGCGAAGAACGCGGACAATTCTGTCGGATATCTTCTCCGGTAAATACGCATACAGGAGCTTTCTGCCCTGTCTTGCAAGTGTCTCTTTTTGGAATAAACAATAGATAGAAAATACAATAGCAATAAAGAAATCGAAAATTGCTCCGGCAAGTACTCCCAGGGCAGAAAATGTACTTTGCACTATGGTGGTAACACTGTTACCCAGCATAGCTACGATTCTCTCAGCCAGGCCTGCCCAGTTGAAGCTCTCAAAATCCGTATTATTAACGATCCACTCCATAAGCTGCGGGTTCTCATTAAGAACCCGGGTGATATACTGCTCGCAACCAATAACAAATGCCTGCAGCTTCGGTACCAATGACTGAACTGTTTCAACAAGCTGTGGGATCAGCAGCCAGAACACCAGTGTCAGAACAAGCAAAAGCGCAACAAAGGTCAACAGCACCGATAGAAGCCGTCTCAGAGTGCCTTTCTTAATTCCCTTCAGCAACCTTTCAAATGCTCGCATCGGAACATTCAAAATAAAAGCAATTGCCGAACCTAAAACAAAAGGTGAAAAAACACCTTTGATAACACTCCACACCGCACTGACCCGTTCTGTTTCATTTAAGATCCAGTACAGAAAAATGCAGGAGAAGCCGATCAAAATGATATTACGGAAGGTTTTCTTGTTGATCTCCAGCAAAGTAAATCACCTCATTCATTTAAACGAATTCACAAAGAAGCGGACAGTCGCACAAGCTCCTCACACAAAGCATCCACATCCGCTGCAGCGGTTCCCCAGCTGGTGCAAAAACGCACCGCTCTGTTTTCTTCATCCACTACACACTCTTCAGAGAATGTAAATTTCTTGGATAATTCATCCAATAGCTTGTTAGGTAAAACAGGAAAAACCTGGTTTGTGCTGCCGGGCACATACAGACGGTATCCCAATTCCATCAACTTATTACGCAGTTTGTCGGCATGGCGGTTCGCCTGCTCTGCAATTTTCCAATACAGACCGTTCTCCAGAAGAACAACAAACTGCAGTCCTAAAAGCCAGCCCTTTGCAAGCATACCACCGCGCTGCTTGATCAAGTAGCGAAAATCCTGTGCTATCTCTTTATTGGCGATCACAACAGCCTCACCAAACAATGCGCCAACCTTTGTGCCACCAACATAAAATACATCTGTCAATCTTGCAAGATCCTGCAACGAAATATCATTATCCTTCGCAGTCAATGCATAGCCTAAACGGGCGCCGTCCACAAATAGATACAAGTCAAATCGACGGCAAACATCAGAAATTGCTTCTAATTCCGCCAGGGTATAAATCGTACCTAATTCCGTTGAATCTGAAATATAGACCATCTTCGGCTTTGCGGTGTGTTCTTTATTGGCATCTGCCAAATGGCTGCTAACCACAGTTTCGATCTGCTGCGCAGTAATTTTACCGTCAGTAGATGCGACAGGTATGATCTTATGTCCCACCGCTTCGATCGCGCCCGTCTCGTGGACCTGTATATGTGCTGTCTTTGCCGCGATCACAGCATGGTGAGGACGAAGCGCTGCTGCGATCACAGTTAAGTTCGCCTGGGTCCCTCCGGTCAGAAAATGAATAGCAAGATCATTCGTTCCGCACTGATCACAAATGATCTGTGCAGCTCTTGCACAAAGACTATCCGCCCCGTAGCCGGGCATCCGCTCAAACTGATGCTCTGTCAAAGCTGTCAGGATCTCCGGGTGACACATTTGATTATAATCATTATGGAAATACAACAAAATAAACGCCCTGCGCTTTCAGTAAAATTTATATCTTTATTTTACTGAATTCATCACATTCTGTCAAGGATGCATATCATCGCATTTACAAACATATATTTTCTCGATAGCACACACCCAGGGAGGGATTCTATGGCTGATACGATCGAGGAGCGAGCCTGCCAACTGGCTGTGTACATAATTGAAACCGGATCTACCGTCCGGTCAGCAGCGCAACATTTTGGAATATCTAAATCAACTGTACACAAGGATCTTTCTCAGCGTCTGCCCCGTTACAATCTGCTGCTCTATCACCAAGTGCGAGTTATTTTAGACAATAACAAAGCGCAGCGCCATATCCGCGGCGGATTAGCAACAAAGATCAAATATCAAAATGCACGCAGTAAGTAAAGGACATCAGCCCAACTTTTGTTGGGCTGAATTTTACAGATCGTCTGCATCCTGTACCGGTTTGTCGTGTGGGTCTATCGCTCTGCCGGTATAACTACCGTTCGGATCTGTAATAATGATATCTTTCTTTTCTTTTTTCACATCGATCTACCTCCGCACTGGTAGGTTGCTGCAATACCCATAAATTATGTGCAGCATAAATTGCTATTTACATTTGTGTGTGATATAATGGCCACCGGGAGGAATGCATATGTTTAACATCACACTGATCACTGTAGGAAAACTGAAAGAAAAATTCTATCTATCTGCAGCGGCTGAATATGAAAAGCGGTTGAAGGCATACTGTAATTTTCAATTGATCGAATTACCGGAGACCCGTCTCCCCGATGATCCAACCCCTGCGGATATCGCTGCAGGCCTTGAAAAAGAAGCGCAGCTGATATTATCCAAGATCCCTAAGGGTGCGTGGTTTTGTGTATTCACACCGGAAGGAAAGCTCATATCCTCAGAAGCACTGGCAGACAAGCTGCAGCAGGTCAAGCTCGATGGAAAGAGCAGCGCCTGTTTCTTGATCGGTTCATCCTTTGGCATCAGTCAGCGAGTGAAGGATATTGCTGATTTTAGATTATCAATGAGTCCGATGACATTCCCCCACCATTTGGCAAGAGTGATGGTCTTAGAGCAGCTGTACAGAGCCGAAGCAATTCAAAACGGAAGTAAATATCATAAATAAACCGTGCGAAATTATATTTCGCACGGTTCGTTGTTTAATATTCACCGGAATGGAACATCACCGCAGAAAGCGCACAAAGAGGCGCAGTTTCGCAGCGTAAGATTCGCTTGCCCAATGTGCAGATATGGATGCCGGCTGCCTCTGCAAACTGAACTTCACTCTCTTCAAGACCACCCTCCGGTCCTGTGATCAGACTGATGCTACTGTACGGTTTTTGATTCAACACGCCGGAAAAGGTTTGCTGCTGCTCATTTTCATAAAAAAGAACCGCAACATCCGATTCCAATGCGTGCTGCACAGCCTCTTTATAGGTTTTCAAAACGGAAACCGTGGGTATTCTTCCCCTTCCGCACTGCTTAGCAGCAGAGACTGCAATCTTTTGCCATCTGTCCAGTTTTTTCGTAAGGCTCTTCTCGTCCGGCTTGGAAACGCATCTGGCTGTAGGAAATGTAATGATCTGCGCAGCGCCAAGCTCCGTGGCTTTTTGAATGACATGCTCCAGCTTGTCCGCCTTTGGAAGAGCCATATAAATCCGGACAGAAACGGCAGGCTCACGGTCAGACTTACCGCTGGTTCGCACAACAAGGCTATACTGCCCGGGACTGATATCGCTGACTGCACAAAGACATTCGTTGCCTATACCGTCACAGATGCAGACCTCCTCGCCCATTTTCAGACGAAGAACCTTTGCGTGTTCTGCATTCTCACCGGTTAAAATAATAAACTCTTTGTTTAATTCCTCCGGTTTTACGAAAAAACGGTTCAAGTCTACACCTCCACAGTGATCTCACATTCCAGCACATCGATCATAATTTTGTAGGCGCCCGGTAGTTTGACAGTATTATATTCAGTATCTACATAAGTAAAATCCTCGTCCGAAAGCAAAAGCGTTACTGTTTTTACTTCATCAGGCTCTAAATGAACCTTTGTGAACTTACGAAGACGCTTAACGAAAGGTGTTATCGGCGCATACAATGTCTGTAAAAACAGCAAAACACTTTCATCAATAGAATATTTGCCAATATTTTTCAGAGTAACAGATACTTCCACCGATTTATCGGCTAAAGTCCGTGCGGACAAATCTGAATATTCCACCTTTGTATAGGAAAGTCCATAGCCAAAGGGATACCAGGGATCCGGAGACGAAAGCACATAATCACGGCCTGGGTGCTCCATACTACCGTGTTTTTTATATGCACGGCCTCTGGCAGACGGCTTATAATTATAGTAGCAAGGGATGTGTCCGGTAGTTTTTGGAAATGACACAGAAAGTTTTGCCGAGGGGGAACGATCGCCAAAAAGAAGATTGGTTACAGCGGTTCCGCATTGCTCGCCGCCGCCCCAGGAGAAAAGAAAAGCATTAACCTTATGAATATCCTTCTCAAAGGCATAGGGTCTTCCAGCGTAGAGAATCAAAACAGTCGGCTTGTTCAGCTGCACGATGGCATCAAACAGCCTGCGTTGAGACGGGGGTAGATCCAGATCATGGGTATCATACCCTTCTGAACAGGTGATCTCCGGTTCAGAGCCTTCCGCTCCGCCATCTGCGCCACCGCCTTCACTGGAGCGGTCACCTAACGCAAGAATGACAACTTCAGCCCGCTGAGCGGTCTGTACAGCCTGTTGGATCATCTCCTCTGTGCAGCTGATCGGGTTACAGCCTTGGGCGTATATCACCCGTTCACTGCCCAAACGCTCTGTCAATCCGTCAAAAATGCTGACGCAATACTTTGTGGGCTTAATGTAATCACCTAAGAATGTGTTCTTGGCATTATTACCAATTACCGCTACCTTTCCGATTTTTTCTTCAGAAAGGGGTAAAATACCGTCATTTTCCAGAAGTATAATTGATTTTTCGTCAATTGTTCTTGACAGCTCAACTGCTGCATCGCTGCGCAGCTTATCTGAAGATACCACACAGGTGTACGGATCTTCGAATAATCCTAAGCGGAACTTCAGTGTGAGAATATTCAGGACGGCACGGTCGACGAGTGCAATATCAATACTGCCTTCCGATACGGCATTACGGAAATCCTCCCCGTAACCAAAAGGCACAGGAGCCTCTATGTCAACACCGGCTTTAATTGCCATTTTTCCGGCAGTTAACGCATCTGGGGCTGTCCGGTGCAGCGAATGGAACATACGGATCGCACTATAGTCTGAAATTACCATACCATCAAAGCCCAACTCTTCCCGTAAAAGCTTTTGCAGGTAGCGTTCAGAGCCGTGCACGGGTTCACCATCAACTTCATTATATGCAGGCATAACTGACAACACGCCGGCATCTATACAGCGCTTAAACGGCTCAAGTGTAACCTCTCGCATTTCTCTTTCGCCCATATGCACCGTGGCAAGATTAATACCACCTTCCGGCACACCATAGGCAATAAAATGCTTTACAGTTGCCGCTACACCGTGTTTTTGTATGCCCTTGACATAAGCTTCACCCATTTGTCCGGACAGATAGGGATCTTCTCCGTAGCTCTCCTGTGTACGACCCCATCTTGGATCGCGGGGAATATCCACACAGGGGGCGTATACTTGACGGATTCCCTTGATGCGGCACTCATTGCCAATAGTATCTGCCATTTTATATACAAGTCCAGGGTCAAAGGTACCGGCAATACCTGCGCATTGTGGAAAAATTGTTGTCTCAGGGTCGATGATTCCATGAAGGGATTCCCAAGCGATCAGCATGGGAATACCCAACCGTGTGTTCTCAACACAATATCTTTGAAGTTCATTCACTGTGACCTCGTCCGCAGGGTCACCAAAAGTACCGCCACGGATCTCAAAAGACCCGTTAAGTTTATAATCGCGGTACAATTCGTTAATGTTGGAATATATATACATCTGCTGAAACTTCTCTTCGAGAGTCATTCTTGAAAGCAGATCTGCAGCTCTTAACTTTGGATCTAAGGTACTATCTTTATACATAGCAGCAACCCCAATTAATGATGTTATTTGATTAATGACATTTTAACATATTTATATTAAAAGTAAAGATAAAATACTATGTATAAAGCCAACAAAACGATATTGACAAACGCAAACCTCTGCGATATAATACATAGGCATTCGCGAGAGTGTTGGAATGGTAGACAAGCACGTTTGAGGTGCGTGTGGTTATCGCCGTGTGGGTTCGAGTCCCATCTCTCGCACCATAGAGCACCACCCTGCAGGGTGGTGCTCTTATATTATATTGATCATCGATAGACTACCGTGAAATCACATATCTGCCCTTGATTTTATTAGCTCAATATGATATATTTAGTGCAGTATGTCATAATGCTTAATAAAGGAAGTCATAATGATGAATACAGCTGTTTTTGAGAACATCGAGTCAAATGTCAGGTCCTACTGCCGCAGCTTCCCCACCGTCTTCACAAAAGCAAAGGGATCTGTAATGACTGATGAAAACGGAAAAGAATATGTAGACTTTTTTGCCGGCGCCGGTGCATTGAATTTCGGTCACAATCCCGATCGAATCAACCAGCGTTTGATCGCATATCTGCAGTCTGACGGTATCGTTCACTCTATGGATATGTACACCGCTCCCAAGCGTGAGTTTCTCACTTATTTCCAAGATAATATCCTTGCTAAGCGCGGCCTTAACTACAAGATCCAGTTTGCCGGTCCTACCGGAACTAACGCAGTGGAGGCTGCCGTAAAGCTGGCAAGACAAGTCAAAAAGCGTCAGAATATTTTCGCATTTATGGGCGCATTTCACGGAATGACTCTGGGATCACTCGCACTTACAACTGACCGTTGCTCCCGCGAGGGCGCAGGTCAGCCGCTCGCAAATGTTACACATATTCCTGCACCTGATATGTTCCCTGAGCTGGATACCATCGCCTATATGGAGCGTCTGATCACCGACGATCACTCGGGTGTGGAGAAGCCTGCTGCCATCGTGCTGGAAACGGTTCAGGCTGACGGAGGTATCAATGTATTTGATATTCCGTGGCTGCAGCGTCTTCGGGCACTTTGCAATAAATATGACATTCTGATGGTTATCGACGATATTCAGGTCGGCTGTGGCAGAACCGGCACATTCTTTTCCTTTGAAAGAGCCGGAATCATTCCGGATATCGTTACAATTTCCAAGTCTATCGGTGGCTGTGGAATGCCCCTTGCGCTTGTCCTGTTCAAGCCGGAACTGGACATCTGGGAGCCCGGTCAGCACACGGGCACCTTCCGTGGCAACCAGCTGGCGCTGATCGCAGGTAAGGCAGGCCTTGAGGCCTTCATTCAGGATGATCTTGAAAACGAAGTGAAACGCAAGGGTGAAATAGTCAGATCCTTCCTGGAAAAAGAAATACTTCCTCTGGATGATCGGATCTGCTTCCGCGGTATTGGTTTGATCTGGGGTATTGACTTCTCTGCATTTGCCAAAGATATGACCAAGCCGCTTATCGCCGCATGCTTCAAAAACGGACTCATCGTTGAGCGTGTTGGAAGGGACAACAATGTCCTGAAACTGATGCCGCCCCTCGTTATCGAGGACGACACACTTCTTAAAGGACTTGATATCCTGAGAAGATCTCTAAAAGAAATTCTGTAATATATAAGGGCAGTCGCATCCGTGACTGCCCTTCATTACCGAAAGGACATTTTATGAAAAAGATACAGTTTATGGTCGCCCTGTGGGCTGCGAAGGGCTCACAACTGCTTTTGAAGCTCCTTGGCAGAAATGCAACCTATTTCCCGGGAAAAATTGCAGTACGGATCTGCAAGGATTTCCTGCGTCATATTAAAGCTCCCAAAACTGTGATCGCCGTAACCGGCACCAACGGCAAGACCACTGTCAGCAATTTACTGACTTCTGTTCTGCGAGAAAATGGCTACAGCGTTACAAATAACAGCTTTGGCTCCAATGTGCAGGCCGGTGTTATTTCCGCTTTAGCAGAAGACACAACATTTTTCGGCAGACCCAAGAGAGATATTGCCGTATTAGAAGTAGACGAACGCAGTTCCTTGCTGGTATATCCGGATCTGAAGCCGGATTATGTTGTCTGCAACAACATTATGCGAGATTCCCTGAAACGAAATGCCCATACGGAATTTATCAGTTTTATCATTTCGAGTGCACTTCCCGAGAGTACAAAGCTGGTATTAAATGCAGACGATCTGATCTGCGCGCGATTGGGAAATGGTGAGCATAAGCGCATTTTCTTTGGTCTGGACTGCGAGATTCCTACGCAAAACACACCGCAGCACATCCGCGATATCGTGTACTGTCCTGTCTGTGGAGGCACACTGGAGGCCGATTATGTGCGATATAATCATATTGGTCGCCACCACTGCTGCAATTGCGGTCTTGTCTCCCCTAAACCCGACTATGTTGTCACCGATATTGACCGGGAAAACAACACATTCACACTAAATCATCTTAATGAGGCATATACCTTTACTTTGATCAACGATAATATCGTCAATGTTTATAACTTCAGTGCTGTTGTTGCGATCCTTTCTGAAATCGGACTTACTATGGATCAGATCAGCAAAGGCTTCAGTGCAGGCAAAATTGTAAAGACCCGCTATGACGAGATCACAGCAGGCCCATTGAACATCACAATGCTGATGGCAAAAGGTCAAAATCCCATCGCTTGCGCGCGTTGTTATGACTATGCGGCAAATGTGCCCGGCGAGAATAAATGTTTGATCCTTATCGTGGATGATAAGGACGATAACATCGCCAACTCCGAGAGCACCTGCTGGCTTTACGACTGCGACTATTCCGCCCTCGCTGATCCCTCCATTAATCAAATCATTTTCGGCGGTCCGCGCTGCAAGGATCACTATCTGCGTGCTCTGCTTGCCGGGGTGGACAAAGATAAGATCAAGATCACGGATTCCTCTGCCGGTGCTGCCAAAATGTTTGACCCGCAAATCAGCAAAGATGTACTCGTTCTTTATGAACTGTACCGTGCCGCAGATGCAGAAAAGGTCAAGCAGGATCTGATCCGCTGCGGAAATGAGGAGGTATAGTAATGGTAGTTGAGATTTTATTCAGTGAGGTATGTAACCTCTTTGGCGACGGACAGAATGTAAAGTATCTGCAGGCAACTCTTCCGGATGCGGAATTTATCTTTACCGCTTTAACTGATGAGCCTTACTTTGCATCCAAAGACCCTGATATGATCTATATCGGCTCAATGAGCGAGAACACACAGCGAAGGGTTCTTGAAAAATTACTTCCTCTAAAGGGCCGTCTCGAGGCTCTGATCGATAAAAATATTCCCATTCTTGCAACCGGTAATGCTACCGATATCTTCGCAAAACGCATTGAATATGTTACGGAAAAAATCACAGTCGATGCCCTGGGTATTTTTGATTTGGATGTTAAAACTGACCTTTTCGACCGATTTAACGGAAAAGTCCTTGGGCAGTTTGAAGACATCTGTATCGTTGGCTTCCGGTCCCAATTTAGTTTTCTGTACGGAGATAATACGAACTGTTATTTCCTGAAAGCGGACCGGGGTATTGGAATCAACAGAGAAAGTCAACTGGAGGGTATGCGAAAAAACAACCTGTTCTGCACACAGATCCTTGGGCCGATCCTCCCTTTGAATCCCCTGTTCTGCGAATACTTCATTGCGCTGGCCGGCCATCGTGTAAATGCAGCTTACAAAGATGCCGCAATGGCAGCATACGAACAAAGGCTGCAGGAATTTCGCGATACCAATACCGTCTTTGGACACAATAAATAAAAAAATAAGAGAGCCGCTTCTGCGACTCTCTTATTTTTTGAAGACAAGCAATTTGCTTGCAATGTAATTTAGGATAACCACTGCAACACTTAATACAAGCTTGACGATATTTCCGTTAAGCAACAGCGTATCTACAAGCAAAAAGATCAAAACTGTTTCCAGTAAGCCCGAACCGATCCTACACCCGACAAATTTTGTTAATTCGTTTGCAACAGTTTTAAAGGACCAATCGTTGCTCCTGAAAACAAAGGGTTTGTTTGTCAGAAAGGCAAAGGCAACTGCGAAAACCCAGGCAACACAATTGCTAAGTGTTGCTGACCAATGGAAACAGTTGTATAGCGGTAAATATACCATATAATTTACCAGCGTAGTCAGCACGCCGAAAAACAAATATATAATGATATCATAGTACCTTTTCCATATTTGTTTTATGAAATCAAGCATCTGTCACACCTCACAGTTGTATTATACCATATTTCACCGCTAAAGCAAGCAGGGATCACACTTTCGCGTGATCCCTGCATTTTAATTTTCCAACAGCTTTTCCAGTGCAGACAGTTTTAGACAAGTACAAAATACATCTGCCGCGATATCCAGCTCCTCAACGGGAGGAAGACTGGGCGCTATACGAATATTACTGTCATCCGGATCTAAGCCGTAGGGATAGGTCGCGCCTGCAGGTGTCATTACAAGACCTGCCTGCTCACAAAGCGCCAGCGTTCTTCTTGCTGTACCTGGCATAGCGTTCAGACTGATAAAGTAGCCACCCTTCGGTCTGTTCCATTGTGCAATACCCAACGGGCGGATATGGCGCTCCAAGGCTTCTGCCACTGTACGAAATTTCGGACGCATAATTTCAGCGTGACGCTTCATAAGTGCAAGAGTATGCTCCTTATTTTTCAAGTACTTTACATGCCGAAGCTGGTTGACTTTGTCATAAGAGATCATTTGAACGCTGAAAAGGTGTGCAAAGTATTTGATATTTGCCTCAGAAGAAGCCATAACGGAAATACCGGCACCAGGGAATGTGATCTTGGATGTAGACGCAAACTCAAAGACCATATCAGGTCTTCCCTCTTCAGCACACATTGAGATGATATCCGGGAAAGGCACATACTCCCCATCAAATTCGTGGACACAGTATGCATTATCCCACATGATCATAAAGTCCGGTGCTGCAGGCTTCAGCGCTGCAAAGCGATGGACCGTTTCATCCGAGTATATAATGCCGTCGGGGTTGGAATATTTAGGCACACACCAGATGCCCTTCACAAGCGGATCTTTTACAAGTTCCTCTACTACATCCATATCCGGGCCGTTAACAGTCATAGGAACAGTGATCAGCTCTGCACCGAAAAATTCTGTGATGCGGAAATGACGGTCATAGCCGGGACTGGGGCAAAGGAACTTAATACCTGTTTCCTTGCACCAGGGTCTTTCGCTGCGAAGCAAGCCATGAGAGTAAGCCCGGGAGATCACATCAAACATAAAGTTCAGACTGGAAGAACCGCCTACAAAAGTCTGCTCCGGCTTACAGCCAAGCACATCCGCCCAATACACTCTTGCGCACTGCAAACCGGACAGTTCGCCGTAATTTCGGGTATCAAGGCCATCAATATAACACTCTTCAATGGTGGTTACCTGTGTCAAAAGATCACTGACAAGATCCAGCTGAGCAGCAGAAGGCTTACCTCTTGCAATATTTAGTTTTAATCCCTTCATTTTACATCTTTCATACTCAGCACGGACGATCGCAATTTCTTCCCTGAGCTGATCCTGATTAAGGTCCAAATATCGCTGCATTTCAGTCACCCTTTCACATTTTTGCCACATTTGATCCTGCTTATTATATATGTAATTTCTAAAAAAAGCAATACCATATTATGCAAGTTTTCTATCATTTGTGATTCATTTTTACAACATTGTGGTCATTGCACAAAGCAAAAATACTGTATATGATAAATTTCTATATAATATCTTATTGCATTTTCAGAAAAAATCGCATAAAATCTAATGTAACGCGTTTATGTTTGGAAAGGAATTTGTGTTATGAACCATAATGTTGTCAATGTTCCTGATATTTTCGGCTGTGATGTCTTTAACGAAGCGACAATGCGCTTGCGCCTTTCGCCGGAGATCTACAGCGCCTGGAAAAATTGCATTGAGACCGGTACCCCCTTGGAGCTGGAAGTGGCAAATGAAATCGCTGAAGCCATGAAAAACTGGGCCACTGAGAAGGGTGCGACCCACTATACCCATTGGTTCCAGCCCATGACCGGTATCACCGCAGAAAAGCACGATTCCTTTATAACGCCTGTTGGTGAAGGCAAGGTGATCATGGAATTCTCCGGTAAGGAGCTTGTTCGCGGTGAACCGGATGCCTCTTCCTTCCCTTCCGGCGGTCTGCGTGCAACCTTTGAAGCCCGTGGCTACACTGCGTGGGATCCTACCTCTTTTGCATTTGTTAAGGATAACAGCTTATATATTCCCACCTGTTTCTTCTCCTATACCGGCGCTGCACTGGATAAGAAAACACCTCTGCTGCGTTCCATTGACGAAGTATCCAGAGAGGCTGTGCGTATTCTGCGTTTGTTTGGTGACCAGGAAACAAAGCATGTCGATGCCTGTGTCGGCGCGGAGCAGGAGTATTTCCTTTTACCTAAGGATCTGTATGCGCAGCGCGAGGATCTGCGTCTGACCGGCCGCACGCTGTTTGGTGCTCCGGCGCCTAAGGGTCAAGAGCTTGAAGACCATTATTTCGGTACGATCCGGACCCGTGTTTCCAAGTTTATGAAGGATCTCGACGAACAGCTTTGGAGGCTGGGCATTCTTTCCAAGACCAAGCATAACGAAGCTGCTCCCTGCCAGCATGAGCTCGCTCCTATCTACACCTCAGCTAACAGTGCCTGCGACGCCAACCAGCTGATTATGGAGATCATGAAAAAGTGTGCTGCAAAGCATAATTTGGTATGCTTACTCCACGAGAAACCATTCGCAGGTGTCAACGGCTCCGGCAAACACAACAACTGGTCGTTGGCAACTGACAGCGGTAAAAACCTTTTCAGCCCCGGCAAGACGCCCCGTCAGAACGCTCAGTTCCTTGTATTCCTTGCAGCCTTTATCAAAGGTATCGACGAATACCAGGACTTCCTGCGCTGCACCATTGCCTCCGCCGGCAACGATCACCGTCTCGGTGCCAACGAAGCGCCTCCCGCTATTGTATCTATTTTTCTGGGTGATGAGCTGACTGCCGTTGTGGAGTCCATCATCAACGGTGCAAACTACACAGACCCCGAGAAGAGCCTGCTGCGGATCGGTGTGGATGTTCTTCCCTCTATTCCCAAAGATACTACCGACAGAAACCGCACTTCTCCTTTGGCCTTTACTGGCAATAAATTTGAGCTGCGTATGCTCGGTTCTTCTCAGTCTATCGCAGGTCCCAACATTGCTTTGAACACCATTATGGCTGAGGAACTGGCTCAGTTCGCTGATGAATTGGAAAATGCAGCAGATTTTGACACCGCGCTGCAAAAACTCGTTTGCAGGACCTTCACTGAGCATCAGCGGATCATTTTCAATGGAAATGGCTACTCTAAGGAATGGGAAGACGAGGCCAAACGCAGAGGTCTGAGCAATATGCGCTCCACCGCCGAGTGTATGCCCAGTTATATCAGTGACAAGAATATCACTTTAGTTTCAAAGCACGGCATTTTCTCCGAAACTGAGTTCCGGGCACGGCACGCCATCCATATGGAAACCTATTGCAAGATGGTAAACATTGAGGCGCGCACCAGCGCTGATATGGTGATGCACCAGATACTGCCTGCAGCGATTGCGTATTCCGCCAGCCTTTGTGATACTGTCATCTCCAAGAAATCCATAGGCGTATCGGCAAAAGCAGAGGAAGCGCTGATCAGTCGCCTAAGCGCTGCAACTGACGCCCTGTATGAATACTGCGAGAGGTTAAGGCACGATCTTGAATGTGTCCCTGCAGGTGATGAAAAAGCCTGTGCATATTACGGTAGCACCATCGTCCGGGATATGGAAGCTGTCCGGAAAGAGGCTGACATCTTAGAGCAACTCACCGATAAAAAGTTTTGGCCCTATCCCACATATTCTGATCTTCTATTCTATTAATGAACAACCCGCTTGCGTACCATGGTACGCAAGCGGGTTAATTATATATTACGATCACTTAACAGCCAGCAGCTGGGTAATATACTGCTCACGACGGCGATCCTTTTCAGTGCGGTATGCAGCATCATTTCCTTCGTGAATAGCTCTAAGGTATTCATAATGATTATGTAAGATCTCATCGTTGCTACGGGCGAGCATCATAACCGCAATAGAAGAGCACTGATCAGAAGCGCGTTCCAGATATGTCAGCGCTTCCATAAACACCAATCCGCTTCCGACAGAGCAGGCACCGCTCTTTAGGCGCTTTGTATGGCGATCCCGGAGAATCATCACCATATCATCAATTGTCTCTTCAAGAGGTTCAATAGCCTTTGCAGCAACATTATCATTTTCAGCAAAAGCATTAATGGTGATATCCAGAATCTCGTTAACGGCAGCTGCAATGATGCCGAGCTCTTTCTTTGCCATATCGGAGAAATCTGTTTTCTCCTGTTGCAATCTCTGGGCAAGCTCGACGAGATTGGTAGCATAGTCGCCAATACGCTCAAAGTTCGGAACGGACTGCATAAGCATATCCACCTGCTTGTCATCTGCAACAGACTCGACAACCTTAGAGAGGCCGATCAGGAAACGGTCCGATTCGTCTGCAAACTGATCCAGGCAGTTTTCATCCTCGTTAATCTGCGCTATGCCGGATTCATCGTAATTCATAAGCTGGCTGCAGCCTCTTGCGAAGTTGATCCGAGCTAAATCACCCATTGCAGCAACAGCTCTTGTAGCTTCACCGACAGCAACCGCAGGAGAAATATAGAGCTTTTCATCCAGGGTATGCAGCTCGGGATGCATGGCAGGCTTTTCTTTTTCCTCCTTAACCAAGAGCAAAGACAATTTCACCAACAGATTGGTAAATGGTAAAAGGACAATTGCAGTCACAAGATTGAATATCGTCTGGAAGTTTGCAATTCCACCACTATCGATGGTAGCAACCCAGAACTCTTCTCCGAAAACAGCCATTCTCTGCATGATCGTCATAACGATCATAAACAGGATGGTTCCGATGGTATTAAACACGATATGTACAATACCGGTACGCTTGGCGTCCTTAGAAGAACCGATAGAACAAACCATAGCTGTTGTCACACAGGTACCAAGGTTAATACCCATGATCACAGGATACGCCATCGAGAAAGTGATGACGACAGTATCCGGATTTGACGCCGCTGCTGCAGCGGTAGCCGCAGCAACCGTCTGAAGCATACCAACCGTTGCAGAAGAGCTTTGGACAATGACCGTCAGTACTAAACCAAACAGAATGCCAAACAAGGGATTATTTAAGAAAATAAGGAAAGATTCAAAAACAGATGTACCGATCAACGGCTTAATGCCGGAGGTCATAAGATCCAAACCCACAAACAATACGCCAAAGCCAATGCAGATATCGCCAATAGACTTAGACGCCTTCGTCTTGATAAACATCACAAGAATAATGCCGATAATCAAAGCGATCGGCGCAAGGGTATCCGTATCAAAAAACCACAAAAACCAGTTGGTACCGGATTCGATAGAACCAAGGCGAATGATCTGTGCGGTGATCGTTGTGCCGATATTGGCACCCATAACAATGGATACCGCTTGCTTTAGATTCAAAATGCCGGCACCGATCAGCGCAACTGTCAAGACGATCGTAGCTGTTGAGCTTTGGATAACAGCCGTAACCAGCGCACCGGTAAGAACACCAACAACCACATTGCCAGTGACCTTTTCCAGGACCTTCTTTAAGGCAGCGCCGGAGCTGTTCTTCAGACCGTCGCCCATGACCTCTATACCGTAGAGGAACATAGCCAAACCGCCCAGCAGCATAATAACTCCGCTAAGAATTTCCATAAGTAACTCCTCGTTTATCTTCTGTAATAAAAGCAACTTTATGTAATATAGATCAAACTCTCTATTGCTGAAAATATTATATCTCTAATTTTTCAAATTGTACAGCGTTTTTTACGAAATCTTTACTTACCTGTCGAACCGAATCCGCCGGCAGCACGGGCCGTTTCGGACAACTGCTCTGCATCCTCATAAGAAGGTGTCAAAACCGGTGTTATCACCAACTGCGCTACACGCTCCCCATGACAAACTGTTTGTGCCTCGCTGCCATGGTTGTGCAGCGCCACAATAAATTCTCCGCGGTAATCGCTGTCGATAACGCCTACCTTATTGGCAGGTGCCAGACCTTTTTTGCAGGCAAGACCGCTTCTGGCATAGATCAAACCTGCGCAACCCTTTGGGATCTCCATAGCAAGGCCGGTGGGAATGAACACCGTTTTACCGGGTTCTATTTGTACCGGCGCATCAAGACATGCATACAGATCTGCGCCTGCAGCCTCTACCGATCCATAGGTAGGCAGGATAGCGTTATCTTTTAGTTTCATTACACGAATCGTATCCATTTATATATCCTCTCTGTTAATGGTCAAATCCATCCATATTTGTTTTTAAAAATGAAATTACTGCCGCAGTATATTCTTCAGGAATATGCAGGAAGCTGACACCGTGTCCGGCATTATCCGCCAGTAACAGCTGCTTTGAAGATGTGCAGGCTGCATACGCCTGCTCTGACATTCTGCAGGGAACAAACCTATCTTCTTTTCCGTGAATCATTAGGATGGGCAGCTTACTATGCGCAAGGGTCTTCCTGCTGTCCTTCTCTTTCAGGCTAAATCCGCCAAAGATCCTTGCAAAAAGGTCGGCTGCCAGCATAGATGGCGCGGGCCAAAGGTGCACCATTCTGCGGTAAACCTCTGAAATGATTTCATATGGAGAAGTAAAACCGCAATCGGCAATAATGCCACACACATTTGGAGGCAGATCCCTGTCAGCCAGGTATAAAACTGTGGAAGCACCCATAGAAAGGCCGCTTAAAAGCAGCGGATAACCACCAAGAGTCCGGTTATGCAGCTGCACCCAGCGATATACATCATCGCTTTCCTTAACACCAAAGGTAATGATCTTTCCCTGACTCTGTCCGTGGCTGCGTTGATCCGGAATCAGAAGGTTTAAGCCAAGCTTATGGTACATCTCAAACACAAGCCCAAAATCCGCAAGATAAATGCTGCGGTATCCGTGAGCAAGAAGTACCGTTCCTTTTGCATCATTAGCCGGGATCCATAACGCGTGAAGCTTCAGACCGTCACTGCTATCCATCCACAAATCCTGGGCGTTGTGATCCTTCAGCCATCGGTCACCAGCTGAAATATGTTCATAGAAACGGCCATACGGTGTTTTCTCAAGCGCTTCTTTATCATACCAGGGCTGCGGCTTCACACGGATGCAGGCATAGCAAAATACATATGCGCCGCTGAAAAGCACCAATATGAGAATTGCCGTTGCAATAAACCATACCATAGATCAATTCTTACTCCCTAACTTTGAAAACCAGCGGAATGTCAGCGGCCAAAGGATGCCGGCGACGATCACAATCAGAAAATACCGCACAGCTGTACCGACAGAATTGCCAAACAGTGCATTGATGGGTGCTTTCAAACCGCTTTTTACGATAAGTACTGCGCCAAGACCGGCAGCAACCTTAACAAACTGCGCCCAGACCACAGCCTTTGTGGGGAATTTTAGCCATTTTTCATCTACAATATACACAACAAGCAAGCCAAGGAGTGCGCCAAACAATGTGTATGCATTTTTGATGCCGGATGCCAGATTCTGCGCATCAATATCCTGCGGAAACGGAAACAGTTCCACATAGCACAAGTAAGCAACTGCACATACTGTCATCACAGCCAGCAGCACAGGAATATACTTACCGTCACGGTTAAGAACGATGGGCTTTAACACAAAAATCAGTGCCACCGCAATTGCTGCTGCAACAATAACATCCAATGGTGTATGTACACCGATGTACATTCTGGAGAAAGGAACAAGAATCGCAATCACGATCGCTACTGCACGAAGCCATCTTTTTTTCGTGGTACAGGCGATCACACCGAAGGTGCCGACCGCGCTTTGGGTATGACCACTGGGAAAGCTATAGCCGGTAGCCGCTTCTCTCGCCTGCTCTAAAATTGTAAAATTCTCATCCAAAACCCAGGGGCGTGGAATGCGGAAGGTGAGCTTCATAAACTGATTCGCAAGCGTTCCAAGGAAACCCACGGACAGCATAAAATATCCGTGCCGCTTATCAACGCACCAGAAAACGATTAGTGCCACTAACAAAAATACCGTCTCTTCACCAAGGCGTGTGACAGCAAGCATCAGAGCGTCCAAAAACGGAACTCGGATACCTTCCAAAAAATACAGAAATTCCATATAGAACCTCCCCGTTCAGTATGGTGTTATTATATCTGAAATTACAATAATTGTAAAGATTCATCGGTCCAAAAGCATACACTTAATGCTTGTATTTTTTGTGCAATTGAATATAATAGTTACATAGATCACATATTTCGTAAAATCAAGGAGTAACCTATGCCTTATTACTACTATGGCTTTGACTGGACCTATTTGTATATCGTACTTCCCTGCCTGTTGATCTCTCTTTGGGCAAGTGCAAGGGTCAACAGCACTTTTAGAAAATACTCTCAGCAAATCTCACGCAGAAATCTTACCGGCGCGCAGGCAGCACTCAGAGTTCTCTCGTCAAACGGTATAACCGATGTCCGCATTGAGCGTGTCAGCGGCAATTTAACTGACCATTATGATCCCCGGACCAATGTGATCCGGCTGTCGGACAGCGTCTATGACAGCGCAACCACGGCAGCTGTTGGCGTTGCGTGCCACGAAGCCGGACATGCGGTGCAGTATGCGCATGGGTATTTCCCTATTAAGATCCGCTCCGCGATTATTCCCATCACAAACATTGGCTCAAAGCTTGCTATGCCGCTGATTCTTATAGGAATTTTATTTACCTCCTTTGGCAGCTTTTCAGACACCATTATATATGCCGGGATCGCCTGCTTTTCCCTTTCGCTAATATTTCAATTGGTCACACTGCCTGTGGAATTTAACGCAAGCAGAAGGGCATTAAATGCGATCCGCGACGCAGAACTGTTAACAGAGGAAGAACTGAAAGGGGCCAAGAAAACCTTAAGCGCCGCTGCAATGACCTATGTAGCAGCCACCGCTGTCGCTTTTGCGCAGCTTCTGCGCCTTATGCTCCTTTTTGGTCGCAGAAGACGCGATTAATTGGCAAAATTTGTCCATCCCGGTATTGACAACCGGGGTGGATTCTTATATACTTTCTAAGTATGAAAAGTATGAAAAATAGGAAGGAGAATGTCTGTGGCAGGCGGAAAGCATATTTTAAGCAAGATGAACTCCCGCAGAGTCTTTGGCACTGCCAAAGTCGGAGACCGCGGTCAAATTGTAATTCCCAAAGATGCCCGCGAGCTTTTCAATATCCGCCCCGGTGACACCTTGCTGATCTTAGGTGAGGAAGAGACCGGGTTGATCATTTCCCGACCGGAACTTTTAAGTGATATCGCAAATCAACTTTTTGACACAGTAAAGAAAGAGGAACAATAAAATGGATGAACTGTTAAAGCTTTATAACGGCATGGGCATCTCCCCTGCTGTTTATGCATACGGTGAGCGTGCATTGGAAGGCCTTAAGGACCGATTTGATGCCATCGATAAGATCACCGAGTACAATCAAGCGAAGGTGATCAGTGCTATGCAGAAAAACCGCGTCTCTGCTGCATGTTTTGCTGCCACCACAGGATATGGTTACGACGATGTGGGACGCGACAATTTGGAGCGTGTTTACGCAGATGTATTCCACACCGAGGCCGCCCTTGTCCGCCCTCAGATCACCTGCGGAACCCATGCGCTGACTGTTGCACTTTCTGCAAATCTTCTGCCCGGTGATGAGCTGCTCTCACCTGTGGGCCTACCATACGACACGCTGCAGGAGGTCATCGGTATTCGCGAGAGTCCCTGTTCTTTGGCGGAGTACGGTGTAAGCTATCGGCAAGTAGACTTGCTCAGCGATGGCTCTTTTGATTATGAATCTATTCGCAAAGCCATCAACGAAAAGACAAAGCTGATCACGATCCAGCGTTCCAAAGGCTATGCCACACGCCCTACCTTCTCCGTGAAGCAGATCGGCGAGCTGATCGCATTTGTAAAGGATATTAAGCCGGATGTGATCTGTATGGTGGATAACTGCTACGGTGAATTCGTGGAGACCATAGAGCCTTCTGATGTAGGTGCGGATATGGTGGTCGGTTCTTTGATTAAAAATCCCGGCGGCGGTCTTGCTCCCATAGGTGGTTATATCTGCGGCACAAAGGCCTGTGTTGACCGTTGTGCATATCGTCTGTCCGCTCCCGGTCTGGGACAGGAAGTAGGCGCAAACTTGGGTCTTATGACCGCACTGTATCAGGGCTTCTTCCTTGCACCGACCGTGGTTGCCGGCGCGTTGAAAGGTGCCATCTTTGCCGCTAATCTTTACGAACCTCTTGGCTTTAATTGTGTACCTAACGCAAGTGAGAGCCGTCACGATATCATACAGGCAGTAGAGCTAAAAAGTGAGGAAGGTATGATCGCCTTCTGCAAAGGCATTCAGGCGGCCGCGCCAGTAGACTCCTTTGCAACTCCCCTGCCATGGGATATGCCCGGATATAACGACAAGGTCATTATGGCTGCCGGTGCGTTTGTGCAAGGCTCCTCCATTGAACTTTCTGCCGACGGTCCGATCCGTGAGCCATATGCAGTATATTTCCAGGGAGGCCTGACCTGGTGTCATGCAAAATTAGGTATTCTTATGAGCCTGCAAAAAATGGTGGATGCAGGACTTGTTAAACTATAAGGAGGAATCATTAATGTCTTGGCTGTTTTTTTCCATTGCAACCGCTCTGTTATGGGGCACTGCGGAACTTTTTTATAAAAAAGGAGCTCTGCCGAACGAAAAATATTCCCATCTGAAGATTTGTGTCTGGGTCGGCATCGTGATGGGTGCCCATGCCATCTTCACCCTGCTGACGAAGGATATTCATTACGATCCCATCAACTTGATCGTCTATCTTCCGGTCTCCTTGCTGTATATCGTGTCTATGGCCTTCTCCTATTTTGGAATGCGATTTCTTGAAGAGTCCATTTCCGACCCCATCGAAAACACCTCCGGCGCTATCTGCAGCCTGTTGTGCGTACTGATTCTGAAAGAAAGACTTTCTCTTCTGTCCATCATCGCAATCGTCATCATTGTTATCGGTGTTTTGGGTGTTGGCTTTTTGGAGAACAAAGGTGACACGCAAAGAAAAAAGAACCTTGGTAAAAAGCTTGCCATCGTGGCATTCTGTATGCCCTTTGTCTACGCTCTTTTGGATGCTTTCGGCTCCTTTGTGGACATTTTCTATCTGGACGACTTCGCTACAACGCCCCTGATTGGAGTCACCGAAGAGACCATCGAAGATGTTGCCAACACCAGCTATGAGCTGACCTTTGCCCTGTTTGCTTTGGGTTTGTTTATTTTTATGAAAGCAAAAAAGGTCAAGTTTGGTCCCGTTCCCCAGCATAAGGATAAGATCCTCGCCGCAGTGTTTGAAACTGCAGGTCAGTTTACATATGTGTATGCCCTGAGTGGCAACGGTGCAATTGCCGCACCGATCATTTCCTCGGTTTGTGTTGTATCTCTGCTGCTTTCCCGCATCTTCCTGAAGGAAAAGCTCTCCTGGAAAACCTATACCTTCATAACTATTGTAATCGTTGGTATTCTCCTGTTAGCGGTAAGCGAAGAACTTTGATTTGATGACAACAAAAAGACCCTTGTGTTATACAAGGGTCTTTTTGTGTCTAAATTCAATTAATTACGAGTATAAATATGATCAGCAGAAATATCTGCCAGTCTTCTCGGTCCACACATACGCATCGTATCGGAAAGCTCCGCGGTGAGCTGCCTTACATACGCGCCGATACCATCGGTGCCGGCTCCGTAAATACAAGCTGCAAAGGGCCTACCGATCAGTACCGCATGCGCGCCCAAAGCAATGGCTTTAAAGACATCCAGGCCTGTGCGGATCCCGCCATCCACAAGCACCATCATATCGTTTCCTACCGCGTTTGCGATCTGGGGCAATACCCAAGCCGTAGCAGGCGTATCATCCAGAACACGGCCGCCGTGATTGGATACGATAATACCGGCTGCACCGGCATCCAGCGCTTTTTTAGCAGCATTCGGTGTCATAATACCCTTAAGGATAAAAGGCACACCAGCATATTCGATAATTTTTCGCAGTTCCTCTATGGTTTTCGTGCCGCTGGGGGGATTCATATTTCGCAAAAACGGCAACCCGGATCCGTCAATGTCCATACACAAAACTTTTGCACCGGCAGCTTTTGCAAGATCGATCCGCGCAAACACCCGATCCTCAGACCAGGGTTTGATGGTGGGAACACCAAAACCGAATTTTTCAATAGTACTACACGCACCGGGAAAATACTCATCGTGCAGACCGTCTCCTGTAAAAGCGGCAATACCCGCTTCGCAGCAACCTCCGACAAGTGCAGTATCATACTCCAGCTGGGTCAGCTCATTGCTGAAATGCTCACCCACTGCACCCATAGGCGCTGCCATTACCGGTATGCTCAGCTTATGGCCGAAGAAATCAAAGGTGGTATCGATGGACTGCTCCTGACCGATGGTATCCATATTCAAATAGATATCCTGCCATGCATTATAATTCCTTACTGCAACCTTACCGGATCCCTTTGCACCCGGGCCGGGCACAGTAGCGCCGCAGGCAACGCCGTTGCACACAGGACATACATAGCACATACCTGCATGGCCCTTTGCCGCCTTTCTTACCTCCTGATAGGTCAATGAAAACACATCCTTAATGTTGCTCAATTTCCGCTCTTATCCTTCAGCAGACCGTACTTGATATCCCACAGCTTCTGAGAAAGATCCACATAATAGGTATGGGGATTGTCAAAACGCTTCACCTCATCCCACAAAGCATCTACCTGCTCCAGGCAGTACTCTCTGATCTGATGCAGATCCGGGCATTCATATACCAGCTCACCGTTTTTGAAGATAGGTACCTGAAGTTCCTTTGCGTTAAAATTGTAGACAGTCTTTTTCTTCCAGGTTGCCTCGGGGTCAAAGATCTCCATTTCACCGCTGTCGTCAACTGACTCATCATATACGCACAGGTAATCAGCAATAGCCTTACCGGTGTCATTACCGAAGAAACGGTACAGCTTTTTGAAATGGGGATTTGTGATCTTTCCGGTATTTTCAGAGATCTTAATTTTCGGTGTGATGGAGCCATTGTCATTTTCAACTGCCGCCAACTTGTACACGCCACCGAACACTGGCTCACTGCGGGCAGTGATCAGCCGCTCACCCACGCCAAACATATCGATCTGGGCGCCTTGGCGCAGCAGGTCCTGAATAATATACTCATCCAAAGAATTGGATACAGAGATCTTACATTCTGTCCAACCGGCATCGTCCAGCATCTTCCGCGCTTTTCTGGAAAGGTACGCCATATCACCGGAGTCCAGTCGAATGCCGCACTTGGTGATCCCTTTCGGTTTCAGCACTTCATTAAACACACGAATGGCATTGGGAACACCGGATTTCAGCGTGTTATAGGTATCCACAAGCAATGTTGCATTATTGGGATACATCTCGCAGTATGCCTTAAAGGCATCGTACTCTGTATCAAACATCTGCACCCATGCGTGAGCCATCGTACCGCCTGCGTAAACGCCGAAAAGCTGATCAGAGATGGTGCAGGCTGTGCCGTTACAACCGCCGATGTAAGCGGCTCTGGCGCCCAAGATCGCAGCATCTGCTCCCTGCGCTCTTCTGGAGCCAAACTCAAGAACCGTTCTGCCCTGTGCAGCGCGAACCACACGGTTTGCCTTTGTGGCAATCAGGCTCTGATGGTTTACAGACAAAAGTATAAATGTCTCGATCAGCTGCGCCTCAATAGCAGGTGCGCGAATGGTCATAATGGGTTCTTTGGGGAAGATCGGCGTACCCTCCGGTACTGCCCAAATATCGCCTGTAAAACGGAAGTTAGAAAGATACTCCAAAAACTCCTCAGAGAATATCTTCCGATTACGCAGATACGCAATATCCTCTGCATCAAAATGCAGATCCTGGATGTAGCGGATCACCTGCTCCAATCCGGCAGCAATAGCAAAACCGCCACCGTCCGGACACTGACGGAAAAACACATCAAAATAGCAGATCCGGTCCTTGTAGCCCTTTGCAAAGTAACCCTGTCCCATTGTCAGCTCGTAGAAATCACAAAGCATTGTCAAATTCAGCTTGTCCATTGCAGCCATATCAGACACCTCGTTTCAGAATTTTCTTCATTATAAGTCACTTTTCTTAAAATAGCAATCCCTTTTGTTGACACAAAAGAAAATCTAAGCTATAGTATTTTTCAGAAAGGATGTGTATTATATGGAAATTACGATCGGCATGAAAGGTGTCGCTAACTCATCCGTTGAAAAGGAAGACACTGCATTGGAAGTCGGCTCCGGCAGCCTGATGGTATATGCCACCCCCTGTATGGCTGCATTGATGGAGGGCGCCGCCTGTGAAGCAATTGCTGATGCAATCCCTGCTGATAAGACCTCAGTAGGAATTGAACTGAATCTGAAGCATAACAGTGCCACACCTGTGGGTATGGAGGTGCGTGCAGAAGCCGAAGTAATTGCTGTTGACGGCAGCATTATCACTTTCCAAATCAATGCTTATGATGAAGCCGGCCCCATCGGCGAAGCCGTACACAAAAGAGCGATTATCACAACGGAGAGGTTCCTTAACAAGGTTTATGGAAAATTATAAAATATCCGCGTGCGACCAATGTCGCACGCGGATATATTTTTATATTTCCTGTCTGCCCTCCAGGGCTCTGGAAAGCGTGACTTCATCGGCGTATTCCAGCTGACTGCCAACCGGCACACCGTAAGCAAGCCGTGTAACTTTGATCTCCATCGGGCGCAGCAGTCTGGAGATATACATTGCCGTAGCCTCGCCCTCCGTATCCGGATTCGTTGCCATTATGACCTCGCGGATATCCTCATTCGCTGCACGGATCAGCAGTTCCTTGATGCGGATATCATCCTGGGTTATATGATTCAGCGGAGAAATGACGCCGTGAAGCACATGGTAAACCCCGTTAAACTCACGGCTGCGCTCCATCGCGATCACATCCTTTGGCTCTGCCACAACACAAACTACACTGTGATCACGCAGATCATCTTCACAAATGGGACACATCTCACGGTCTGTTAAGTTTTGGCAAACCGGGCAGGTATGGACTGTTTTTTTAGCCTCTACAATGGCATCTGCAAAGGACTGTGCCTCCTCATCCGGCAGGCCCAACACATAGAAAGCCAAGCGCTGGGCAGTTTTACCGCCAATGCCGGGAAGCCGGGCGAACTGATCTGTCAGTTCCTGCAATGCTGCCGGAAAATACTGCATATTGCCTCCTTAGAACAAGCCGCCCAAATTCAGGCCGCCGGTCAGTCGGGACATATTATTGGCAGACTCTGCATCAGCAGCACGCATTGCCTCATTGACTGCGGCGATCACCATATCCTGCAGCATTTCCACATCGTCAGGGTCAACTGCCTCAGGATTGATCTGAATGTCCTGCAGCTCGTGCTTGCCGTTAACTGTGGCTGTTACCATACCGCCGCCTGCTGCTGCAGTAAAGGTCTTATTCTCCATCTCCTCCTGCATTCTGATCATTTCCTGCTGCATCTTCTGCGCCTGCTTGATCATTGCTGCCTGATTCATACCACCGGGCATTCCCCGGAATCCACCTTTAGCCATTGTAAATTCTCCTTAATTATCCTTAATGTTTACGATATTACCGTGTGCTCTTCCAAAGCTGAGCAGCTGTTCCATCTGCTGGGTCTTCTGCACCGAATGTTCAGAGTCCGTCACGGTAACACGGACCTGTGCACCCAATTTGGCAGACGCTTTCAACGCGACCAAGTCCAAAACCTCCGGTTTGTTGATGATCTGCATTGTAAACAGATTGGTGCATACCAAAGTAAGATGATTGCCATGCAGTACACCTTTCACCGGCGAATTCGGTGTAGTTGTAAAGAAACCCACCGCTGGCGGCTTCAGTTCTTTACGCACCGCATCCGCTACATCCGCCCAAAATCCTTCCGGTGCTTCATCCGGCAATACATCATTGTTCTCTTCCGGTGACGATTGATATAAATCATCGCCGGTATCCTGCACAGTTTCCTGCGTGAGCTCCTCTTTAGCAGGTATTATTGCTTGTACAGCAGGTGCGCCCACAACAAGGTTGCCGCTGCGGATCTGATCTTCGATCCTTGTCAGGCGGGAAATAATGCTGCCGATATCCTCAGTAAGCTCAGGCCGGCACATATTCACGATACAAAGCTCTGCATCTGTGCGCTTACTCCCACTACGGGTAAAGCCGGATGCCGTGTCCTGAATCAGATTCATCATACGCACCAACTCACCGCTGGAAATAGCCTGTGCAAGAGACTGTGTCTGCTCATCCGTAGCAACGCCGGAGAGCATACTGATCCCTGCCTTCGGTGCTGTTTTCAGGACCATCATATCTCTGGTCATACAAGCAAGCTCATCCAGCAGTGCGCCCATATCTTTCCCGTCAGCATAAAGCCGGTTCAACAGCTCCAATGCGCCGGCACAATCCTGCTGGGCAATAAATGCCATAAGCTTTCCGCAATCCCGCGTACCGGCAATGCCCAGGCAGGCATACACACGATCAGCCGTCAATTCTCCTGCCGTTGCAGACGCACATTGATCCAGAAGGCTTAACGCGTCACGCATACCACCGTCAGCGAGACGGGCCAAAACTCTGGCAGCAGAATCGTCCAGATCAATATTTTCCTGGTAGGCTACATATTGTAGACGCGCCGCAATATCCTCCTGACTGATCCTGCGGAATGCAAAACGCTGACACCGGGAAAGAATGGTTGCCGGCACTTTATGAAGCTCCGTTGTTGCCAGAATAAACATCAGGTGCTCTGGCGGTTCTTCAATGATCTTCAAAAGTGCATTAAAGGCAGAAAGCGAAAGCATGTGCACCTCGTCGATGATATACACACGCATCCTCACTTCTGAGGGCGAATAGATCGCATCATCCCGCAGATCCCGGACATTGTCCACGCCGTTATTGGAAGCCGCATCGATCTCTAAAACATCCATACAGGCACCGGAATCGATGCTGCGGCACGCGCTGCAGCAATTACAGGGATTGCCGTCCTGAGGATTCAGACAGTTGACCGCCTTTGCAAGGATCTTAGCGCTGCTTGTTTTACCTGTACCACGGGAGCCTGTAAACAAATAGGCATGACTAAGCCGACCGTTGATGATCTGTGTTTTCAGCGTCTGACTGACTGCCAGCTGTCCCACCACATCATCAAAGGTCTGCGGTCTATATTTTCTATACAGCGCCTGATACATAAATACCTCCAAAACAAGACCGGCTCATAACAAGATCGCACACCCACATTTGAGCAAGCAGAATACCCGGTTTCCTTGCAGCCGGCTCAGAAACGGCAGCCCCACGGCACACGGGAAGATCCGCTTAATGCTGCTTGGTTCCCCACCTGACATGGTTCACGGTATCCCGTTGCGCGGGACCGTTTCCTCAACACCGCTTACACGGTTCTGACGATACTCAGACTTGCCCGGGTGTGGGAATTCATCCCTGCTGTAGCGGATTGCAGGTACAGAGCACCGCTAACTCCCCGACTAGTGCGACCTTGTTACAAGCCGGTCTGCTGAAACAAGGATATTGTTTTTATTAGTTCACTTTGGCATCAATAAAATCAGCCAATTCCTGGAAGGTTGTGATCTTCTGATCCTCCATCTCCAGCTCAACACCCAGCTCCGTCTCCAGATCCATAATCATCTCAACGATATCCAGAGAATCAATGCCAAGGCTTTCAAATGTGCTGTCCGGAGTGATCTCGTCAGGATTCAGCTCCAGCTGCTTTACTGCATAAGAAACTAACTTTTCGTACATATCAGAAACCTCCAAAGTCTTTCTTTCTAACACTTTTTGTATTTTATTATATGCAGACATATTTGTCAATGACCGTTTTTCACAGCCCTGCCGGCAGCCACAGCGGTGGCCCAGGCGATCTGCAAATTAAATCCACCGGTATAGGCATCGCAGTCCAGTATCTCACCGGCAAAGTATAACCCCTTAATAAACTTTGATTCCATCGTCTTTGGATCCACCTCAGAAACCTTGATGCCACCGGAGGTAATAATCGCTTCCGCAACAGGGCGTTTTCCTTTAATATCCACGGGAAAAGCCTTCAACAGTTGAACAAGCTGTCTGCGCTGCTCCTTTTTCAGGGAATTTGCCTGCACATCGGGTGCGATAGAAGCCTTTTGAAGAATGACAGGTATCATCGACCTGGGAAGCAAGTCTGTCAATGCATTTTCCATGGTTCGATTACGATACTGCTCAAGATCACGAAGTACCCGGTCATTGAGCTTTCCTTCGTCCAATGCAGGCTTCAGATCGATCAGCAGCCGGCAATTGTCACCTTTCAGATGCGCGCTGGCGCTGAGCACCGTTGGACCTGAAATACCAAAATGGGTAAAAAGCAGTTCGCCAAAATCCTTATATAGCAATTTACCCTTGGCATCAAGCAGTTTAACTGAGATATTTCTGAGGCTTAATCCCTGCATCTGCTGGCAGGTATCCCCAAAGGTCTCCAAGGGCACCAATGAGCCAACAGGCTCTATAACAGTATGTCCCAAAGCCTTCGCCATATGATAGCCGTCGCCTGTCGAGCCGGTGGTCGGGTATGACATACCGCCGGTTGCCAGTATCACCCATTTCGCTTTTATTATGCTTCCTGCAGCTTTCACACCGGAGATATTGCCGTTCTGTGCGCAAATACCGGTTACCCGGGTGCATTCAGTCTGCACGCCGGCATTACGCATTGCTCTGTGCAGAGCATCCAGTACAGACACACTCTTGTCCGATTGGGGAAATACACGGTTGCCGCGCTCCGTTTTCAAGGGGCAGTTATGAGCCTCGAAGAACGCCATCACATCCCGGGGTGGGAAATTTTCCATAGCGCTGAACAAAAACCGGGGATTTCTGGGGATATTCTGCAGGACTTCCTGCGCGGTGCAGTCATTTGTAACATTGCAACGACCTTTTCCGGTAATCAGCAATTTCTTTCCAAGGCGATCATTACGCTCCAAAAGCAGCACTTTTTCTCCTTGCTGTGCCGCAGTAATTGCCGCCATCATTCCTGCTGCACCGCCGCCGATCACAATTCCGTCATAGTTCATCCCAGATAATCCTGCTTTTCATAAACATTGTATTCTTCCCAAACCTTTTCCAAAGTGTCAAAAGTCTTGGAGAGGATCTTCTCCTTAGCAGATGCCAGGGCAACGATGAGCGCATTCACAAGACTCAGCGGCGCAACCAGAGAATCCACAAGAGACAGCATATCGCTCTTGGCTACCAACACATAATCACTGCACTGTCCCAATGGAGAGAGTCTGCTGTCTGTCAGCGCCACGACAGTTGCGCCGGTGCTGCGGCAATACTGTACGCCCTTCAGGGTGGATGTGGAATATCTGGGGAAGCTGAATGCGATCACAACATCCTCAGGACCCACACCTACCAGCTTCTCAAAAATTTCACTTGCACCGGATGTGGTAACTGTATGAACATTATCAAACATAAAATTCATATAGTAGCTCAAAAAGTTAGCCAGCGCAGAAACGGAACGAACACCTAAAATATAAATCCGTCTTGCTTTTTGAATCGCATCTAAAGCAGCCTTGAAATCCTCCCGGCTCACCATCTCAGCAGTTCTGCGCAGCTTATCCGCATCAGACTGCAGCACCATAGACACAACATCCTGGTCAGCCAGCCGGTCACTGGCAACTCCCATACGCTGCACGGCAGTCAAGCGGTTCAGAACCATCTCCTGCATCGCTTTTTGCATGCTGGGATATCCGTCATAACCTAATTCCACTGCAAAACGGACAACGGTAGATTCGGATACACCCACTGTTTTTCCAAGCTTGCTTGCGGTCATAAATGCGGCTTTATCATAAGACTGTGTTATGTATTTTGCAATTGCACGCTGTCCTTTTGAAAAGGTAGCGCTATTGTTTTGAAGCTGCAGCAGAATATCATCTGTCATAACAATATCCTCCCATATATCTATCTCACAATTATCCTAACAAAAACCAATTTATTATGCAAGTAAAATTGCATCATTTCATTAGCTGCTCCACCTCATCGGCTGAAAGGTACCGCCACTTACCAGGCGGTAAATCACCAAGAGTAAGCGACCCTTCTCCAACACGCACAAGTCTTTTCACCTTCATGCCAGCCGCAGCGCACATACGCCGTACCTGCCGGTTTCTTCCCTCATGGATCACAACGCGCAGTGTGGCGAAATCGCCCTGTACGCGGATCAATTCAATTTTGGGTGCGCGGATCCGGTAGCCATCCAAGGTAATAGGTCTTGAAAGTCTATGCAGCTTGTCTTCGGCAAAATCTGCCACATCCACCAGATAGGTCTTATCGATCTCATGCTTGGGATGCATCAGTCTGTTTGCAAACTCGCCGTCATTCGTCATCAGTAAAAGTCCCTCAGAGTCCATATCCAGTCTGCCAACGGGATAAACACGCTGACCGCAGTCAGCAGTAAGCACTGAAACATCTTTCCTGCCCTTTTCATCGGAAAGTGTCGTAACATAGCCTTTCGGCTTATGCAACAGGATGTATACCGCTGCCTGTTTTTGGGGCAGCGGCTTTCCATCCACCAAAATTTCATCCGTTTCAAGGTCTGCACTCTGACCTAAGACGCAGACCTTACCGTTACAGGTAACACGCCCCTGCCTGATCCACGCCTCCGCAGTCCGCCTGGAGGTCACACCGGATGATGACAGGATCTTTTGTATTCTTTCGGTCATTATGCATCCCCCTTTCCAAATAGTATCTTCCAAATAGATTCTTTCTTTATCTGCGTTTGCTCCACAGTATCGCCATATACCACCGGAACAACACCTATCGTTTTCTCTCCAAGGCAAATGTGCACTGATCCTGCACTGGCACCTTTTACCACCGGTGCATAGACAAAACCCGGCCCGGTATATACCGTTTTGTGCTGTTCGCCTTCAGCCATGGCATAGTAACAATCATCGTCGGCGATCAAGGATACCCCACCGGATTCACCGCCTGCGATCTCTACCCTGCCTACAACCGATCCCTTGGATAATAATTTTCTGACGGAGTAATCACGAAACCCGATCTCCATCAGATCGCAATGATCCTGCCAATCGTTGGGCGCATTAATGGTAACAGCCACAAGACGCCTGTCCTGCCTGACTGCGCTGGAAACGAGAATTCGGCCAGCCGCCTTTGTAAATCCCGTCTTAACGCCGTCAGCGCCCTCAAGGCGCCATAAAAGCTTGTTGTGATTGCGCAAGGTACGCTCTCCTGCACGAACAGTCTTGGTAGAGACGGTCTTTGCAAAGATGGGATTTTCCATAGCGTACGCAGAGAGCACAGCCAGATCCCGTGCAGTAGAGTAATGATGCGGACTGTCCAGTCCATTTGGATTTTCAAAATGCGTGTCTGACAGCCCGAGCTTATGCGCCTTATCATTCATCAGACCTGCAAAGCCTTCCACCGTACCACCACAGTATATAGCGAGCGCAACTGCGGCATCATTGCCGCTTTGGAGCATCAGACCGTACAAGAGCTCCTGTACTGTCAAAATCTCGCCCTCTTTCAGGTACATTGACGAACCTTCAATACCCACAGCTTCTTTCGGAATCCTGACACGGTCCAGTACATTACACTGCTCACAGATCACAAGTGCCGTCATGATCTTTGTTGTGCTTGCGATCAGGCTTCTGTCATCTGCATTCCTCTCATAGAGAACTCTGCCTGTTGCTGCGTCCATCAGAATTGCTCTTTTTGCTGACAGTGCCTGAACACGAACAGGAAAAAACAAGACGGCAGCCAGCAAAGCAGCTGCCATCCCGGCAAATATACGCTTCATACTTATCACCCAGTGCTATTTTGCACGGGGACAGCAGGTTTATTCTCCCTTTTTCTGGGTGTGAGAATCCACAAATGCGGCAATCTTATCCAGAGTATCCGGAACCATCTCAACAAGGCGGTCCACGGTGGTATTGGCAGGTGCTGCAACAGGGATCATCCGCACATTGCCTTCCTTAATAATAAGAAATGCAACCGGTGTTACCTTTACTCCTGCGCCTACACCGCCACCAAAGGGATTCTCGTGCTGATTTTGATTTTTGGAAACAAAATCTGAACCGCCGCCGCCCAAACCGACACTGATCTTGGAGACCGGGATAATAGTAACACCATCCGGCGTTGTGATCGGCTCGCCTACTACGGAATTGACATCCACCATCTCGCGGATCTTTTCAATGGTGCTTTGAAGCATATTGGGTAAATTCTGACTCATAATTTTGAACCGCCTTTTCTTAAATTCATAATTCTTCGGTATTCTCGCAGGCACTGGTGTCCATAGTGTATCACAAGGAGCAGCAACCGGCCTAAAGTAATTGTAATATGGATATGCCCATAAAACATAGGTTCATCTGCATTAAAATCGCAATTAACGCTAAGATCTCTCTTTTTGATCCGGAAAAAACTGTCCAGCTGCGGAACCAGACTTCCAAGCAGTGACCATGCCTGACCGTAATGAATTGCAAGATCTGCAGGATCGTCACCTGCAAGGGTCAGCTTCATTACAAGATCCTTAACGCAGATCCTGTGTCTGAACTCTGTGAGTAGTGACAAGATGATCTCCACCAGCGGACGAAAATCTGACAATGTGCCGGGAGATTTGTCCTGTGCCTTCTTTTTTTGAGTCTGTGGTTTAGCTTCAGAATCTTTTTTCTTATCCTTTTTTGGCCGTGGATATAACAAAATCGATGCTAACCACAATGTTAATCGGGCAGATACGCCGGAGGAATTATATACCGCATAAATACCAACAGGCAGAAAGCACAGACCTACAAGGATGCCAACCGCAATCAGCCAGCCCATCAAACTTCCTCCGGCACAGGATTCTGTGCGGATTCCTCGATCTGCAGCTGCTCGCCGTTTTCCACGATCACAGGCTCACCAAAGTCCACTTTTTCAATGGTGGGAAGCTCATCAAGGCTACTAAGACCGAAGGTGCGCAGAAAATCCGGTGTGGTACGGTACAAAATGGGACGGCCGGGCACATTCAGTCTGCCCGCCTCCTCAATGAGCTTTTTATTCAGCAGCGCACCGACACTGTAGGAGCTGTCCACACCGCGGATCTGCTCCACCATTGCCTTTGTTGCCGGCTGATAGTATGCGATGATCGTAAGTGCCTCTAGCTGAGAGGAGGAAAGCTTCGGAGGTTTTCTCGTCTCCAAGGCTTTTGTGATATAATCTGCCATTTCACCGGAGGATACCATCTGATACCCCTTTTCCAGGCGCAGAATGCGGATCCCTCTGCGGTTATAGGCAAGCTCGTCAGCAAGGGCATTGACTGCCTTTTCCACATCCTTCTCGTCTGCTTCCAGCGCCATAGCCAAGCGAGAAAGCTCCACGCGCTCACCGGCAGCAAAAAGGATCGCCTCGACGCTGCGCTGTAAATCCATTAAATCCATCAGTTCGTCTCCTCCGAAATCGTATCGGGTTCTTTGATCAAGCGGACATTGGGGTTTTCGCCGGAATTATCATCCTCCAAAACCACCGAATTTGTCTTACAAAGCTCCAATATTGCAATAAATGTCGCAACCACCTCAGAGCGGGAGCGGTTTCCGCGGAACAGATTCTTTAATCGTTCCACGCCACGCAGTATCAGCGTACGCACAAGCTCCTTTGCCTTACGGGTAACCGGATAAGGCTCCTTACCCACAATGCCCTTAAAGTTCACCGTGGGCGGTGGCAGGCGGCGCTGATTACGCTCGGATATTTCATCTAATGCCCGAAGCATATCCTCCGGCTCGTGGCGATAGCGATAGGTACTGTCACGGCGCAGCGGCTCAGGCTGCTTTGTAAAGACGGCTCTGCCGATATCATTCATAGGCTCCAGCACGGAAATTGCCATACGGATCTGCTCAATAGCCTCCTTGCGCTGGCGCTCGATCAGAGACTGGCGCAGAAGATCCAGTTCCGTCTGTGCCTCCGCGGCTTCTGCGGCAGACAAAAGCATCTTTGTCTTGATCAGCATCAAATGAGATGCCATTGTGATAAATTCACTGGCTATCTCCATATCGAGGCGCTTCATCTCATCCAGATATGCCAGATACTGCTCCAGGATCGCCGAAATGGAAACATCCTGAATCTCTATTTTATTTTTGCTCAGCAGCAGAAAAATAACATCAAGCGGACCTTCAAAGACCTCCATAACCTCACTGCGGGTATGGACAATGCCCTCTAAGCGATATTGCGGTTCTCCCATGGCAGCTCCCACCATTGATTTTTCATATATTTTTGATATTATAACATCCCTTGCGGATTCGTGCAAGCATTTCGCCAAAAAAACACAGGGGATTGCATTATTTGCGTGTTTATGATATAAATAATGCAAAGGAGTGTTGCATATGCAAAACAGATATAAAGAAATGGAACGCTATATGACATACGCTTTAATTGCTGACGGTCTGCTGTTTATCTTTTATTTACTCAGTGCCGGCGCCGGTATCATCTGGCTGAAGGTCATTTTAACCATTCTTGCCTTTGCCCTTTCCAGCGCGTGTCTTGCATGGCTTTACATCAGCCGGGAGCTGCTTAAGATGCGCAGTATGTGGATGAGTACAGCAGCACTTGCCGTGATCGTATGTATTTTGTTCTCATTACTGTTAAATTATCCCAGCCCTATGCCGGTTTTGCCTGTCATAAACTAAAATTCAATGCGGTGAAGGATATTCCTTCACCGCATTGCTTATTTATAGAAGGTATTGCCACCAATAAATTCCCGGACGAGACTTGTAGGTGGGATCTCATCGTCTACATCTGCCTCAAGCACATAGTTTAATACCTTAACAAGTCCACGGACCTGTTCATAGCAGTCCTCCTCCGGACCGACAGCGTCCAACAGCGGATAAATATGCTTTTTCAGCACCGCCAGCTCATAAAGTGTAGAGCTGTTAAAGATTACATCCGCATTCTCCTGATACGGGAATATCCAGCGTTTTTCTCCTCTGCGGACAGAATCCCACATTTCCATCGTCTGCTGTACCGATGAGCCTCGTGTCTCATAATCACGGACAGTTCTGCGCAGCAGTCGAAGAACACTGGTAGGGATGCGGTTATGATCATCCAAATTCAGAGGAAGCAACGGACTTACATACAGCTTAAACACCTTTGTGGGTTCTATGCCGTCCGGCATCAATGCAGGATTCAGCGCGTGCAATCCTTCAACAATGATCACAGAATCTCTGGAAAGGGTCAGCTTCTTTCCTGTCCATTCCCGCTTTCCGGTTTTAAAATTAAAGCCGGGAAGATCAACGCAATCGCCCCTTAACAACTCTGACAGGTTCTCCCGGAACAGCTGTGTATCAATGGTATCAATATGTTCCAGATCCAGCTTTCCGTCCGGCCCCGGCGCGATCTTATCCCGATCGATATAGTAATCATCAAGACTCATCAATATCGGTTTCTTGCCGTGGACGCGCAGCTGGGTTGCAAGACGGTTTGCAGATGTGGTTTTACCGGACGAGCTGGGACCTGCAAGCATGACCGCTTTCGCGTTTCGCGCACATACTGCATCCGCAATCTGTGCGTATCGCTTTTCGTGGAGGGCTTCATTTACCCGGATCAATTCCCGGATATTTCCTGAGCGAACAAGCTCATTCAGATCTGCAACTGTTTCGCAGTTCATCAGCTCACACCAGCGCTCCCCTTCCGTAAACACGCTGAGAAAATGGGGCATCTGTTCATAAGTACAGACCCTTTTGGGATCCTTGTCATCCGGAAGCAACAGCATAAAACCACCCTTTGCAGGAAGAATATCCCACACCTGCAAATACCCGGTTGAGGGCGCTGTCTCGCCGTAATAATAGTCAGCAAAATCCTCATACATATATAGATCAAGGTATCGCTGCTTACGCCACTGCAGCAGCCGCGCTTTATCGGTCTGTCCTTGTTTTTCAAAGTGTGACACCGCATCGCAAATATCGACTCGTTTGCGAAGCAAGGGCAGATCCTTCCGGACGATATCCCGGACCGCTTGCCTGAGGATGTTGGCATCAAAGTCAGTATCATCTGCTGTTTCTATAAAGATCGCGTTACCTACTGTACAGTTCATTTTGAATCTCACAGCAGGATACATCTGCCGCAAGGCTAAAAAAACAACAAACTGCGCAGTTCTTACATACACATCCTTGCCTACAGGATCCGGATACCGGAGCAGCGTCACAACGCCATTGGAGGCAGCCATTGCTCGCCGAACAGAGCTTCGCTGCGCGCTCTCTTGCGTCGTGCGCACAGGAATGTAATTAAGATTAAATACCTCACCGGCGATCTTTGCGGCAATTGGCTTATCTGAAAGCAGATCAGAATCCATATTCAATTCCCTGATCAAATGAAGCAGCGACATACCGGGTCTTGCTTGAATTGGGGCACCATCAATCCATAATTGCATAGGTACACCTCCTTATGTATTCATTATTACATAATTTGATGCGCATTGCAAGGACAGATAGCAGTAAAAGATTATATGTGAAAAATCTTCCTATATGAAAAGAGCGTGCTATGCAGCACGCTCTTTATTCGTTATCGTTGCCGATGGACATAATATCATACGGGGTCGTCTGATAGACAAAATAATTAAGCCAGTTGGAAAAGAGAAGATTTCCATGGCCTCGCCAGGAAACGATGGGGTCCTTGGTATCGTCATCATTGGGGAAATAGTTTGCAGGGACTGCAATATCAAGACCAAGGTTCTTATCGCGCATATATTCCCGTTTCAGGGTATCCGGATCGTATTCAGAATGACCTGTTACAAAGATCTGATGTCCTGCTTTATTCATAACTGCATAAACACCGGAAGCCTCAGAGGATGCCAGCAGCTTCAATCTCGGTTCTGCTTCAATGTCCTCACGGCGCACTGTGGCGTGCCGGGACTGGGGAACATAAAACACATCGTCAAAGCCACGCAGCAGAATTGCTCTTTTATAGTCGGCTGTGTGGGGAAATACACCAAATATTTTCTTATCCAGCCAAACAGAATCAATGTTATAATGGTAATACAGTCCTGCAAAGGCTGCCCAACAGATATGCAAGGTAGAATGCACATTGGTCTTTGTCCACTCCATGATCTGACAAAGCTCGTCCCAGTAGTCTACATCCTGATAAGCAAGATGCTCCAGCGGCGCACCTGTGATCACCATACCGTCAAACTTACGGTGCTTCAGTTCATCAAAGGTCTTGTAAAATGTAAGCATATGCTCTTGGGAAACATTTTTGGACTTGTGAGTACTTACCTGCATCAGTTCCAAACGGACCTGCAGCGGTGTGTTGCCCAAAAGACGGCTCAGCTGTGTTTCCGTTTCAATTTTTGTAGGCATCAGATTCAACAGCACGATCTCCAAAGGACGGATATCCTGCGAAACAGCTCTGTTCTCTGTCATCACAAAAATATTCTCCTGCTGCAGCGTTCCGGCTGCGGGCAGATCGTTAGGGATCTGAATGGGCATATACCTCACCTTCTTTGCGACAAATTATGCACTATTGTATCGCAAAAGCGTTGCTTTGTCAATTGTTGTTAAGTGTGCGCAGCTGCGTACCGGGATAGTAATGCGCAAGTATATCCGGATAGGTGGCACCGTTCAGTGCCATTGCATCAGCGCCGTACTGACTCATCCCCACCCGATGGCCAAAGCCTTTTGTAGTGATCGTCACAGTACTGCCAACAGCTGTAACCGCAAAGGCTGTACTTTTAAGTCCTAACAATCTGCGAAGCGTCACCCCCTCATACAGCTTGTCCGCAATCTCTATGGTGGCAACACCACCACCGGCAGTATATGTGACTGAACCAAACCACTGCTCCGGCTCCCCTTGCAGTTTACTGCCTAAAAGGGATTCAAATTCTGCGGCACTGAAGCTCACTGTATCAATGTAATGGACAGAGTTTTGTTCTCCCGGACTTTCCACAGACTGTAGATACGGAACCTGCGCACCCCAAACGGATACGGCATCCTCCGTTTTGCCGCCGGAGCAGGAAAAATATGTGGCATCTATCAATTCATTTTCATAAATCAGCACAAGATCCTGCGTATCCGAAACAGCCTGTCGGATTTTTTCTACATCTGCCTGTGATCCGCCGGCTGATAAATAAGCATCCAACTTATAATACCCCTGACAGCAATTGGAATCTGTGCATACTGCGCATCCCGGGTGTTTTTTGCCTATGTTTAATTGCTTTAGCGTATAGGTACGCGCGACCACCGCCTGTGCCTTAAGCGCTTCTAACTCAAAGGATGCCGGCATTTCCCGAAGTACTACGCCGGTTATATATTCATCCAAAGTCATTTCATGGATCATACCGTCGTCCATCAGGATGGGAACCATAAATTCATTCGCGGTTTCGTGCGTAGTTTCCGGTATGGTAGTTACTGATACGCTTGTCTCCGGCGGTGCAGTGGTCTCTTCCCAATCGGGTATGGCGATTGATGCCACCACACCTGGTACGACCATACCAAGGAGAAACACTGTGATCCATATTGCGATTTTCATTTTCATTTGTGTCACCTCAGGTGTATTGTAGCAGGTCCGGAAAACAAACTATGCCGATATGCGCAGGAATAAATACCCATTTTCTTGTCGACCCTTGACACACAGATTCCCAAGAAGTATAATTTCATATATATTGCGTCGAAACGGAGACAAAAATGAAAAAGACAGTAAAAATCATTTTACCGATCGTATTGGTACTGGTCACACTACTTTGCACGATATGGTATTTATTTGTATATGACAGAGAATTTACCAGGGATATGCTTTTAAGCTGCGCCCGCTACAGCGAGAGCCGTGGCAATCACGATATAGCTGCCTGGTTTTATAATCGGGCATACACCCAGTCCGGTGACAATGATGCGGTTGCCATTGAATTAGCGCAGCAGTACAAAGACAGCGGAAACTACACAAAAGCTGAGTATACACTTCGTAACGCTATCAAAGATGGCGGCGGTGCTGACCTTTATGTGGAATTGTGCAGCACCTATGTGGAACAGAATAAGCTGATGGATGCCGTTGCAATGCTGAACAGCATCGTCAACCCGGAAGTTAAGACCATCATAGATAGTATGCGTCCGGCTGCTCCCACAGCATCTTTAGAATCCGGAACCTACAAGCATCTCATCACCCTGGAGCTGAGCTGCGAGCGCGGCACTCTGTATGCAACCGCAGATGGCTCCTATCCATCTATTAAAACTTCTGGTTATACCGAACCGCTTTCCCTGCCTGAAGGCGAGTCCAATGTGTATGCGCTGTGTATTGACGAAAACGGTCTTGTCAGTCCCTTGGCTATCTACGGCTACACCGTTGGCGGCATTATCGAGGAAGCGATCTTTACCGATCCTTCCTTCGAATCTGCGATTCGCCTGGCTCTGGGCGCAGATGAAAATAGCACGCTGTATACAGACGATATATGGACCCTTGAACAGTTTACAGTACCGGCAGATGCTGCCTCTTATGCAGATATGAAGTATTTGCCCAATTTGAAGGAACTGACTGTCGTTAACGGTATTTCTGAAGAACTCGGTGCAATTTCCGGATTGTCCTCATTGGAAAAGCTGAACATCACAGGCACTGGCATCACCCAAAGTGATTTGACTACTATCGGCGCACTTCCTATGCTGAAGGAGCTTACACTCAGTGACTGTGGAATCACCAGTATCGCACCGCTGTCTGACGCGACCGGTATCACAAAGCTGGATCTTAGCAACAATACGATCCGCAATATTGATGCAGTAAGGCAAATGAGCGGTCTAACGGAGCTAAATCTTGACCACAATGTTGTAACAGATCTGTCCGCTATTGCTGATCTGAAAGCGCTGACCAAGCTGAGCGTGTCCTACAATACGCTTACCACTCTTGAAGCGGTCACAGGCAACACAGCGCTCACCTGGCTCAGCGCAGGACACAATTCCATTGAGACCTTAGGACAGCTGCAGAAGCTGACAGGCCTTAACCATTTGGATCTGAGCTATAACGCTCTGCAAGACATCGCCCCTGTTGCGGCTTGCAGCTCCATTAACGAGTTGGATATTTCCAACAACGCACTGACAGACATCTCTTCTCTTTCCGCGCTGACTAAGCTATCCTATCTCAACTTCTCTCACAATGAGGTTGCCCAACTGCCGCAATGGTCTGCTGATTGTGCTCTGATAAGCATAAACGGCAGCAACAATCAGATCGCGAATATCGATCCTTTGGTTGGTCTTAAAAAGCTGAACAATGTTTTTATGGACTATAATGAAGGCCTCACCTCAATCGGCGCTCTGGTAGATTGTCCTATGCTGATTCAGGTGGATGTTTACGGAACAGCTGTCACAGATGCCAAGGCACTTACCCACACCGACGACGGTATGGAACGCGGCATTATTGTAAATTACGATCCTACAAAGAAATAAAAGTAAGCGCCCATCCTTGTTGGATGGGCGCTATTATACTTTAATCCAAGTGGGAAAACACATCTCCCAGGCCACTGTGAAATACGAGGTCTGCCTTATGGTCGTAGGGTGTTTCGTCGCGGTTTATCAGCACAAGTCGGCTACCGCGGTAATAGTTCACAAGTCCTGCTGCCGGATATACTGTAAGACTTGTACCGGCAACAATAAGCATATCTGCACTTTCGATTGCGCGGATCGCGTTATCCAGCACAGTAGCATCCAACGGTTCTTCATACAGCACCACATCGGGTTTAACGATCCCACCGCAGGTGCAATAAGGGACACCCTTCGTGGCTTTCACGAATTCTGCGCTATATGCCTTACCGCACCGCATACAATAATTCCGCAAAACACTTCCGTGAAGCTCATATACGCTTTGGCTGCCCGCCTTTTGGTGAAGGCCGTCTATATTTTGCGTGATAACAGCCGCGAGCCTTCCCTGCTGCTCCCATTTGGCAAGCACACGATGGGTTATATTCGGAGCAAAGCCAAGGGGCAGCATTTTCTCCCGATAGAAATTGAAGAAATAGGACGGATCTTTGAGAAAAAAACTATGACTGATGATCCGCTCCGGCGGATAGTCAAACTTCTGACTGTACAAACCGTCAACACTTCTGAAATCCGGAATGCCGGACTCCGTGCTGACACCTGCACCGCCAAAAAAGACTATGCGCCTACTCTGGATGATCCATTGCTTCAACACAGACAGATTCTGCACGATCCTCTTCCTCCATCTCTTTCAGAAGCTTCTTGTCCTGCTTACCGGAAAGATCCAGCTTTTCATACATATCCGGTCTGCGTGCCTTTGTTCGCCGCAGAGACTGTTTTCTTCGCCACTGAGCAACTTTCTCGTGGTTTCCCGAAAGAAGGATCTGCGGCACTTCCCTGCCGTGCCATACGGCAGGTCTGCTGTATTGGGGATACTCCAGCATACCACTGTAATGACTCTCGTCCTCAAAGCACTCCGGATCTGCCAAAACGCCCGGTACCATACGGCAAACAGCGTCGGTAACTGCCATAGCGGCGATCTCTCCGCCTGTAAGAACAAAATCGCCCAAGGATATCTCTTCGTCCACGCATTCATCGATAAAGCGCTGATCAATTCCTTCATAATGGCCGCAAACAAGGATCAGATTCTCCATTTTACTCAAACGGATCGCGTCGCTCTGCTGAAAGGTATGTCCGCAGGGCGACAAATAAATAGTGTGGACCGGACCGCCTGCCTGATCGCAGACAGCCTCCCAGCAGCGGTAAAGGGGATCTGCTGTCATCACAGCGCCGCGACCGCCACCATATGGATAGTCATCCACCTGGTTTTGCTTGTTGGCAGTATAATCCCGGATCTGATGGGTATCGATCTGAATGAAGCCGCGCTCCTGTGCTCTGCCTAAGATGCTCTCAGACAGAACATCGCCGACTGTTTCCGGAAAGAGCGTTAAAATATCAATTCTCATCGCTGCGCATCCCTTCGATCAAACGCACCTGCATCGTTTCATTTTCCATATCGGTGGATAAGACAAACGCTTTCACCGCCGGGATCATATATTCATATTCGCCCTTAACGATATATACTTTATTTCCGGGATAATCCAATACATCGGTGATCTTTCCGATAGAGTTGCCCTCCGCAAATACTTCCACACCGATCAGTTCTGCCGCAAAGATCAGATCCTTCGGCGCATCGCAGCGGTAAAGCTGCACAGTCTTACCCCGAAGCGCCTGTGCATCCTCCATTGTATCGATACCTTTAACCTTCAGTAAATTGCAGGTCTTTTGGATCCTGCAGCTTTCCACAATGTAATCGGTATCCGCAATACGGACCCTGTCAAAATCCATTAAAAACTCCGGAGAATCTCCCCAGGGCAGAATTTTCATTTCTCCACGGACACCGTGGGTGGTGACGATCTCACCAGCATCTATAAACTGGAGTTTCATATCCATTCCTCCTAAAACAACGAAAATGCGTGGCGCTTGGGCGTCACGCATATCCGTTAATCCACGATATCTACCGTGACTTTTTCGCCGGTGCGCTGGGCAACGGTCTTCACGATCGTGCGAATCTCTTTTGCGATTCGACCCTGGCGGCCGATCACCTTTCCCATATCGCCGGGAGCGACACGGAGTTCCAGCACTTTGCCGTCCTCTGTTGAGGACTCGCTGACAGTAACTGCTTCAGGATCATCCACCAGATTCTTTGCCATATACAGCAAAAGTTCTTTCATAGTGTAACTCCTTTGGAATCTTACAGCACGCCAGCCTTCTTCAGCAGACCGCGGACAGTGTCAGTAGGCTGAGCACCGTTCTTGATCCATGCCTGAGCCTTCTCAGCGTCGATGTTGATGGTAGCGGGGTCGGTCAGGGGGTTGTAGGTACCGATCTCCTCGATGCAGCGGCCATCACGGGGGCTGCGGGAATCAGCAACAACGACACGGTAGAAAGGAGACTTCTTAGCGCCCATTCTTCTCAGTCTGATCTTAACCATTATTTTCACCTCCAAGTAATTTCTTTTCTATATCGCAAAGCTATTTGCTTTCAGCGAACTGATTTCAGAAGCCGGGGAAGCCGCCGAAGCCGCCAAATCCACGCATACGCTTCATTTTCTTTCCGGCACCCGGGCCGGAGAACTGCTTGATCAGGCTGCGCATCTGATCAAAGGATTTCAAAAGTCTATTGACATCCTCTACCCGCAAGCCTGCACCGGCTGCAATACGCTTCTTTCTGCTGGCACCGATAATACCGGGATTCTCTCGTTCCTTGGGTGTCATAGAAAGAATGATCGCTTCCGTGTGCGCCATTGCCTTCTCATCCAACTGGACATTCTTAAGGCTGGCACCACCGGGCATCTGAGCAAGAATATCCTGCATAGAGCCCATGGATTTCAGCTGGACCATCTGATCATAGAAGTCCTGCAGTGTAAACTTATTGGACTTCAGGCGCTCTTCCATTTCAGCAGCCTTTTTTGCATCAAAGGCTTTCTCAGCCTTCTCGATCAGCGACAGCATATCGCCCATACCCAAGATCCGGGAAGCCATACGATCCGGATGGAAGGGTTCAATGTCCTCCAATTTTTCACCGATACCTGCAAACTTAATGGGTTTTCCGGTGACTGCGCGCACAGAAAGCGCTGCACCGCCACGGGCATCGCCGTCCAGCTTACTGAGCATCACCGCGTCAATATCCAGCCACTGGTCAAAGCTCTGGGCTGCATTCACCGCATCCTGACCGGTCATGGCATCCACGACAAGCATGATCTCGTCGGGATCAACCGCAGCTTTAATGTTCTTCAGCTCATCCATCAGCGCTTCATCAATGTGAAGCCGGCCGGCGGTATCCAAAAACACCATATCATGGCCGCGCTGGCGGGCATATAAAAGTGCATCTTTAGCGATCTGCACCGGGTCAGTCTGTCCCATTTCAAAAACAGGAATCCCCAGTTTCTCACCGCATACCTTCAGCTGCTGAATAGCAGCAGGTCTGTATATGTCACAGGCAACAAGCAGCGGATTCTTTCCCTGCCGCTTCATAAGACCGGCAAGCTTGGAGCCGTTGGTGGTCTTACCTGCACCCTGCAGTCCCACAAGCATCACAACGGTAGGACCGTTGGGGTTAATGGTAATATGTTTGGTATCGCTGCCCATCAGCTTTGTCAGTTCCTCGTTGACGATCTTTACGATCATCTGGGCAGGACTTAAGGCTTCCAGTACATCGGAGCCGACACAGCGTTCCGTGACAGCCTTTGTGAAATCCTTGACCACCTTATAGCTTACATCCGCCTCAAGAAGCGCCATACGGATCTCCCGCATTGCTTCTTTGACATCGGATTCTTTCAGGCGACCTTTGCCCCGAAGCTTTTTGAAAGCAGCAGATATTTTCTCGGTTAAACCTTCAAATGCCATAGTTACTCCTCAAGTGTCTTGGTCAGCGACAGGATCTTTTCTGCTGCATCGCGAACCTGCTGCGTGTCAGAATCCAGTATTGACTGTGCAAGGCTTGAGATCTGCTCCACAGTCTTGCGGCAACGCAGATCCCGGCTTACACAACCGGTTTTCTTCTCCATATTGATCAGCAGGGCTTCTGTTCTGCTTAGATTATCAAACACACCCTGACGGCTGATCCCCAGCTCCTGACCGATCTCTCCCAGAGAAAGGTCTTGGTTATAGCGCAATTCAAAGCACTCTCTTTGACGCTGAGTCAGCAGGTCACCGTAATAATCATACAGAAGAATCAACTGTGTTGCTTCCATTTGGCGCCTCCTGTCAAGGTTCTTTGCTTGATACCTGCGGTATTATAACACGATAAGCATACCTTGTCAAGTATTTTTCCGTGACACCTTACAAAATTTTATACCAGGTTGATATTTCGCCGGTTACGATAAAGCCAAGCCTTTCATACAGTCGGATGGCGCGGGTATTCTCTGTAGATACCTCAAGGCTGACTGTATCGCTGAAAATCGCGTGGCACAGAGCTTTTACCACATCCGCACCGGCGCCGCGCTTTATTGCGATCACGCAGTCGATCTGGTCAGCATACGCAATGCCAAGTCCCAGCAGCTGCTCACCTCTGTGGACAAAATAAGCGTTCCCCTTGGAAAGCATTTCCCGGGCATCGGTCAGTGTCATATAGGCGGCATTGGGAACACTGCGCATTCTCTCATTATAAAGCTGCCGCCATTGCTCAAGATTCTCCGGCAGAACAGGCATCAAGGACGCATCTGTATCCCCAATGCACGCAAGCGGACATCTCATACGAACCACGCGGCTGTACAAAGGATATTCTTCCAAATGCGGATGTCCGGCAACATAGATGGTATCCGCACCCGCACATCGGCAAAAATCAACGCATTCTCTGAGCAACGCCTGGGGCGAATTGGTGTCCTGAATGCGAATATAGGCATTGCCCCAATATGGGATCTGTTTCAGGATCAAACTTGCCACACCGTTTTGCGTTGAAAATACCGGAATATCGCGCATTAAGCCACCCCCCTTTTTGACAATATACCACGCCGGAGACCTCCTGTCCAGCACGGGGCGTTGCCATAAAATGACAATTTATTTTGTTAAAGTTGCACATATTCACATTTTTATTACAACTTCCTTTCATTTATCAGACAAAAAGTTTAAATTACCAGATTTTTATCTTGAATAATCCGAATTTTTCTGTATAATCATTTTAGAAAATTACAAACGGAAGGAGGATTCAGTAATGAAAAAGATCATTTGCAAGAAAGAGTATGACACTGAGACCGCAACTGTGATCAAGAAGAATACATATGGCTATTACGGCGATCCTGCCGGTTATGAGGAGATCCTGTTCCAGACCCCCGGCGGACTGTATTTCGTGTATGTACGCGGTGGCGAGGCTTCTCCTTATCCCTGCGAGGATATCACAAGACTTGCAAAGGCAAAGGTCGACGAGTGGCTGGAGACCCACTAAGCATTTTGGAGACTGCAAGGCAGTCTCCTTTTTTCTTGACAAATATGGTATGATATAGACAGTTTAAGATAATTGGATGATGATCATGAAACGATTCATTTCTTTTGCAGCAGTCATTATGTTACTTCTGAGTCTTAATGCCTGTACTCCTGCACATCAGGCAACGGTTGTCGCCACAACACTGCCTGTCTACACATTTACAATGACGCTTTGTCAGGAAACAAATATCACAGTTTCTCCGTTGATCACGGACAATGTATCCTGTCTGCACGATTATACACTACAGGTACGCCAAATGCGCATGTTGGAATCTGCACAGGCTGCCATCTGTTCCGGTGCAGGCTTGGAGGATTTTATGCAGGATCTGCTGCAGGGACGGGAACATCTGATCGATGCCTCCCACGGCATTGACCTTATGCACTCCCACCATGCTCACGATCACAGTGAAAGCGCCGAACATACCCACACAGCAGATCCCCACATCTGGCTCTCTCCTCTCAATGCAAAAATTATGGCAAGCAATATCGCATCAGGCCTTTGCGAGGAATTTCCGCAACACAAAGAAACTATAAATCATAATCTCGGCGGTCTCCTTGTTGAACTGGATAAGCTCTATAACTATGGGGCAAGCCAGCTTTCCGATCTTTCCAGTCGGGAGCTCATCACATTCCATGATGGATTTTCTTACTTCGCCCAATGCTTTGATCTAACCATTGCCCATGCAATCGAAGAAGAATCCGGCAGCGAGGCATCTGCCGCACAGCTGATCGAATTGATCAGCATCATACGCCAAGAGAATTTGAAGGCCATATTCACAGAAACGAACGGCAGCACCGCCGCTGCCCAGATTGTTTCCTCAGAGACCGGTGTTCCGGTATATACGCTGGATATGGCGATGTCCGGTGATAACTATTTTAATGCAATGTATAAAAACATTGACACCATCAAGGAGGCCTTGGGATGAATCATAATGCACACGGCAGATCCTGCGGCCACGCTTGTTGCCTGCGGATACAAGACCTTGCAGTTAAGATCGGAAACGATCAGATTCTTGAAAACATCGATCTGCATATTCACTGCGGAGAACTGGTGGCGTTGATCGGCCCAAACGGTGCGGGAAAGAGCACATTGATCAAGGCCATTCTCGGTCAGCAGGAATACAGCGGCATCATTTCCTTCTCCGTGCCCGGCCAGCGAAACCGAAAGGCGAAGATCGGCTATGTGCCCCAAAGTCCTGCCTTTGATCCCGGCGACCCTATGAGTGTTGCCGATCTGTTTCAGTGCTGCATCAGCAAGCGGCCTGCATTTTTAGGCCTCAGCAAAGCGCTGCGGGAACGGATCTTGGACTGTCTTGCCCGTGTTCACGCTGAAGATCTCATCGACAAGCGCATTGGTACCCTTTCCGGTGGCGAGCTGCAGCGAGTCTTACTTGCTGTGGCATTAGAACCAATGCCTAACATCCTGATCCTTGATGAACCGCTATCCGGTGTGGATGTGGAAGGTATGGAAGTCCTTATGGATATGATCGACGAAGTGCGAAACACCTACGATCTTTCCATTCTTATAACCACCCACGACTTTTCCTTACTGGACAAATATGCGGACCAGGTAGTTCTAATGGATAAGAACATTCTGTGCCGTGGTAATTGCAGCGATGTTCTTAGCAGCAAACAATTCCTGCAGGTCTTTCATCGGAAAGGCGGTGAGGCGCAATGAGTCTTTGGTACGCTGTGTGTAACGCCACCGGGCTGGAGCTGCTCTCCTGGGATTTTATGAAAAACGCACTGCTTGCAGTTTTGATCATGGCTCCCCTGTTTGGCCTTATCTCCACAATGATCGTTTCAGGACGAATGAGCTTCTTTTCCGATGCATTGGGTCACTCCGCATTTACCGGCATTGCCATTGGCTGCATCTGCGGTGTAGCAGGTCCCACATGGATCGCAGTTATTTTCTCTGTATTATTTGCTTTGACTTTCTCCTTTGTACGAAACAGAAGCAACCAAACGGCTGATACGCTCATTGGCGTATTTTCCAGTACTGCTGTCGCCCTGGGTATTTTTATTGCCACGCTGGGAGCCGGCAGCTTTACCAAGTACAACAAATATCTCATCGGTGATATTTTATCCATTACTCCAGGTGAGATTGGAATGCTTGCCATTACGCTGCTGGTCATCCTTGCATTTTGGATCTTAGCATCCAATCATTTGATGCTGACTGCTACTCATCCACAGCTTGCATCCTCAAGAGGGATCTCTGTAAAGCTGACAAACACCGTATTTACTGTGGCGATTGCAGTCGTAGTGACGCTGGCGATTTCCTGGGTAGGCCTGCTGATTCTTAACTCCTTACTGGTGCTGCCCGGTGCAGCTGCCCGGAATGTCTCTAAAAATATCCGGCAGTATCATATTTTCAGCATCGTGTTTGCGCTGCTTGCAGGTATAATCGGTCTTTGCGCAGCATACTATCTGAGCGCTTCCGCAGGTGCTGCCATTTGTCTTGTTCTTGCAGTTATCTTTATCATCACCTTCTGCTGCAGAAAGGTTCGGTCATAATGGAATCTGTTGACATTCGCATCATCGCAAGGATCAAAAGCGATTTCCCCACCAAATTCGGTATACCCCGGCAAAGCGGACTTGTGGATTCTCTGCGTGCCACAATTATTTTCGAGCCGGAATTTCGAAACAGTGATGCTCTGCGCGGCATCCGGGATTTCTCCCACCTTTGGCTGATCTGGCAATTTTCTGAAGCGGTCCGAAAAGACTGGTCCCCTACTGTCCGCCCACCCAGATTAGGCGGAAATACCAGAATGGGCGTGTTTGCGACTCGCTCTCCATTCCGTCCCAACGCCCTCGGCTTATCCAGCGTTAAGCTCATTGACATTGAGGACACTCCGGTGTTTGGCACTGTGCTCCACATTTCCGGCGCAGATCTGATGGATGGCACACCGATCTTTGATATCAAGCCCTATATTCCCTACGCAGACTGTCACACAGACGCCACAGGAGGCTTTACGGACAGCGCTGACAGCTTTCTTTTGAATGTGGACATTTCTGACGGTATGCTGCAGATCGTTCCGGAGGATAAGCGTCAGGCGCTAAAGGATGTTTTATCTCACGATCCAAGACCTTCCTACCAAACTGATCCGGAGCGTGTTTACGGTCTTTCCTTTGCGGGCTTGAATGTGCGTTTTCGTGTTGAAGACAAAACACTCACCGTAACAGAGATCACACATATATAAATTCAGCGGCACAGATTATACTCTGTGCCGCAATTTTATTTCATATGGAGTTTTACACCGGCGCCTGTTAATCTGTTTTGCAGAAGTGAAATATCAACGCTGTCGAAATCCGCAGCAATTGCTGCCGCTGTGCCGATCGCCTCACCGGAAACTGCGCACACAGGGATGACCCGGGTCACATCCCACATTTCATCAGAAACACTGATGCATCTGCCTGCCACACCAAGGTTTTTGATTTTCGAACCGTGAAGCGCTGCGTAGGGCAGTTCAAAGGCAGGACCGCGCTTGCGCCAATCACCAAACATACCCACAGAATCAGTAATTTTCTTAAACGCATCTGTCTCTTCCACCTCAGAATCTGTGCATAATCTTCGGGTCATTCGCAGCTGCGGGATCGTGGGTATATTCGCAAGCATATGCTGGGTCAGATCCCCCTTCCGGAGGAAATGCTCCAATATCTGCGCGTGGGAATCCATTACCAGCTGACTGATCTCGGCGGCATCGATACCCGTGTAGTTATTTTTAGAAGGTATGCGCATATCATCGGTGATCTCGGCATCCTCAACATCCAAAACGCCCACCATAGAAAGGTCAAATCCTTTTTCATCACAGGAATAATACCATGCTGCAAGGCAATTTCCCGGGGAATAAAGCTTCGTAGCTTCACCCGCGAGATAGCAGATATCTGCATCACCGGTACAGTCAATGACATTTTTCACTTTAACAGCCGTTCTGCCATCTTTATTTTCCATAATCAGATGGGATATCCGGTTTTCATTCAGCTGCACATCGCACACCTGTGTGCCGAACAGGATCTGAACACCGGCATCCGTAAGGATCTGCTCCAGCAGAACAGAAAATACAGACGCATTGAACCGGACCTTAAAGCGCTGCTGCTTTCTTTTATCCAAATCGTCATTGCACAGCCACGCCGTCGGCATATCCTCCTCTGCACCATATTTCATTGACAATTCCAGCAGCTCCTGGGCAATTCCAAAGCTTAACTGATTTCCTCTGCCGTCACACAGCGGCAGATAAATGGTGATCAAGCCAGCCGTTGCCAAGCCGCCCAGCTGAAACATCCTCTCGCACAGAAGAACGCGGTTACCGCCCCGTGCAGCAGCCAAAGCAGCTGCAACACCTGCGATCCCACCGCCAACAACAACAGTATCAAAATCGTGGGTAACATTGAGCGATCTGCTGTTTTCAATGATCTGATCCATAACGCCTCCAAAGAATACTCGCCATTTGCAACAAGTATAACACACTTGCATACAAATGGCGAGTAAAAATTATTTGAAGTACTCTACTGCAGACTCGAACATACGGATATCATAGTTGCCGGGCACATTCTTATAAAGACCTGCGCCCACACGCTCACTGTGACCCATCTTGCCGAATACTCTGCCATCGGGAGATGTGATGCCCTCAATAGCAAACAAAGAGCCGTTGGGGTTGAACATTGTATCCATGGTGGGTTGGCCGTTCAGATCCACATACTGGGTCGCGATCTGGCCGTTGGCAGCAAGCTGCAGCGCCAGCTCCTCCGTGGCGAAGAAGCGACCCTCACCGTGGGAAATCGGCACATTCACGATATCGCCCACATGCATCTTACGCAGCCAGGGAGACTTGGTGGAAGCGATCCGGGTGTGCACAATGCGGCTCTGGTGACGACCGATGGTATTATAGGTCAGCGTCGGACAGGTATCGTCGGTATCGATGATCTTACCGTAAGGCACAAGGCCCAGCTTGATCAGCGCCTGGAAGCCGTTACAAATACCACACATCAGACCGTCCCGATCATCCAGCAGTCTTGCAACTGCATCCTTCACTTCGGGATTGCGGAAGAAAGCTGTAATAAACTTCGCAGATCCGTCAGGCTCATCACCGCCGGAGAAGCCGCCGGGAATGAAGATCATCTGACTTTCATCGATCTTCTTCGCCACAAGTTCCACGCTGCGGGATACATCCTCTGCCGTCAAATTGCGGATGACTACAATCTCGGCATCGCCGCCGGCTGCCATAACTGCCCGGGCAGAGTCAAATTCACAGTTCGTACCGGGGAAAACCGGGATCAGAACTTTAGGCTTTGCAACCTTTACAGCAGGTGCAATGCAGGAGGTCTGAGCATAGTCCAGACTGGGAATGGGATCTGCAGATTCCTTTGTCTTGGTTGCATACACATCCTCCAAAACAGCAGCATTAAGCGCATAAAGCTCATCAATGGATGCGCTGTCGGCTTCCAGGGTGATCATACCGTCAGATGTGGTCTGACCGATCTTCATCACACCGGGAATTTCAACATCTTCAGTAAGCTCAGCTACAATAAAGCCCCACAGAGGCAGATGCCAATCGCTGCCCAGATCTGCACAGGACTGAAAGCCGATATGGTTACCGAAGGACATCTTCATAACACCCTCGCCGATACCGTGCTCCACGGCCCATGCGGCATTGACCTTGCCGGCACAATGCAGCTTATGCAGCTGCTCCCAGGTCTTTTTCAGACTATCGGCAGAATCATCCTTTGCGCCGAACAGATAGACCGGGTTGCCGGCAGCCTTAAATTCCGGTGTCAGCACCTGATTCTTATCGATAGGTGCAATGGCAAAGGAGATCAGCGTAGGAGGTACATCCTTATCCAGGAATGTGCCGGACATAGAGTCCTTACCACCGATGGCCGCTGCGCCTAACTCCAGCTGCGCATCCATAGCGCCCAGCAGTGCGGCAAAAGGCTTGCCCCAACGAGTATCCTCATTCTTAAGCTTTTCGAAGAACTCCTGCAGTGTCAAATACACCAAAGTGTAATCTGCGCCGGCTGCGACCAGCTTTGCAACAGAGTTATAAACAGCGGCGTGTGCGCCGGTATAGGGATCGATGCACATATGATCCGGGTCACAACCCCAGGCAAACAGGCTTGCCTGATCCGTCTGTTCACCGGGCAGCACCGGCAGCACGGCTGCCATTGCCTGGGTAGGGGTCAGCTGCTTCTTGCCGCCAAAGGGCATCAGCACACTGCCAGCGCCGATGGTAGCATCAAAACGCTCAACAAGGCCTCTCTGGCTGGCAGTCTTCAAATCAGATGCCATCTCCCGCAGAGAACCGTAAAGTGCCTTGCTCAGCTGGGACAGGTCCTTCTTACCGACATACACATTGCTGTGCTTCACCGCACCGTTGGTATCCAAAAATGCCCGGGAGAGGTTTGCGATCTCGTTGCCCTTCCAGGTCATAACCATTCTGGGAGACTCGGTAACGATCGCGACACGGTAGGCTTCCAGATTTTCCTTCTGTGCAGCTTCAATGAACTTATCTGCATCTTCAGCTGCAACCACAACAGCCATACGCTCCTGAGATTCAGAGATGGCAAGCTCTGTGCCGTCCAGGCCCTCATACTTTTTACGCACAGCATCCAGGTCGATCCGAAGACCCTCAGCCAGTTCGCCGATGGCAACAGAAACACCGCCGGCACCAAAGTCATTGCAGCGCTTGATCAAACGGGTGACCTTGGGATCACGGAACAGGCGCTGGATCTTACGCTCTTCCGGCGCATTACCCTTCTGAACCTCGGATGCCATTGTGGTCAGAGACTTCATATTGTGACTCTTGGAGGAGCCGGTTGCACCGCCAATGCCGTCGCGGCCGGTGCGTCCGCCCAGCAGAACGATCACATCACCGGCAGCCGGACGCTCACGGCGAACATTCACAGCAGGTGCTGCTGCAACCACTGCGCCGCACTCCAGGCGCTTCGCCACAAAACCGTCGTGATAAATTTCAGCGACATGGCCGGTAGCAAGGCCGATCTGGTTGCCGTAAGAAGAGTAACCGGCAGCAGCGGTCTGACACAGCTTACGCTGGGGCAGCTTACCGGGGATTGTGGCATTCAGAGGAACTCTGGGGTCACCGGCACCGGTAACACGCATTGCCTGATGTACATAAGCACGACCGGACAGCGGGTCACGGATACAGCCACCAATACAGGTAGCCGCACCGCCAAAGGGCTCGATCTCGGTGGGATGGTTGTGGGTCTCGTTCTTGAACATCAACAGCCAGTCCTGATCCTCGCCATTGACCTTGGCATTGACATGGATGGAACAAGCGTTGATCTCTTCACTCTCGTCCAGCTCCGGAAGCAGACCGCGCTTTTTCAGCACCTTGGCGCCGATGGTAGCAATATCCATCAGTGTTTGCGGCCGCTGGGAAGCCTTTTCTTCTCCGTACACTTCAACTCTTCCGGACAGGTAACGCTCATAAGCAGCCTGTACAGCAGGATCGTCGATCTTCACCTCATCCAAATTGGTGGAGAAGGTGGTGTGACGGCAGTGGTCAGACCAGTAGGTATCCACAACCCGGACCTCGGTGATAGTGGGGTCGCGGTGCTCTTCGTCCCGGAAGTAAGCCTGCAAAAACTTCAGATCATCCAGATCCATTGCAAGGCCCAGCTCATCCAGCATAGCTGTCAAACCGGCATCGTCAAGACCGATGAAGCCGGTGACGGTCGCAACCTTATCCGGCGCACCGTAAACCGCGCGCAGGGTCTCCGGCTTTTCCAAAGCAGCCTCACGGCTTTCCACTGCGTTGATCACATGCTTCTTAATGGCAGCCACATCAGCATCAGAAATATTACCGTTAAGTACATATACCTTGGCAGAGCGAACAACAGGACGCTCACCCTGGCTCAGGATCTGAATGCACTGCGCGGCAGAGTCAGCTCTCTGATCAAACTGACCGGGCAGAGGTTCTACAGCAAATACAACGCCGCCCTCGGGAACATCATAGCTGACATTATCCACCTGCGGCTCAGAGAATACAGTATTCACCGCATAGTTAAAAAGTGCCTCGTCAATATTTTCTGCATCATATCGGTTTAAAACCCGCAGGCTCTCAACACCGCTGATCTGCAGAAAATCCTTTACTTCCCGCAGCAGGCTGTCAGATTCATGGGTCTGACCCTTTTTCTTTTCAACATAAACACGATAAACCATGGATTTTCCTCCTTATTTCCGTGCAGCCAATGCCCGCTGACCAATGTCGCTGCGGCTGTATGCATTGCTGAATTTCACTCCTGCAGACAAGCGATATGCGGCGGAAATTGCTTCTTCCAAGGTGCTGCGAACGGCAGTTGTACCGGTCACACGGCCACCGGAGGTGACCAGCTTTCCGTTTTCCAGCTTAGCGCCTGCCACATAAGTATGGGCCGCAGCGCGATCGGACATAGATAGGCGGTAACCCTTCTTATAGCTTTCAGGATACCCGGCAGATGCCTTGATAACGCAGCAGGCATGCTTTTTAGAAAACCGGACCGGAGTCTTGGAAAGGGTGCCGTTGGTGGTGGCCTGCATGATGGTCAGCAGGTCGCTTTTCAGCAGTGGCAGCACAACCTGGGTCTCGGGGTCGCCGAAACGGCAATTATATTCAATGACCTTGGGGCCATTAGGAGTAAGCATCAGACCAAAGTACAAGCAGCCCGTAAAGGTACGGCCTTCCTTCTTCATAGCGCGGATCGTGGGCAGGAAAATCTGCTTCATACACTGCTTGGCGATCTCGTCAGTGTAATAGGGATTCGGTGCGATAGTGCCCATACCACCGGTGTTAAGGCCGGTATCGTTGTCCCCTGCACGCTTATGATCCATACTGGACACCATGGGGCGTACCACTCTGCCGTCGGTAAACGCCAGCACACTGACTTCCGGGCCGGTAAGGAACTCCTCAATGACCACGGTAGAGCCGGATTTGCCGAACTTTGCGTTGGCCATCATATCGGTTACAGCCTCTGCTGCCTCTTCCCGGGTCTGGGCGATAATGACACCTTTGCCCAAAGCCAATCCATCTGCCTTGATAACGGTAGGAATCGGACAGGTCTTGACATACTCCAGCGCCTTATCCACATCGGTAAAGATCTCATAAGCAGCTGTGGGAATGGCATACTTCTTCATCAAGTTCTTGGAAAATGCCTTACTGCCCTCAATGATAGCAGCATTGGCTTTCGGACCAAAGCAAGGAATGCCAACCTCGTTCAGGCGGTCCACGCAGCCCAGCACCAGCGGATCATCCGGCGCAACCACTGCATAATCGATATTATTTTCCTTAGCAAAAGCAACAATGCCGTCCAAATCTGTAGCGCTGATATTCACACAGGTTGCATCTGCAGCAATGCCGCCATTACCCGGCAGCGCATAGATTTCTGTAACTGTGGGGTTTTCTTTTAATTTTCTGATAATGGCGTGCTCTCTGCCGCCACCGCCAACGACCATCAGTTTCATAATGCTCTTCCTCTATCAAAATTCTAAAACATTTATAACGCAGGAAATGAGATACAAGGAACCTTGTATCTCATATTTCCCATTATCTCTTAGTGGTGGAACAGACGCATACCGGTAAATGCCATAGCAATACCGCGGTTGTTGCACTCCTCGATCACCAGATCGTCCCGGATAGAGCCGCCGGGTTCAGCAATATACTTAACACCGGAAGCGGCTGCGCGCTTGATGTTGTCGCTGAAGGGGAAGAACGCGTCGGGGCCCAGAGCCACATTCTGGCGGCTGGACAGCCACTGCTTCTTATCCTCCTCAGTCAGGCGCTCAGGCTGCTTGGTGAAGTAATTCTGCCAAATACCGTCAGCGCAGACATCTTCCTCGTTGCCGTTAATATAACCGTCGATCACATTATCCCGGTTGGGACGGCCCAGATCCTCACGGAAGGGCAGATTCAGTGTCTTGGGGTGCTGACGCAGGAACCATGTATCCGCCTTGGAGCCTGCCAAACGGGTGCAGTGGATGCGGCTCTGCTGACCGGCGCCCACACCGATAGCCTGTCCGTCAACTGCATAGCACACAGAGTTGGACTGGGTGTACTTCAAGGTGATCAGCGCAACGATCAGGTCGATCTTTGCGTCCTGAGGAATACCCTTATTTTCGGTAACGATGTTCTCCAGCAGATGCTCGCCGATCTTAAAGTTGTTGCGGCCCTGCTGGAAGGTGATGCCAAACACCTGCTTGTTCTCTGCTTCAGCCGGAACAAAGTCAGGGTCAATGGCAACCACATTGTAGCTGCCCTTACGCTTGGACTTCAAAATCTCCAATGCCTCATCTGTATAGCCGGGAGCGATCACACCGTCAGAAACCTCACGGGCGATAAGCTTTGCAGTCAGCGCATCACAGACATCGCTAAGGGCGACCCAGTCGCCAAAGGAGCACATACGGTCAGTACCACGGGCACGGGCATAAGCACAGGCCAAGGGATTTTCATCCAGTTCAGGGATATCGTCCACGAAGCAAGCCTTCTTCAGATCCTCGCTCAGAGGCTTACCCACAGCAGCAGATGTGGGAGAAACATGCTTGAAAGAGGTCGCTGCCACCATACCGGTTGCTTCCTTCAGCTCCTTGACCAGCTGCCAGGAGTTCAGCGCATCCATAAAATTGATATAACCGGGACGGCCATTGAGAATGGTGAAAGGCAGCTCGGATCCATCGTGCATATAAAGCTTAGCAGGTTTCTGATTGGGATTGCAGCCATATTTCAGTTCAAATTCTTTCATCGTATATATCTCCTTTACTGATGCTTATTAAGGATCCGCTGCTCATATTTCCCGCTTTCCAGATCGGTGTAGCGGACAAACAGAGAGATCTTATTGTCAGGGTTCAGGTTTTCCCAAAGCATTGCGGTCATTTCATCGATGTTATCACAAATCGCCACACGCTCCGGCTCGCCCTGGAAGGTGGGGATCACAGGGTTACCGTCACACACATAGGTGTGGAGGAAGTGACCCAAACCGGCAGTTGCAGGATATTCCCAGAAGAAGCGGGCACAGGCATTGCCCTCGGGATCTGCTGCTTTCAAAATAGACATCTTGTAGCTGCCGTCATAAGCAAGAAGGCCAGAAATTCTGGGTGTCCAGTTGGGGCCGTCATCTTCAAACATTCTGGTGCGCAGGGCTGCTTCCCAGCTTTCACCCTTAGCAAGATACTCCCATACGGTGTCTGTCTGATCGCCGTTGGTAACGATCAGGCCACAGCCAGCTTCCCGGACAGGGTGATAAATGATCAGGTGAGGGTCCTTCATCAAACTGGGGTCGTGCGCTTCTGTGCGGATGCCATCCGGCTCCTGCACAAAGACGCGGTTGCGGGAATTGACGCTGCGACCCATAATAAAATAGGCAGCCACACTCTTTTTGCCGTCGGGCGTTACACCCAAAATGATGCCTCTGCCGGGATATGTATTGGTGGAAAGCTTTTCACTCAGAGAGCCGATCTCATAAACATTCATTAGATTATTTCCTTTCTCATTATCCGGTTACTTACAAGCTCGACAGCAGCAGGAAGGATCTTCCACTCTGCCTGTTCCATTACTCTTTTTTGCAGGATCTCGGGTGTATCACCGTCTTGGATCTCTACCGCCTTTTGGAAGATGATCTGTCCGCCATCAGGGATCTCATTGACAAAATGCACCGTTGCACCGGTGACCTTAACTCCATACGCCAATGCCTCCTCATGGACACGCAATCCGTAATAGCCTGCGCCGCAAAAAGAAGGGATTAACGAAGGGTGAACATTCAAAATCCTTTGGGGGTAATCCCGGGTAAAGGATTCGCTGAGAATGGACATAAAGCCGGCTAAAACGATGAGATCAATGCTGTACTGTGTCAAATAAGCCTTGATTATCTCTTCGAAAGCAGCTTGAGAGCCGCATTCTTTTTTGAGGACGACCTGCGTTGCAATGCCGGCATTTGCTGCACGCGTAAGGGCATAGGCATTTGCGTTATTGGAGATCACCAATTCGATACTGCCGTTTTCAATAATGCCGCTGTTTTGTGCATCGATCAATGCCTGCAGGTTTGTGCCGCCGCCGGAGACAAGGACTGCGATTCTTGCTTTATTCATCGCCGCTCCTTTACGCAATAACGATCTTCTCGTCAGATGCAACGATCTTGCCGATCACATAAGCATCTTCACCGTTGGCCTTCAGAATATCGATCGCCAGCTCCACCTCATCGGCAGGAACGACGATACTCATACCAACGCCCATATTATAGGTATTGAACATATCACGCTCAGGAATATTGCCGGTCTTTGCAATCAGATCAAAGATAGGCAGGATCTTAACTGCGCTGCGGTCGATCACAGCACCCAAACCGTCGGGGATGCTGCGGGGAATATTCACATAGAAGCCGCCGCCGGTAATGTGACTGATGCCCTTAACATTGACCTTTTCCAGCAGAGCCAGAACAGGCTTGACATAGATCCTGGTAGGTACAAGCAGCGCTTCCGCCGTTGTTTTACCGCCAAGCTCAGCCTTGGGCACATACAGCTCGGGGTTATTGTTATCGATATCAAACACCTTACGGCACAGGCTGAAGCCATTGGAATGGATACCGGTGGAGGGCAGAGCGATCACCACATCCCCTGCTGCCATTTTGGAGTTATCGATGATCTTCTTTTTATCTACGATGCCCACGGCAAAGCCGGCAAGATCATACTCTTCCACAGGCATCATACCGGGGTGCTCTGCGGTCTCACCGCCGATCAGGGCAGCGCCGGACTGTACACAGCCCTCCGCGACACCGCCAACGATTTCTGCGATCTTTTCGGGAATATTCTTGCCGCAGGCAATATAGTCCAGGAAAAACAGAGGCTTTGCACCTACACAGATAATGTCATTAACGCACATTGCAACGGCATCAATGCCGATGGTATCGTGCTTGTCCATCAGAATTGCAAGCTTTACCTTTGTGCCGCAGCCGTCGGTGCCGGAAACCAGAACAGGCTCTTCCATACCTGCAACAGGCAGGCCAAAGCAGCCGCCAAAACCGCCTACATCGTCGAGACAGCCTTCATTCCGGGTACGCTTAACATGCTTTTTCATCAACTCCACTGCGCGGTAACCGGCGGTGATATCCACACCGGCTGCAGCATAGCTGGCAGAATAACTTTTCTCCATCACAAAGCTCCTTATCTCATTCTTTGCCGTTCCAGCAATAGGTACAGAGTTTACACGGATCCATTCCAATAGCTTTCACAACACCGTCAATGGTCTGGAAACCCAGGGATGCAAACTTAAATTTTTCACAAATAGTCTTACGCATTGCCTTACCGCGCTCTGTGTCACCGTCAGCATACTCATCAATATGCTTAAGGCCTTCCTCCCCTTCCAGCTCCACGATCACCCGGCGGGAGATCAGATCCATATCCGAGGTTGATCTGGAAAAGTTCAGAAATTTACAGCCATACATAATGGGTGGGCAGGCAGAGCGCATATGTACACTCTTTGCACCGTTGTCATAAAGGAATTCCACCGTTTCCTGCAGCTGGGTGCCGCGCACAATGGAATCATCCACAAACAGAAGGTTTTTGCCAACGATCAGCTCGTGTACGGGGATCTGCTTCATTTTAGCGATCTTTTTCCGGTCAGATTGCTTAGCAGGTGTAAAGGAACGCGACCAGGTGGGCGTATACTTGATAAACGCACGGGCAAAGGCTTTGCCGGTACGGTTGGCATAGCCAATGGCATGGGGCGTACCGGAGTCCGGAACACCGCCAACATAGTCGATATCCATGGTTCTGCCCTGTGCCATATCTCGCTCTGCAATGGCAGCACCGTTACGGTAACGCATCGCTTCCACATTGACACCTTCATAAGTGGAGGTGGGATATCCATAATAGCTCCAAAGAAATGCGCACACACGCATTTCTTCCCCGGGAGCAGCTAACTGTTTCATACCATCCGGTGTCAGCTCCACAATCTCTCCCGGACCAAGCTCGCAAACTTTTTCATAGCCCAGCTTTGTAAAAGCAAACTCCTCAAAGGAGGCGCAGTAACCTATATCATCCTTGCCGATCTGCACCGGAATACGCCCTAAGCGATCACGGGCAGCGATCAGCTTGCCGTCATCCTTCAAAATCAGGATATTGGCTGTACCTTCGATCAGGCTTTGTGCATGCCGGATACCTTCAGTAAAGCTGCCCTTTTGGTTGATCAGCGCTGCAGTCAACTCTGTGGAGTTGACCTTGCCGCCTGTCATAGCGTCAAAGTGATCGCCGCTGGAAGACAGATATTGGTCGATCAATGCATCCGCATTGTTGATCACACCAACAGTTGTAATGGCATATGTGCCCAAGTGAGAACGGATCAGCATAGGCTGCGGATCCGTATCACTGATGCAGCCGATGGCAGAAATTCCTTGCATCTCTTCAAAGATATGCTCAAATTTCGTGCGGAAGGGCGCATTTTCGATATTATGTATCTTTCTTTGCAGTCCGATTTCCGGATCATATGCCGCCATACCGCCGCGGCGTGTACCAAGGTGTGAGTGATAGTCAACACCGAAGAACACATCCATCATACAGTCCTGCTTGGATGTGATTCCAAAAAAGCCTCCCATTGTGCGCTCCTTATATGAAAATTATGCGAAAAACAGCTTGTTCAAGGTCATGGGGTCAACATACTTGCCATCCTTATAGACACGCATATTGCCGGAAGCGATCTCGTCGATCAGCATAACCTTACCGTCGGCATCGTAACCGAACTCGAACTTGATATCGTACATATCCAGGCCCTTTGCCTTCAGATCGTCTGCAACGATCTTGGTGATCGCCTGGGTCATAGCCTTTAAGTCATCGTACTGCTGGGCTGTCATAACGCCCAGATCAACCAGACCGTCCTTAGTTACCAGCGGATCGCCCTTTGCGTCGTTCTTAAAGGTGGTCTCCACATAAGCAGGCAGATCCTGACCCTCGGTGCAATAGTCGGAGTAACGGCGGAAGAAGGAACCAACAGCCTTATAACGGCAGATGACCTCCAGGCCCTTACCAAACACCTTTGCAGGCAGAACTTCCATGGTGGTGTTTGCCAGGTCAGCGCTGACATAGTGGGTCTTAATGCCGGCAGCATTGATCTTTTCAAAGAAGTAGATGGACATACGCAGGTTCACATCGCCAACACCGTCAATGGTCAGGCCGACAGAATTCTCACCGGGATCAAACACGCCGTCCTTTCCGGTGCAGTCATCCTTGAACTTCAGCAGATAATTGCCATTGTCCAGCGCAAATACATCCTTAGTCTTTCCGGTGTAAACAAGCTTCTTTTCCATAATAATGTTCTCCTTTATTGCAATATAAATTAATTACAGTCTATCCATAATGCCGGCATCCTTCTGCAGGACCACCTTGGCATCGTGTGCACGCTTTTCATCCAATCTTTTGGCAAGCTCACAATCTGATACCGCCAGGATCTGTGCCGCCAACAGCGCGGCATTGGCACCGCCGTTCAAAGCAACGGTTGCCACCGGAATGCCTGTAGGCATCTGCACGGTGGACAAAAGTGCATCCAAACCGTCCATCATACCACCCTTACAGGGAATGCCGATCACAGGAAGGGTGGTATTTGCTGCGATAGCACCGGCCAAATGGGCGGCCATACCGGCTGCCGCAATCAAAACGCCGAAGCCATTGTCTCTTGCGCAAAGCGCAAAATCCCTTGCTTCGACGGGTGTTCTGTGTGCAGAATAAACATGCACTTCAAAAGGAATCTGAAGCGCGGTCAGCATATCGGTAGCTTTTTGAATGATCGGCAGGTCACTGTCACTGCCCATAACGATACCAACTTTTTTCATAAAACCTCCAAATAATCAAAAAGGGCGCAATCAGCCTTAGAAAAGCCAAATGCGCCCAGACGGTCGGCAAAAAACTCTCTGTTCCCCAGTGGTGCTCCACTATTCCGTCAGTCGCAGAAAGCATTATTAAAATTACGAACTAATTTTATCACGAGGGTAAACCAGTGTCAAGAAACATCCGTCACCATTCGGCATTTTTTACCTTTTACCCACGAATGGCCCCGGCAGATCTGCAATTTTTGTATATGTTTTGGCAAGATCTGCCGGGGTGCGAAATTTGACTATTTCAATACCTTCTTTGCTTCGCAGTAAATGCAGCGGTAAATACCGTTTTCAGGACTGACGCACTTGAAGATATGATCCAGCTCCTGCTCTGTGGATGTAATGCACCTTGGGTTATCACAGCACACGGTATTCACAAGAACATCCGTGAGTTCTTCGTTGCTGCGCTCCTTCTCGCCCAGCAGCTTTAATATCAGCGCCATACGCATAAATTTACCGTTCAGAGCCTGACGGAAATATGCCGCTCTGGGATCTTTATCCACCTTGACGCTGATCTCATTCACGCGAGGCAGCGGATGTAAAACGCGCATAGTAGGCTTTGCAAGCTGCATTTTTTCTTCCGTAAGGATATAGCTGTCCTTCAAGCGCTCATAATCATCAAACCGGTCAAACCGCTCCCGCTGGATCCGGGTCATATAAAGCACATCCAGTTCCGGGATCGCTTCTTCTAAAGACGCGGTCTCTATGTACTCCATACCGTTTTTATCCAGCACTTCATACTTGATGTATTTGGGAAGCTTCAATTCCTCCGGAGAGATCAGCACGACCTTGATGTTCTTGTATCTGCCCATTGCAGACAGCAAGGAATGGACAGTTCTGCCATACTTCAGATCGCCGCAGCAGCCCACAGTAAGGTTATCCAGCCGTCCCAGTTCCCGGTAGATAGTCAGCAGATCCGCAAGGGTCTGTGTGGGGTGGCAATGGCCGCCGTCGCCGGCATTGATCACCGGGATCCAGGCGTTTTGCGACGCAACATAGGGTGCGCCCTCCTTGGGATGACGCATAGCCATAATATCTGCGTAGCAGCTGATCATCTTTGCGGTATCTGCAATACTCTCGCCCTTGGCTGCAGACGAGGAGCTTGCCTCGCTGAAACCAATGACGCTGCCGCCCAGCTCCAGCATAGCAGCCTCAAAGCTAAGGCGTGTACGGGTGGAAGGCTCAAAAAACAATGTTGCCAGTTTCTTACCCTTACAGGCATCCGCATACTTTTCAGGATGGTCACTGATGTCACAGGCAGTGCGAATCAGTGCATCCAGCTCAGCAACAGAAAAATCTACGATATCGATGAGACTTCTCATACTTTTGCTCCATTCACAGCCAAATAGTTCTTGATACGCGCTACATTCTCTGCGTTGGCAGGATCTTCTTCCAGATATTCGATGATGTCATAGACATCCACAACAGAGTACACCGGGAAGCCAAACTCTTCCTCTACCTCTGCCATTGCAGACTTTTCGGTCTTACCCTTTTCCTTCCGGTCCACCATCACAAAGGTTGCTGCGACCTTAACATTTTCAAGGCCGCTGAGAATTGCCATACTCTCCCGGATGGCCGTGCCTGCAGTGATCACATCTTCCACGATGACCACTTTCTCACCGGCCTGCGGGACATAACCTACGAACACACCGCCCTCGCCGTGGTCCTTAACTTCCTTGCGGTTAAAGAAGAAAGGCACATCCAAACCGTTCTTGCTCAGAGCAACAGCGGCAGAGACAGCGATAGAAATACCTTTATAGGCAGGGCCGTAAAGAACAGTCTTCTTATTGCCGACTTTTTCAAAATAAGCCTTTGCATAAAATTCGCCCAGCTTTGCGATCTCATCACCGGTCTTGATCATGCCGGCGTTAATAAAATAAGGGATCTTTCTGCCGGATTTCGCAGTAAAATCACCGAATTTCAGCACGCCTGCGCTCTGCAGAAACTGAATAAATTCTCTCTTATACGCTTCCATATTTATACGCTCCTTCTATGTTTTACAGTACATACAACGAATGCAGGAGATTGCCACACCAGTGACATCGGTCACTGATTTGCAATGACAGTTAGTCGCAGAACTCAGCCACACAGCGCTCGTAGGCTGCAACCGGGTCTGCAGCAGCAGTGATCGGTCTGCCAACAACGATATAGTCGGAGCCGATTTGCTTTGCCTGGGCAGGTGTCATCACTCTCTTTTGATCGCCGACATCACCATCTGCGAAACGGACACCGGGTGTAATTGTCAAAAACTGCTTGCCGCAGGTGTCGTGTACTTTTCCTGCCTCCAAAGGAGAACAGACGATGCCGTCAAGGCCTGCTTCCTCTGCGCACTTTGCGTAGTGCATAACCACCTGATCAATGGGTTCTTTGATCAAAATATCTTCTTCCATGCTCTGCTGGTCAGTAGAGGTCAGCTGGGTAACTGCAATCAGTAAAGGTCTCGTGCCGTCTTCCCGGGTCAAGCCCTCCAAAGCAGCACGCATCATATTCTTTGTGCCGGCAGCATGCAGGTTGGTAATATCCACATCCAAGCGGCTCAGTACAGCCATAGCCTTCTTTACCGTATTGGGTATATCGTGCAGCTTCAGGTCCAAAAAGATCTTATGTCCTCTTGCCTTAATCTCCTTAACGATCGCAGGTCCTTCCGCATAATAAAGCTCCATACCGATCTTTACAAAAGGCTTTCTGCCGGTAAATTTATCCAGAAAAGCGAAGGTCTGCTCCGCGCTGGCAAAATCACAGGCAACAATAACATCCTTACCCATTATCTGACACCTCCGATAATTTCACTTAATGAATCGATTCCGTAACGGTCCATAACCGCCGGAAGCTGCTCAATAATATTCTTACAAATAAAGGGATCCACAAGATTAGCCGCGCCGATTTCCACCGCCGTTGCACCGGCAAGCATCATTTCGATCACATCCTCGGCACAGCTGACGCCACCCATACCCACAACAGGCACTTTAACGGCATTTGCCACTTGGTACACCATCCGCACTGCCACCGGGAAAATAGCGCTGCCGGAGAATCCGCCCATCTTATTGGCGATGATCGGTTTTCGGCTACGCAGGTCGATGCGCATTCCCAGCATCGTGTTGATCAGGCTGATACCGTCAGCACCGGCATCCTCGCAAGCCTTTGCGATGGAAGCGATATCCGTAACATTGGGGCTGAGCTTTACGATCACCGGCTTTGTGGTGACCTTCTTCACCGCCTCTGTGACCGCTGCAGCTGCCTTGGGGTCTGTGCCAAAACTCATACCGCCGCCGTGGACATTGGGACAGCTGACATTTACTTCCAGCCAGCCCACCTGCTCCTGCTTATCCAGCTTTTCGCAGGTATAGGCATAATCTTCAATACTGAAGCCGCTGACATTGGCCATTACCGGCTTGCTAAAGCACTTTTTCAGCTTTGGAAGTTCCTCAGTTATAACCTTTTCAACACCGGGGTTCTGCAAACCAACGGCGTTGATCATACCGGCTGAGCACTCCGCGATCCGGGGTGTGGGGTTACCGAAACGGGGATCCTTTGTAGTACCCTTAAAAGAAAATGTGCCTAAGCAGTTAATGTCATAAAGCTCAGCGTACTCATAACCGTAACCAAAAGTACCGGAGGCCGGGATCACAGGATTATCAAGCTGAATTCCACAAAGATCAACACTTAATCTTCCCATAAGATCTCCTCCTTCCGCATAACCGGGCCTTCTTTACAAATGCGCTTATAGCCGGTGATGGTCTTGCAGGAACATCCCATGCAGGCACCAAAGCCGCAGCCCATCCGCTTTTCAAAACTCATCTGACCGGAGGTAACAGAAGCTTTATAAACCGCCTTCAGCATAGGCTCCGGGCCGCAGGTGTAGAAATAAGTATAGGGCATATCTTTCAGCGCATCGGTAACAAAGCCCTTCATACCACAGGAACCATCAACAGTCGTAACCGTAACATCCGCACCCAGTGCGCGGAATTCCTGCTCATAAAACACTTCCGCTTTTGTATTGAAGCCGAGAACAACACGGACAGACTTCCCCTGCCGGATCAGCTCTTTTGCAAGCAGATACATAGGCGGAACACCTACGCCACCGCCTAAAAGGACCGGTGCATCACCGGCTGCTGCCAGATCATAGCCGTTGCCCAATCCGGTGAGAACATCCAGCACTCCCCCATCCATCCGGGACATCTGCAGCGTGCCCTTGCCCACCACTTTATAAATGATAGTCAATGTATCTTCACTGACATCGCATACAGAGATGGGGCGACGCAAATATAAACCCTCCAGCTTGATATTAACGAACTGTCCCGGTGCTGTAATAGCAGAGGTATCTCCCTTCAGTACCATCTTGTAGACATTGTCCGTTAAAGCCTTATTGGAAAGTATTTCAAAATAGCCTTGCTTCATAATGAACTCCTTGTTTTGCGGCGGGATTTTCCCGCCGCAAATATCATTACGCATCAATTGTGGAAATTGTCAGTGTGACCTCTTCCAATACATCCAGCAGAACACCTACGGTATCCAAGGAGGTAAAGATCGTCACATTGTTCTCTGTTGCGATCTGACGGATCTGGTGACCGTCGTTGGCAGAGCCATCATCACCGGGATCCTTGGTATTCAGAACATAGGCAATATGTCCCTGGCGCAGTGCCTCCGGGATCTCCTCGCTGCCACTGCTGATCTTATTCAGGATATGGGTGCGGATTCCGTTTCTCTTCAGGAACATTGCTGTGCCCTCAGTAGCCTGGATGTTAAAGCCAAGGTTATAGAAGCGGCGGATCAAAGGCAGTGCCTCTTCCTTATCCTTATCTGCAATGGTTGCAAAGACAGTGCCGTAATTCTGCAGGTGCATACCGGATGCCTGCAATGCCTTATAAAGGGCACGGTTCAGCTTATCGTCATAACCGATGGCCTCGCCGGTGGACTTCATCTCCGGAGACAGGTAAGCATCCAGACCGCGCAGCTTATTGAAGGAGAACACAGGTGCTTTGACATACCAACGCTTCTTCTCATCGGGATAGATGTCAAAGAAACCCTGCTCCTTCAAACTTCTGCCCAGAATAACTTCCGTAGCGATATCCGCCAGAGAATAACCCGTAGCCTTACTCAGAAACGGAACGGTACGGGAAGACCGGGGGTTGACCTCAATGATAAAGACATTGTCATTCTCATCCACGATAAACTGGATGTTGTAAAGACCCACGATGCCGATTCCTAAGCCCAGCTTCTTGGCATACTGCAGGATCGTGCCCTTAACCTTGTCGGAAATGCTGAATGCAGGATACACGCTCATAGAGTCGCCGGAGTGGACACCGGTACGCTCCACCAGTTCCATAATGCCGGGCACAAAGACATTGATGCCGACGCAGATGGCATCGACTTCCACTTCCTTGCCCTGGATATACTTATCCACAAGCACAGGCTTATCTTCGTCGATCTCAACGGCAGTCTTTAGATAGTGGCGCAGTTGCTCCTCGTTGGCAACGATCTGCATGGCTCTGCCACCTAAAACAAAGCTGGGACGCACCAGCACAGGATAACCTATCTCCGCAGCGGCAGCAATGCCATCTTCGATCTTGGTAACGGCCTTGCCCTTAGGTTGGGGAATATTCAGCTCGGAAAGGATCTTTTCAAAGCTGTCCCGGTTCTCTGCCCGCTCGATAGCAGCGCAGTCCGTACCGATGATCTTAACACCACGCTCCATCAGCGGCTGCGCCAGATTGATGGCAGTCTGACCGCCTAAGGATGCGATAACGCCCTCAGGCTTTTCAAACTCAATGATGTTCATTACATCCTCTGCGGTCAAAGGCTCAAAGTAGAGCTTGTCAGCAGTTGTATAGTCAGTGGAGACTGTTTCGGGGTTGTTATTGATGATAATGGCTTCATAGCCGGACTTTTTAATGGTGGAAACTGCGTGGACAGTGGAGTAGTCAAACTCCACACCCTGACCGATACGGATCGGACCTGCGCCCAACACCACGATCTTCTTCTTATCGGTCAAACGGGATGCATTTTCACCGGTATAAGAGGAATAGAAATAAGGAATATACGCACCGGTATGGCAGGTATCCACCATACGGAACACAGGGAACAGCTTGTTCTCCTTACGGAAATTGTAAACATCAAGCTCGCTGCACTTCCACATACGGGCAACATACTTATCACTGAAGCCCATCTTCTTGGCAGTCTTTAATATTTCCAGATCATTGGGATTCGCCTTCAGTGTCTCTTCCATATCAACAATCCGGTGGATGGCTTCCAGGAAGAAGGGTGTGATCTGTGTGATCTCGTGGATCTGCTCCACAGTGATGCCACGGTAGAAAAGCTCCGCGATAGCAAAAATATTGTCATCCCGGAACTGCCGGATATACTCCTGGATCTGCTCCGTAGACATATTGTCAAATTTGTGATGATAGATATGGTTGACACCAACCTCCAAGGAGCGGATGCCCTTCAGCAGGCATTCCTCTAAGGTAGAGCCGATACCCATAACCTCGCCGGTAGCCTTCATCTGTGTGCCAAGGGTGTTGGAGGCGGTGGTGAACTTATCGAAGGGGAAACGGGGCAGCTTGGCGATCACATAATCCAGCTCCGGCTCAAAGGCTGCATTGGTGTTAGCGATCTTGATATCCTTCAGCTCCATACCCACTGCGATCTTGGCTGTTACCCGGGCAATGGGATAACCGGACGCCTTGGATGCCAGCGCAGAGGAACGGGAAACTCTGGGATTGACCTCGATGAGATAGTACTCACTGCTGTGAGGATTCAGCGCAAACTGAACATTACAGCCGCCCTCGATCTTCAGCTCACGAATGATCTTGATAGCAGAATCATTGAGCATCTTCCTGTCTGCATCGCTGAGGGTCATAATAGGAGCAACTACAAGGCTGTCGCCGGTGTGGACACCTACAGGATCAATATTCTCCATTCCGCAGATGGTGATAGCATTGTCCGCAGAGTCGCGCATAACCTCGAATTCGATTTCCTTATAGCCCTTAACACTCTTCTCAATCAACACCTGATGCACAGGAGACAGCTTGAATGCGTTCAGACCAACTTCGATCAACTCTTCCTCGCTGTATGCAAAGCCGCCGCCGGTGCCGCCCAGGGTGAAGGCAGGACGCAGCACAACAGGATAGCCGATGCGTTTTGCAGCCTCCTTAGCCTGCTCCAGATCATAAGTGATCTCAGAGGGAATGGTAGGCTCACCGATGGACTGGCACAGCTCCTTAAAGAGCTCTCTGTCCTCTGCCCGCTCAATACTCTTGGAGCTTGTGCCCAAAAGCTCGACCCGGCACTCCTTCAGAACGCCCTTCTTTTCCAACTGCATGGCTAAGTTAAGACCGGTCTGACCGCCGATACCGGGAACAATGGCATCGGGACGCTCGTAACGGATGATCTTTGCAATATACTCCAAAGTCAACGGCTCCATATAGACCTTATCCGCAATGGTCGTGTCGGTCATAATGGTAGCAGGGTTAGAGTTGCAAAGAACGACCTCATAGCCCTCTTCCTTCAGAGCAAGACAAGCCTGCGTACCGGCATAGTCAAACTCTGCCGCCTGGCCGATCACGATAGGACCGGAGCCGATGATCAAAATCTTCTTCAAATCTGTTCTTTTCGCCATTACTATATCCTCCTAAGCACGCAGCTTACTTTTTATATACGATTTTGCCGTCACAGACGGTGAGCACACATTCACCTTTCAGCTTCCATCCGGTAAAGGGCGTTGCCTTACCCTTGGAAAGAAACTGCTCCGGATCAACTGTGAATTCCTTTTGAAGATCCCACACGGTATAATCGTCACCCCGCGGAATTCCAAAACGCTTTCTGGGATTAACAGCAAGCAGCTCGATCAGTCGATCTAAGGTTATCACGCCCGGCAACACCAAATGTGTATACAGCACCGGAAAAGCGGTCTCAATACCCACGATACCGAATGCGCTGCCGCTGAGACCCTTCGACTTTTCCTGCGCGCTGTGGGGCGCGTGGTCGGTGGCGATCATATCGATGGTGCCGTCCTTCAAGCCCTCCACAAGAGCAAGTCTGTCCTCCGGGCCGCGCAAAGGCGGATTCATTTTGAATCTGCCGTCCTCTTGCAGGAAGCTGTCATCCATCACAAGGTAGTGAGGTCCCGTTTCGCAGGTGACATCCACGCCCCGACGCTTTGCCTGTCGGATCAGCTCCACGCTCTCTTTTGTGGATATATGGCAGATGTGATACGAGCAGCCTGTTTCCTCAACAAGGCGGATATCCCGCTCTATCTGCTCATATTCGCTGGCACTGCAAATGCCTTTATGTCCGTTTTTTGCCGCATAAGCGCCATCGTGGATGTAGCCGCCACGCAAAAGATCATTTACTTCACAATGGGCAACGATCATTTTACCCAATGCCTTTGCCCGAAGCATTGCGCGGCGCATCATTTCATCACTCTGCACACCCTTGCCATCGTCAGAAAAAGCGATCACATCCGGAGCCATTCCCTCAAAGTCAGCAAGCTGCTCCCCTTTTTGCGCAACAGTAATAGAGCCATAGGGGTAAATGTGGATCAGCGCATCCCGTTCGATCAGATCGAGCTGCTGCTTCAGATGCTCGCAGCTATCCGGCACCGGATTCAGATTAGGCATAGTACACACCGCTGTGTAGCCGCCGCGGGCAGAAGCCAGGCTTCCGGTGGCAATGGTCTCTTTATAAGAAAATCCCGGCTCACGGAAATGCACATGCACATCACAAAAGCCGGGAAATACAGCATATTCAGCACGATCAAGGGATACCAATGCCTGCGCCAAGGGGCTTCCGGAAGAAACAGCATCACCAACAGCACAGCCAACAGCTTTTAACTTGCTTACCGCTTGCATCATTGTTATCCCTCCAGTAATTTCAATCTTCGTAAGTATACCACAGGGCATATAATTTGTCAAACCCTGCGGCCTCAGTTTTTTCACCTAATTATCAACAAAAATGTGGCTGTCATTCAGCCTTTGTGTATCTAAATCAACAAAGGCATATTTTCTTGTCCATACACCGCCTTGGTTTATAACACTACTGCGGTGACTGCTGAGCAAACGCACAATATCGTACACATCGATCCATATCTCTGACAGACACTCCTTTTGACTCTCATCAAAGACAAGCTGCACCCCGAAATGCAGGTGAACGGTTTCTATATTGTTGACATTTTCTTTATCGGAATAACCGGTTCTGCCCATGAAGCCGATCACATCTCCTGCCTGAACGATGTCTCCCTGCTGCAGATCCTGTGCAAAGGGGTGATCCTTCTGCAAATGCGCATAGTAATAGTAGCGTTTGGAATCGAAGGAACGGATACCGATCCGCCAGCCACCGTAACGGTTCCAACCAAGCGCCTCCACAATCCCGCCCTCAACAGCGATGATCGGTGTTCCTCTGCCACCCATCAGGTCATTTCCCAAATGTTTTCTGGAAAAGCCAAAGGAACGCTGAACGCCGAAATCAGAGCAATGGCTGTATCCGTAGCCTGCTGCAACGGGAGAATATGCTTTGAGACCATAGGATGCTTTCCACTGCCCATCTACCTCAATGGCGAAATTGCCCAGCAAGCCGCCCAGTGCCGCATCGAAGGATCGGTGGTAATAATCATAATATTTATACAGATCACCCAGCAGTTCCTCCGGTGACCGATCCCCCTCCAGCTCCTGCACCGCTTTCTTCACAGATGCCAGACCGCATTTGCCGCCTGTGCGGCAGGCTGCAAGGGCCAGAGAATCGATCCAGGAAATATGCTTTTCCTTATGGGCTGTATCCACATCAACATCCATTGCATATTTTAAGGATTCATAGGGCACCTTGAAATCCACCCAACGGATCGGCGTAGCGTTTACCGGCGTTGCGATCAATCCGAACAATATAATCAAAATAACAATCCGCCGTTTCATATCCTCACCTCTTGGATAGGATGTGAAACGGCGGAAAAAGCATACAATGTAATTATTGCAAATCCCTGCGGATTCCGTCTGCGATCCGGGAAATGTCTTCCATTGTTTTTATCCCGGATATCTGTTCTTTATAATAATTACTGTGGGAAACGCCACGCAGGTACCACGCAAAATGCTTTCTTGCTTCCAGGCAGGCAATGTGTTCGCCTTTATCTTCAAAGGCAAGGCAAAATTGCCGTTGGGCAACATCTACGCGCTGAGAAAGTGGTGGACGGGAATATTCTTTGCCGTCACGCGCCGCTTTAACCTGCTCAAATACCCAGGGATCACCAAAGGTCGCCCTGCCGATCATCAATCCGTCAGCGCCTGTCCATTTCTGACAGCGAATTGCTGACAGACCATCCACAATATCACCGTTGGCAACAACAGGGATCTGCAGCTGCGCTTTTACCTTTGCGATCATATCCCAGTCTGCAACGCCGGAATAGAGCATACTCCGGGTCCTGCCGTGTACCGTAAGCATCGCAGCGCCTGCATCTTCCAATCTCTTGGAAAAGTCAAGAACATTGATGCTTCCCTTATCCCAGCCGAGACGGCACTTCACCGTCACCGGCACTTCCACCGCCTTCACAACTGATTCTACGATCTTCGCTGCCAGCTCCGGCGTGCGCATCAAGCCACAGCCGTCACCGGAATTTGCGATTTTGGGCATAGGGCAGCCCATATTGATGTCTATAAAATCGCAGCCGGAGATCTCAAGAGCAAGCTGCGCAGCTTGTGCCATAATATCCGGGTCATTACCGAAAATTTGCGCGCCGCAAAGGCACTTATCATTTCTGCGCAAAAGCGCAGCGCTCTTTTTATCCTTGTATACCAGTGCACGGGAGGAGACCATTTCCGTCACAGTAACATCAGCGCCAAGCTCTGCGCAAATCTCCCGGAACGCCCAATCCGTCACACCTGCCATAGGGCCGAGGATCAGTGGATCATTCAGTTCTATATTCCCAAGGCGCACGGACATCACCTCCCTTTTTCGGGAGATTATAACACACTATATGCGGTTTCGCAAGTCACAGAAGTACGCTTATGAGCCATACAGAGCCGGTAAGCAATGCACCGATACAGGCCCATACCGCACCGTAAGCAGAAAATCTGCGACGCTTTGCAGCTTTATGGTCATTGATCAGCCGATTCGCTTCCCGGAGCAGCTGCTCATCTGTAACCCCATCACGACCGGTTGCACCGTCTTTTAGAATGAATATTGCCTGTTCAAATAGTTTTGGATCCGGTGAATGGACTACGATCACCTGTCTGGATATACCCTTAACCAAAAATACCACCTCCTGGGATAAGCATTCCCAAAAGGTGGTAATTTATGCAAAATCAAGGTTGCTCTTTGGGTCGCTTATAGCGTCCTTTTGGCTCCCATTCCGGCAATGGATAGCGCTGCATTGCCCCAAAGACACGCTCCTTCAGGTCCGGGTAAGTCTTGCTTAAATCATAGATCAGCTGCTTGATCTCCTCTCGCTTTGTGGTCTTATCCACAGGGCAGCGGTTAGTAAGCACAGGCAGCTGCTGCCGGGAGACGAAATTGTCAATGGTCCGTTCGTGCAAATATAGCATCGGGCGGATCTGTACGATACCGGTACGGTCCAGATCCGTTACCGGCTGAAAGCAGCTGATTCGTCCCTCATAGATCAGTGACATCATAAAGGTTTCCACTGCGTCATCGTAATGATGACCCAACGCCAGCTTGTTCAAGCCCTTACTCAGCAGCGTTTCATTCAACGCTCCACGGCGCATTTTTGAGCACATAGAGCAAGGATTCTTTTCCTGCCGGTGTTCAAAGATAATCGGTGCGATCTCCGTCTTTACCAAAGTATAGGGCACTTCCAGCCTTTCACAAAGCTGCGCGATCGGGCTGTAATCCATACCCAGTCCCATATCAATGGTTATGGCCTCCAGGGAAAACTGCTCCTTGTGATATTTTCTCAGCTCTGCCAAAAACACCAGCAGGGCCAGAGAATCTTTACCGCCGGAAACACCCACACCGATCCGGTCGCCGGTCTCGATCATATGATAATCCTGCACACAGCGGCGCACAAGTCCGATCATTTTCTGCATAAAAATCACCCCAAAACACCGAAAATGGAAAGTTAGCATTCAAGAGAAAATAAGAGTATTTTTGAGATTTTAAGAGTTTATATCTGTTTTCATAAATTTTATCAAAAATTCTGTTGACAATTTAGATTCCATATGATATAAGAATCAAGCGTTTTGCAGTCATTTTACTGCGAATATATGATTTTGTCAAAATATTTTACCTAATATAAAAATGGAGGAACGCAAAATGTCCACTACACTCGCTAAGAACGAGACCGTACAGCGCGCATGGCACATCGTTGATGCTGCCGGCAAGCCTCTGGGCCGCACCGCTGTTACTGTCGCTAATCTGCTTCGTGGCAAGCACAAGGCTGATTTCACTCCCAATGTTGACTGCGGTGACTTTGTTATCGTTATCAACACTGACAAGGCTATCCTGACCGGCAAGAAGCTGGATCAGAAGTCCTACTACCGCGTTTCCGGTTGGATCGGCGGTCTGAAGGAGACCAAGGCCCGCGTCATGATGGATAACCGCTCCGACTATGCTATGGAGTTGGCTGTCAAGGGTATGCTGCCCAAGAACACTCTGGGCCGTCACTGCCTGGGCCGTCTGCATCTGTATAAGGGTAACGAGCATCCCCACGCTGCTCAGAAGCCGGTCGCCTGGACCCTGGACTAATTTGGAGGTAAACGATTATGTACGAGACCAAGAAGAAGTATAACTACGGCACCGGCCGCCGTAAGTCCTCTGTTGCCCGTGTTCGCGTATTCGAGAACGGCACCGGTTCTATTATCATCAATGGCCGCGATATCGATGATTACTTCGGTCTGGAGACCCTGAAGCTGGTCGTCCGTCAGCCCCTGGTCACTGCTGACCTGGTTGGCAAGGTCGATGTTGTTGTCACTGTTGCAGGTGGCGGTGTTTCCGGTCAGGCCGGCGCGATCCGTCATGGCATCTCCCGCGCTCTGCTGACTATGAACGCTGAGCTGCGCCCCGCTCTGAAGGCTGCAGGTTTCCTGACCCGCGACCCCAGAATGAAGGAAAGAAAGAAGTACGGCTTGAAGGCCGCTCGTCGCGCACCTCAGTTCTCCAAGAGATAATCACTTATCTTACAGAGTATTCAAAAACCCCGAAACCATCACGGTTTTCGGGGTTTTACTTTTGCCTTGATTTTCACCTTGGTGCAAACTTGGTGCAAGTTTTTTAAGGACTATGACACACAAGATGTCATAGTCCTTTCTTGAGTCCTTATAATTCAATTAGACCATCAATATCGCCTTTGATGAACTTGATATCTCTTTTGCCCGAATGAGCACTTGGAAAACTATCGCGCACACAAAAACTATGGGGTACGGCTTCGGGGTGACCCATAATTTTTGCAACTGCTTTTTGAATCTCTACGAAAAACTCTTTTTGCTTTTCAGGTTGTTGCTTTAACAGAGTATTAACTTCATTCTCCCAAACAACATGTGCTACTAACTGATTGCTGTTTTCGGGGTGAGTTTGGATTTCACACAGTTTTACCTTGTCAGAAGAAAGTATTGCTCGTTCGATATCAAAATTATAAATCTGCTTGCCTTCAATTACGGAAAAATCGCTCTTTCTTCCTAACACAACAAGGCTGCCATCTTCATTCATATAACCGATGTCGCCTGTCTTGCTCCACCGTTCACCATTTTCGTCAATATAGAAAAACTCATTAGTGGCATCGGGGTTATTGAAATACTCAATCATACCAATTTCGGTTTTAACCAAAATATTGCCGCGCTCACCGTATTTCAACTCTTTAAAGTTGTCGTCAAAAATAGCAACAGTTGTAATGTCAGGAAGAGGAATACCCGATGCAGTGTTGGAAAACTTGTGCGATGTAATATCCGTTGTTACGGTTGCACCACACTCACATTCACCATAACCATTGAGCAATCTAGCATTTGAACCATGGGTCTTAAACACATTCTCAATGTTTGCTATATCCTTCTCTGTCAGCGGTTCACCGCCTTCAACAGGATATTTTAAAAAGGCCAAAGACTTGCCTTTAAGCAATTTTAAACTCTTCTCAAAAGTAAAACCTTGGTACATTGATGTGTTGGTTAATATGTATTCGGGTTTGAACTTTAAGACATTCTTCACGAATATGGTGTGGTCAAATCTTGGGTCAATGCATACTTGAACACCAAATGAAAGAGGAAAGTTAATGCCTAAGCTAAGTCCTGTAGAGTGCCAAGGTGGGATGTTTTGATAAACCTTTTGTTTCCTTGAAGTGTCAAAACCTGAATTGCCATAAGCATTGATTAATTTTTGAAAACTATCAACAGACAACACAATTCCCTTGGATGCACCTGTTGTGCCGCTCGAATAAACCATTGCTTGTGCTTTTTTCGGTTCGTAAGAATCAGCAGTTACATCGTTTTGGCAAGCACCATTCTTGTTAAAGGTTTTCCATGCGACTTCGTTGGTGCTATTGTTGATTTTGTACTTCGGTGTTACAAATCGCAAAACCGTAGAGTTCATCATTGGCAAAACAACAACTTTTTTGTCGGTGTCTTTATTAAGAGATTCCTTGAACTTTGGCAAGAACTTATCCACTATAATGATAAGTTTGCTTTTGCATTCGTCAATACGAGCCATAAGTTCTTCGGGAGTGTAGAAAGGTGAAATTACATTGGCAACCGCACCGATTTTGCTTATTGCATAAAAGGCATAAATTACTTCGGGTGTAGTAGTTGAGCAAATAGTTACATAATCGCCCTTCTTTACACCATATGCTACCATAGATTTGGCAACAATATCGGTATTCTTTATTAGTTCACCGAAAGTGATTTTCGCCCCAAAATATTCAAGAGCGATTTCACTAGGATAATCAGCATTGTTTTTGATTAATCCTTGATACGGTGTAGTGTTGAGAAATATGCTACGCTTTTCTATACCTTCATAAAAATGCTCCCAAGGTTTATCTATTGACGGATATCCCGTCATTTGTTTTTTGTCCATTTTTGAACCCCCTGTTTAATAAAAAAGTGCGCCCCGAAGGGCGCACCGAAAAATGCTTCCCTCAATGTTGCTACACATCTGCACAAAGTCAGGAAGAGAGAATACATTTTTACCAAATAGTATTCCCTAACTTGTGCATATTCAGATGTGTAGCCCTTACAGTATAACACAAAGGCTTTCATTTATCAACGGTTTTCACAAAATTATGCAATCTTTATGAGTCATAACGATTCTTAATAGAATCATTATGACTCTTTTTCTTTATATAAGACTCTTTATTAATCATGATGATTATATAATCGGTATGCCACCTCGGCTTTCGGGACTTTTTACGAACTGATGTGCGGTCCTCGTAGTATACTTGGAAATTCAGAAGCTGCTCCAATCGGGGCGGCTTCTTTTTTAAGCAAATATGCATATTTCTCATAAAACCGGACATTTCAATCCAATTGTCGGCAGATAACCGCACCTACTTTTGTTGACAACTATTTTCTACGGAATTATAATTATAAAAGAATCATAACACGATATTTATACAAAGGAGAATTGATCATGTATCAGATCGAAGCAAAATCTCTCGGCGAATTTGATGTTGCTGTATGTGGCGGCGGTATTGCCGGCGTATTCGCAGCTGTTACAGCCGCAAGACAGGGTGCAAAAGTTATTTTAATTGAGAGCGCTGGCAGCCTTGGCGGTACTGTAACCGAAAGCTTTATGGGCAATCTGATCGATGCCGACGGAAAAGGCAGCCTGATTGACGAACTGCGAGATTTCCTGAATGCGCACGATATGACCTGCCCCCTTCGTGGTGCAAAGGCAGACGAAAACGGCAAGAACATCCCCGGCAACCTGCTCAACGAGGAAGGCGTCAAGTACTTTATGGACAAAATCTGCGCTGAGGCCGGTGTTAAGGTTATGTTCTTCAGCCGTGTGTGCCATGTTGATCACACAGACGGCCACATCAATTCCCTCTTGGTTTGCTCCGAGTGTGGCAACTACAGCGTAGAGGCTAAAGTGTACATCGACTCCACCGGTAACGGCTCTGTTGCTGCTCTGACAGGTTGCGAGTGGGATTGCGGAGAGCCGGAGACCCATCGTCCCAGCCCTGTAAGTATGGAAGCCATGGTTGTTGGTTTCCCCGAAGACTTCAACGGCACTGACAACGAAGATGACAAGACCAAGTATGCCAATATGCTGTCTAAGTACGGCATTGAGCTATCCGCCCAGCAGGGCTGCATTAAGAAAAGACCCGCTCTGCGCTCCTGGGGTATGGGTATGACTATGGGCTATGATGTTATGCCCAATGATATTGAGTCTCTGTCCAGAGCGATTTACACCCTGCGTAAGGAAAATTTTGAGGTTGTGTTCGACCACAGAAAGATCCCCGGTTTCGAAAATGTTCGTCTTGTGGCAACTACACCCCATATCGGTGTTCGGGAAGGCCGCAGAATTTACGGCGAGTACCGCATCAGCAATGAGGACATTCTGGAAGGCCGCCGCTTTGAGGATGCTGTTTGTTTGGTTACATTCCATGTGGATGTTCATAAGCTGCACAAGGATGATACCATCGAGCAGACCCGCGGTTATGATATGAAGCCTTTCCATATCCCCTTCCGCAGCCAGTTGCCGCTGGGTAGCGATAATCTGATTTTGGCAGGCCGTTGTATCTCCGGTGATTTTTATCCCTTCTCTGCCTACCGTGTTATCGGTAATATGGCCGCTACAGGTGAAGCAGCCGGCTATGCTGCATCTATCTGTGCAAAGGACGGCATTAAGCCTAAGGAAGTAGACGGTAAAACCGTCAGCAACTATATGAAGCCCTATCTGGATGAAGAACGCATCTTCGGCATTAAAAGTGTATATTGATCCATAAAAACTGAGCCTGCAAACGCAGGCTCAGAATTTTTCTGCACTTGACAAACATAGTACAAAAAGCTATAATCGCAGGGTAAATAGTTTGGGCCTGTAGCGCAGCTGGGAGCGCATCACATTCGCATTGTGGGGGTCGTCGGTTCGAATCCGATCAGGTCCACCAGAAAAAAACAACCTTTGTCTACCAGACAAGGGTTGTTTTTTCAACTTAATCCGTCCTCACGGATGGGATAAATCCCACCTCAGTGGGATGAAATCACTTCGTGATGAAATCCCGCTTTGCGGGGAGAGATGGGACGGATTTAATTTCATCTGCGTTAGCAGATTTCATCCAAACTGAGTGAGGATTTCATCGCGCCTTGCGCGATTTCATTGAAAACAGTTAGAATCTGTGGTATGATGAATTTAAAGAGGTGATTTCAATGGCTGAAAATAAACTTGCGGATATGTCAACAGAATTTGCAATTCAAATCCTAAAACTGACAGAAAACATAAAAGGACATTATTCTCTGTCAAATCAGCTTGAACGAAGCGGAACGAGTATCGGAGCAAATATCCGCGAAGCGAAATATGCGCACAGCCGTCCGGATTTTATTGCCAAATTACAGATCGCATTAAAAGAATGCTATGAAACAGAATATTGGATTGAAATCGCCCAAAAAGCGAACATTATCTCTATAGATGATACAAAGAGTATTTTACATGATTGCGGATCTATTCGCAGAATGCTTATCTCCTCCATCAACACTGCAAAGGAGAATTCGCAATGAAGCGCGTGATTGTGATCGGATCTCCCGGAAGCGGTAAAACAACTTTTGCAGAAAAACTAAACAAGAGAACAGGTTTGCCGTTATATTACCTTGATGCTATCTGGCATAAGCCTGATAGAACACATATTTCAAGAGAAGAATTTGATCAAAGAATACAAGAGATTTTTGCAACAGACAAATGGATCATTGATGGCAATTATAACAGAACGGTTGAAATACGGCTTAAAGAATGCGATACAGTCATTCTCTTTGATTTGCCGACAGAGGTTTGCTTGCAAGGAGCAACAGAACGACTGGGAAAAGGCCGTTATGATCTACCATGGATAGAAAAAGAATTGGATCCCGAATTTGAAGGTTTAATTAAAGAATTTGCAGATAATTCTTTGCCGAAACTATATGCGTTAATTGAGAAATACAGAGCAGAAAAATACATTATAATTTTCAAGAGCAGAAAAGAAGCAGATGACTATTTGAGGAGAGCATAATACATCCCTTTCAAGTAGCAATACTATTGCTTTAGGTGTACTATTACTTACTCTTACCTCAATTCTGCTCCGTTTGGTCATTCTTGGGCAAAAAGATCCGCTGATTGATATCAGCGGATCTTTTTTTAATTTTCGGCAGGAATGTTTTTCATAGTAAGGCTGATGCGCTTGCGTTTTTCGTCCACATCCAAAACGCAGACCTTGACGATGTCTCCAACCTGCACCACTTCAGAGGGATGGCGCAGCTTTTTATTACATACCTGGGAGATATGCACAAGGCCATCCTGGTGGACACCGATATCCACAAACACGCCGAAATCTATGACATTACGCACCGTTCCGGACAACACCATACCGGGCTTTAGGTCCTTCATCTCCAGCACATCCGTGCGTAAGATAGGTGCAGGCAGCTCATCACGGGGATCTCTGCCGGGTTTCAGAAGCTCCTTGACAACATCCTCCAATGTGGGAACGCCCACACCACACTGCGCTGCGACGCTTTCTACGCCCACATCTGCAAGTCGGGCGGAAAGCTCGGCGATACCGCCTGCAGATACATCCTTCCTGGTATAGCCGCACAACGCAAGCAGTTTTTCCGCTGCATCGTAGGATTCCGGATGGACACCGGTATTATCGAAGATCTCCTTGCTCTCCGGCACACGCAGGAAGCCTGCACATTGCTGGTAAGCCTTTGGTCCCAGCTTGGGAACCTTTTTCAGCTGACTTCTGGAGGTGAATGCACCGTTTTCCTCACGGTAGGCTACAACATTTTTTGCTGTTGTTCCGTTCAGTCCGGATACCTGCTGCAGCAGACTGACAGATGCGGTATTGACATCTACGCCAACCGCATTAACACAATCCTCAACAACGCCACCAAGTGCCTCATCCAGCCGTTTCTGAGGACAATCGTGCTGATACTGACCTACGCCGATGGCCTTGGGATCGATCTTCACAAGCTCAGCAAGGGGGTCCTGCAAACGCCGGGCGATGGAAACTGCACTTCGCAGATTCACATCAAAGTCCGGGAACTCCTCTGCTGCTAACTTGGACGCGGAATACACAGATGCACCCGCCTCATTGACGATCACATAGCCCACATCACTGAAGCTTTTCAGCATTTGCACAGTCATCGCTTCTGTTTCACGGGATGCCGTGCCGTTGCCGATAGCAATGTGCTTGACACCGTGCTTGCGGATCATTCTCGAAAGGATCTCAATGGCTTCCTCCTGCTTACGCTGGGAGAAGGTAGGATAAACAACGGAAGTATCCAGCACCTTGCCGGTACCGTCTACGACCGCGACCTTACAGCCGTTGCGGTATCCGGGGTCAAGGCCCATAGTAACAAAGCCCTTGACAGGGCGCTGCATCAAAAGAGGCTTTAAGTTCAGGGCAAAGTTTGCAATGGCAGACTCCCCTGCCCGCTCCGTCAGTGCGCTGCGCATCTCCCGCTCCGCACTGGGTGCTATCAGGCGCTCATAGGCATCCTCCGCAGCTGCGCGTACAAAGCTGCTGATCTGTGCAGTAGGTTTCAATGCGCCGCGACATACAACAGCCTGTCCTTCTGCGCCGGGTAATGTTATGCTGACCTTTAGAAAACCTTCCTTTTCGCCTCGGTTGATAGCCAGGATCTGGTGATTCAAAAGCCTTGAAACCGGTGCAGAAAAATCGTAATACAGCCGGTAAACGCTATCGTTTTCCGGGTCCTCCGCCTTGACGGTCATCACCGCCTGACGCTCCATTTTCAGGCGAAGGGCTTTGCGAATATCTGCGTCGTCAGAGATCATCTCTGCAATAATGTCCGATGCGCCCGCCAGGGCATCCTCCAGGGTCTCAACGCCCTTCTCCGAGTCGATATAATCCGCTGCAAGCTGAGCAGGCTCTTCTCCCGTTTGGGCGAAGATCGCCAGTGCCAGAGGCTCTAATCCCTTTTCTTTTGCTACAGTGGCTCTTGTACGGCGCTTTTGCTTGTAAGGCCGATACAAATCCTCTGCTTCTGCTAAGGTAGCTGCAGCTTCAATCGCCGCCGCAAGTTCCTGCGTAAGCTTACCCTGGGATTCAATGGAGCTGATGATCTCTTCTTTACGCTGCTTCAGATTTCGAAGGTAATTCAGTCGGGTCTCCAGATTGCGCAGCGTGGTATCGTCCATGGAGCCGTGAAGCTCTTTCCGGTAACGGGCAATAAAGGGAATGGTATTGCCCTCATCCAAAAGAGCTACCACATTTTCCACATACTGGGCGTTCTGTCCCAGCTCTTGAGATAAGGCTTGAATGATCTGATCCATAGTTTTCTCCTTAGTTGATTCTTGGAGGATTATAACATAATTTTTATAAAATGGCAATGCGGGAGATACCGACATTTTTCTGCATTTTCCTTGCACATCTGCTGAAAGGATGCTATAATTCCCGTAAAGAGCATTTTGGAGGTATCTTTATGGGAAACGCGCTTACAGCTGCCGGCAGCGAATTGGCACAGCAATTCGCACTTATGGGTCCGGCGCTGATCGTTTTAGGTGTGATCACCGTTTTTTTATTGGTTTGCGGCATTATTGATACTGTGGTCGTGCTACGACGCAGAAAGATGGATGATGACTATCGTGGCTCTTTGGTGCTGCCGGTCATTATCTTTATCGCCGCTGCAATTACCCTTGTATGCTGTGTTTTCTGCGCGCTGCGTTACAGAGCAGTGGGTCAGCAGCTGCTACAGGAAACCATAGTCACCACCGAGCCTACGACTGAGGAAACCACAGAGCCGACTACCGAGCCAACAGAAACAACAGTGGAAGAAACGACGGAGCCCACTACAGAGCCCACAGAGCCGGAGCCTACTTACACACCGGAGAAGACAGAATCCTCCGATCCTGCCAACTGGAATGTCAAGTGGGAGATCATTACGCAAGACGGTATCGTTTCTGAATACAACAGAGAATCCCCCATCCACTTTGGAAACAGCAGCGATTACACCAGTTTGGCCGGTATCACCACCTTCCGGGGTGATCACTACCGCACCGGTGCTACCTTTGGTACTGCACAGATCACGGATAAGACCACCGTCAAAAAGTGGAGCAGCGAGGTCGGATTCTTTAACACCTGGGGTGGCTGCGGCTGGACCGGTCAGCCGATCGTCGTTCGCTGGGATGAAGAAACCAAGGCGGTTATGAATCTATACGATAACAAAAAGGCTAAGGAAGACCTTGTAGAGGTGATCTATGCTACCCTGGATGGCAGCATTTACTTCCTGGATCTGGATGACGGCTCTTATACCCGGGATCCTGTGAATATCGGTATGAACTTCAAGGGCGCAGGTACGCTGGATCCCAGAGGTTATCCCATACTGTATGTTGGATCCGGTGACTTTGTCCCCTCTATGGATTACAGCGGCAAGCCGCCCAGAATGTATGCCATCAGTCTGATCGACGGTTCCATTTTGTTTGAGCGTTCCGGTATGGACAGCTACAATCTGCGTGGTTGGTACGCTTTTGACGGCGCGCCCTTAGTAGATGCCAAAACGGACACCCTGATCTGGCCCGGTGAAAACGGCATCATTTACACTATTAAGCTGAATACCAATTTTGACATTGACGCCGGCACAATTACCGTTGATCCGGAGGAGACAGTCAAGGTTCGCTATACTACCAACACCGGTCGCACCGTGGGTTTTGAGAGCAGTCCTATCATTGTAGATAGCTACCTGTACGCCGGTGACAACGGCGGTATGTTCTTCTGCATTGACCTGAACACTATGGAATTGATCTGGGCGCAGGACATTCGTGATGACCTGAATGCCACCCCGGTATTTGAGTGGGGCGAGGACGGCAAAGGATATCTGTACCTTGCCACTTCGTTAGAATTCAGTCCCGGCATCTGCTATATGTATAAGCTGGATGCTGCTAACGGCGACATTATTTGGGAAAAGACTTATTCTGATATCCCCTACAATTATGATGTCTCCGGCGGTGCGCTTTCATCTCCCCTGCTGGGCAGAAACGGCACATCTATGGAGGGTATGATCCTGTTCCACATTGCCAGAACGCCGGACTATGAAGAAGGCACACTGGTGGCGCTGGACAAGAACACCGGCGAAGTGATCTGGGAAAAAATTATGGGCACATACTCCTGGAGCACGCCCACCGCCGTATATGACCAGGATGGAAACGGATACATTATTATGTGCGATGCCAGCGGCTACTTGAATCTTGTTGACAGCGCTACCGGCGAGACCTTAGACAGGACTGCGTTGGGCAGCAACATCGAGGCGTCTCCCGTTGTGTATGACAACACCATTGTTGTCGGTACAAAGGGCGCGCAGATATTTGCCGTGACCATTGGCTAACAAACAGATCGCCAAACCGATTCTCAATGAAACTTTATTATGCAGCCGGGTGGATGCCCGGCTGCATTGCTTTTTCATTGACAAGTATCCCGGCTGTGGTTATAATATAAGCAGGAAACCACATCCAAAGGAGGCATACTTATGGAAAAGAAGATCATTACCATCAGCAGAGAATTCGGAAGCGGCGGACGCAGTATCGGTCACGCAGTGGCGGAAAAGCTTGGTATCCCCTTTTATGATAAAGAGCTTGTAGATCAGATCGCGTTGGAATCCGGCTTTGCGCCTAAGTATATTGAAGAGCACGGCGAGCATTCTCCCGGAAACAGTCTGTTTTCCTACGCCTTCGCCCACCACGGTGTTCCCGGTGTGATGAACGGCCTTTCCACTGCGGATTTTCTCTGGAATGTGCAGTGCAGCGTCATCCTGCAGCTGGCAGAGCAGGGTCCGTGCGTTATCGTTGGCAGAAATGCTGACTATATTTTGAAAGACCGGGCCGACTGCCTCCATGTTTACATCCATGCGGATATGGATTTCCGTGCTGACCGTATTGTGCGGCTTTATGGCGAATCTGAAAAGAGCCCCGAGGCTCGTCTGCAGGAAAAGGATAAGCGCCGCAAGGTCAACTATCAGCACTACACCGGCAGGACCTGGGGTATGTCCCAGAACTATGATATCAGCCTGAACAGCAGTGTGCTGGGTGTGGATAACTGCGCGGATATCATTGTGGATATTTATAAGAACAGCAAATAATCTACATATAGGAAACGGGCGATGCCATATAGCATCGCCCGTTTATTGTATGCTTTAGACTTCCACCAAGGAATCGTCTTTGATATGGATATTCACACCGTTGACTTCCACATTTTCATCGGCGCAGATGAGGATGTACTTCACACCGCCGATGACACGGGTCTCAATGAGGTCGCTTCTTTCCGGATTGACCTTAATGGAAACATCCGGTGTGGTGATGGTGATTTTATTATCAATGATATTGGTTGGATGCAGCTGTGCCTCAAAGCCAAAGGCTTCATCGTAGGCAACGCTGAATTTTGCAACCTGTTTTTCCGGGACACCGCTGCTCTTGAGAGCGGTTTTTACCTCTTCCTTAGAAATCAGCAGCGGCTCGGGGATCTTGCTTTCCTTATGCAGCGCAACGGCCTGGCGCAGCTCATCGTGAACAGTCTGCACCACCTCCATACTGCATTCGTCCTCCAAAGAGGTCATCAGCAGCGCCTCAAAGGACTTTTTCTGCTCGAAGGCGGGCTTGGGAATGGGCGTATTAAAGATCTTGTCCACAAATTCCTGATGGCTCAGCTTGGTATTGTGGGTATAAAAGAGCGCATTATAGATATTCGCGGACCGGTCATCAAACGCCGGGAACAGGAATCCCAGCTCCGGCGCGCACACAGTCTGCGCCAAGCCACCGTCGTGAAACTCTTTCTCCTCAGCAACATAGCGCAAATTCGCCTTTGTCTGCTTCACAGGACACACAGCGCACAGCAGATATTTATAGACCTCACCGGATGCATCCGCTTGCACGGTATCATCCTTGCTCTTAAAAGGCACATCATAGCTGTCGCAGCCAATAAGAATAAGGTAGTTATCGTCAAAGCTGACAGAGTCGATGACCTTTTTATAAAATTCCATTCGCAACTCATCGTCCTGCAAGCCTGTCTGACGCAGCTGCATCAGAAATTTATGTTCCGGGCTGTCTGCCACCTGAGAGGTCTTAAAGCAGATATCGATGAGGTTTTTACCAAGCGTGCCGGAGAGTGCGCGCTTCATCACAGAAAAATACTTCTCCGCTTCATTTTCCGGCATAATACCCGTCGGCAGCCGGAAGCTGGAGATGATCTCCTTTTGACTGTTTACATAGCAGCCGTAAATGGCTGTCATATTGCTGCGATCCCGGCGCACTCTGCGACGGATCTCGCCTACTTCTTTTACATTCATAATTACTTATCCCAAAGACAGTTCCAGTTTTGAATAAAGTATTCGATTCCGGAATAAACAGTTGTTACTACGATCACACCGATAATGATGCCGTTAAGCACATCCACTTGGGGAAATGCCATCATCACGCAAAGCCCCACCATAGTGCTGGCAGTCTTGATCTTGCCGCTCCAGCCGGCAGCGATCACTTTACCCTTGCCCACAGCAACCAGCCGCAGGCCGGTAACAGCAAATTCCCGGGTCAAAACGATCATCAGCGCCCATGCAGGAATGATGCTCCACTCACAGAACATAGTCATAGCTGCGATAACCAGCAGTTTATCCGCCAAAGGATCCAGGAATTTGCCAAAGTCGCTGACTTGATTGTATTTTCTTGCGATATGACCGTCCACATAATCCGTAAGGCTTGCCACGATGAATACCCCAAGGGAAAGCCACATCCAAAGATTTGGCGTGCCACCGCTCAAATACATCAGTACCATAAACACCGGAATAAAAGCGATCCGGATGAGTGTGATCTTACTTGCAGTTGTCATTTTCATTCCTCCACAACATAGCCGGAGAGATCTCCGTCGATCAGTCCGTCAATGCAGACTGTTACAAAGCTGCCCTCGATCAAGGCTTCTTCCGAAGCGATCCAGACCCGACCGTCGATATCCGGAGAATCTGCAAAAGTCCTGCCAAAGAACTGCTCGGTTTCTTCGTCGAAGCCATCCACAAGGACCTCTACGGACTTGCCGATCATAGCGCTGTTATAGTCGTCCATAATGGCTGACTGGATCTGTTCTACGATCTGCGCCCGGGCAAGGGCGACCTCATTATCCACAAATTCCATTTCGGCAGCCGGTGTTCCCTCTTCAGGTGAAAAAGCGAACGCACCCACGCGCTCCAGACGCTGTTCCTTCAAGAATGCGCAAAGCTCAGCAAATTCCTCCTCACCCTCTCCGGGCAGGCCTGTGATCACGCTGGTGCGGATCACAAGTCCGGGGATCTGAGAACGCAGCTTAGCAAACAGCTGCCGTAAAAATGCGCCGTCTCCCCGTCTGTTCATCAGGGTGAGTACCTTATCGTTACAGTGCTGAATGGGAAGATCCAAATACTTGACGATCTTCTCTTCCTGTGCCATAACACGGATCAGCTCGTCATCGATCTCATCGGGATAGGCATAGTGGAGTCTTATCCAATGAATGCCTTCGATCTTACACAGCTCCTGCAAAAGCTGCGGCAGTAAGCGCTTATGTCCGGGAAGATCCGTTCCGTAACGGCTGGTATCCTGCGCCACCACGATCAACTCTTTTACACCGTTTGCAGCCAGCAGCCGCGCTTCATACAGCACATCATCTATACTGCGGCTGCGATATCTTCCCCGCAGGTAAGGAATGATACAGTAGGCGCAGCGGTTATCGCAGCCCTCCGCGATCTTCAAATATGCATAGTGCTCCGGCGTGGTGAGGATACGACCTGTTTCTTCCTCCGGCGCATCAATGGATGCAAAATCATAAACACTTTCACCTTGCAACAGCTTTTCAATGGCAGGCACGATCTGGGTATAGCTGCCGGTACCCAATACACCGTCCACCTCCGGCATCTCCTGCAATATCTCCTGCTGATACCGCTGAGAAAGGCAGCCTGTAACCAATATTTTTCCGATAAGACCCTGCTGCTTCAGCTGCGCCATCTGCAAAATGCTGTCGATCGCTTCTGCTTTTGCGGCATCGATAAAGCCGCAGGTATTGATCACAACAACATCACTGCCTGCCACATCCGGCTGCACGGTAAAGCCTGCGTCCTGCACCCGGTACATCATCCGCTCACAGTCCACCTGATTCTTTGCGCAGCCTAAGGAAATGAATCCAATATTTGCCATTACGATTCCTCCGGGTAATCATCCGTACTCAGCTGCAATTCATTAAGTGCAGCACGGATATGAGAATAACTATGACCCTTACGCAGCAGTGCATCGATTGCCTTCCGGACATCCCGGGCATCTGCGCTACTCAAATGGGTCTCAAGATAAGATCTAATGTGTTGGCTTTGATCCGGATAGTCTTCTAAGACCTCCTGCCAAAGTTCCTTGGGAATCCGCTTTTCAAACAGAGCTTGCTTGGCTCTTGCCAAGCCGTATCCCTTGCCGATGCAGCGATGCACGATCTGCTCCGCAGTCTTTCGGTCGTCAAGCAGGTCCATATCTGTCATCCAGCGGACAGCTTCTTTTGCCTGGGTGGGGTCCTCCCCTTTTTGGATCAGTCTTTGCTCCAGGTCTTTTATGGACACGCTGGATGCCGACACGATTCTGACTGCACGCATTTTTGCAGACATTTCCCCTGCTGCAGACTTTAACGCAGTATATTCTTCCTGGGACAGTTCCATACCGGCATATAGACCAAATGCTTCCAGCGTTTGCCGGTACAGGCGCATTACAGAGTTGTCCGCAAAACGCACGGTATGCCTCCCAGCTCTGTCAGGCCGGGAGGCAACCGAATCAATCTTCATCATCAAAGTCATCCGCACTTACGGCAACAGGGCGCTCCGCGGCTTTTGCAGGCTCACGGACTACACCGCTCTGCTTCAACAGATTCTCGCGGACCTGAGCTTCCACTGTTTCTGCGATATCGGGATTTGCCATCAGAAAAGCCTTTACGCTGTCCTTGCCCTGGCCAATGCGCTCTTCGCCCATGGAGAACCAACTGCCGGACTTCTGAACGATATCCATCTGGACCGCCAGATCCACCAGTTCGCCCCACTTACTGATGCCTTGACCGTACATAATGTCAAAGTATGCTTCACGGAACGGCGGTGCGACCTTGTTCTTGACAACCTTGACACGGGTCTTATTGCCGATCACATTGCCGCCTTCTTTAATGGATTCCACACGGCGCACATCCAAGCGGACAGAGGAATAGAATTTCAGCGCGTTACCGCCGGTGGTGGTCTCAGGGTTACCGTACATCACACCGATCTTCATACGCAGCTGATTGATAAAGATGACCACGCAATTGGTCTTGGAAATGGTACCTGCCAGCTTACGCAACGCCTGAGACATCAGTCTTGCCTGCAAGCCCACAAAGGTATCGCCCATTTCGCCCTCGATCTCCTGCTTGCGGACCAAAGCCGCAACGGAGTCCACGACCACAGCATCCACAGCGCCGGAGCGCACCAGTGCATCTGTGATCTCCAATGCCTGGTCGCCGGTATCCGGCTGGGACACCAGCATATTATCGGTGTCCACACCCAATGCTGCTGCATAAACGGGGTCCAGCGCGTGCTCTGCGTCCACGAAGGCAACCTCGCCGCCCATCTTCTGGACTTCTGCAAGGATATGCAGCGCCAGGGTGGTCTTACCGGAGGACTCCGGTCCGTAGATCTCAATGATGCGTCCCTTGGGAACACCGCCAATGCCCAGCGCTGCATCCAGCGCCAGGGAGCCGGTGGGGATTGCCTCAACATTCATTTCAGGACGGTCACCAAGGCGCATAACCGCGCCCTTTCCAAAGCTTTTTTCAATTTGAGAAAGCGCTGTCTGCAAAGCCTTTTTCTTATCGGTTGCAGGTGTAGGGGCATCGTATACTGTCTTTTTCGTAGCCATATCTATGTTTCCTTCCTTCTGCATCAAGTTTGGGCAAGCACTGCCCGCTCTATATCATTATAATCCCTGGCTCTTTCCAGGATGGTATACCCATTCATCTCCAAGATCCGGCAAACCGCATCACCCTGACCCATTCCAAACTCAAAGCACAGATATCCGCCGGGCTTGAGAACATCATAGTAATTTTTGGCAATGGCACGGTAAAATTCAAGACCGTCGTCACCGCCATGGAGTGCCAGCTCCGGCTCAAAATCCTTTACGCTTCTGGGAAGCTGCCGCATTTCATCCGTGGTGATATACGGTGGATTGGAAACGATCAAATCAAACTTTCCCAAAAAGGCAGGCGGTGCCTGCAAGGCATCCACACTGACACAGGACACTCTGGAGGATAGTTTTTGTGCGGATATATTCTTTCTTGCCACGGCAATGGCATCCCGGGAAACATCCGCCAAGGTCACCCGAGCATCCTTAACCCGACTGGCAACTGCCAAGCCGATGCACCCGGAGCCGGTGCAAAGGTCCAGTATCCGGGGGGCATTTTGCAGATACAGCGCCTGATTAATGGCAAGACCCACCACAGCGCAGGTATCATCCCTTGGGATCAGCACATCCTTTGTGATGTGCAAAGTCATTCCGTAGAAGTCCCATTCTCCGATAATATATGCCAGAGGCTCGCCGGTCTGTGCCCGGTAGAGGGCGCGCTGCATTTTATCATAAGCCTTGTCAGACACCCTGGACTGACCCATAGCAACCAATGTCTCGTAGCTTTCGCCGGTCGCGTAGCACAGAAGATTTCTTGCCATAAAGCCGGCAGTTTCCTCATCCTCCGTTATCCGCAGTCGATTCTTCGCCTCTAAATATAACTGTGAAATCGTCATTACCAACGGTCTGAACCCTCCTGCTCCGGCAATACCGCCTGAAGGGCCGCAATACCCACTTCGATCATTTCATCATCCGGCTCGTTAGTTGTAAAATTCTGAAACCACATACCGGGAGCCGTCAGCAGCCGGGTCAATGCATTATCGTACCGACCGATCAGACGGTTCAGTTCATAGCTCACAGAAACCACAATCGGCAACAGCAGCAGCTTAAATAGGATCATAAGAAGTCGGTACAGGAAGCTGCCCCGGAGCGCTGCAAGAGCAGGCGCCACTGCCAAAAGACCGGAGGACGCCACAGAGAAGATCAAAATCGACAATATCATAACCACCAGCAAAAAGCTTGTGCCGCATCTGGGGTGCATTCTTGTCTGCTCACGGACATTTTCAACAGTCAGCTCAAGCCCTGCCTCATAGCAGCGGATGGTCTTATGCTCAGCGCCGTGATAAGCAAATACGCGCTTCATATCCGGCATTCTGGACACCAGCAGAATGTATGCCACAAAGATGGCAATTCGAACCGCGCCCTCCATCAGATGCAGTACGAAGGTGTTTTTGATCAGTCCGTCAAATAGTCCGCTGATGATCATCGGCAACAGGAAGAACAGCAATATGGACAGTCCTAAACCCATAAACACCGCGATTCCAACGATCAGATCCTGAAAACGCTTATCTCCCAGCTTCTTTTCCAGCCAAATATCCAGTTTGGAGGGCTCTTCCTGCGTTTCCTCCGGAGACAGATCCGCAGAGCGCATAATTGCCTTCACGCCGGTGACCTGTGCATCAAAAAAGTTCCGCACACCCCGGATAAAGGGCCAGTTCAGCATAGATTTCTTAGGCGGCAGCTTCCGACGGTTCGTTTCCACATTTAAGCCGTCTTTCCCCCGGGTCACAACAGCATCCAATTCCGGACCGCGCATCATAATACCTTCGATCAGGGCTTGTCCGCCGATCATAGTCTTAAATTTTTCACAGCACTTCTGCTCTTTATCTTTTGCCATAATGTTCCTTCCTTATTGCGTTGCGGGAATACTGATGGTAACAAGGGTTCCGCCACCCTCTGCATTTGTAAGCTCCAGCGTGCCTCCGTGCATTGCCACGATCTCATCGCACACCGCAAGACCGATACCTGTACCTCTTGGCTTGGAGCTGCCCTTATAGAATTTCTTTTTCACCAGCGGCAGTTCATCTTCCGGGATGCCGCTGCCATAATCACGGATACGCACCACGATCATATCCTGCTCGCAGGCGATGGATGCGTCGATCTGTTTGCCTTCGCCGCCATGCTTGGCAGCATTATCCAATATGTTCAGGAATACCTGCCGCATCCGCTTGGGATCGCAGGAGATTTCCGGAATTTCCGCTTCCGTATCTTCGTATTCCAGGGTGATACCCTCCCGGGAGAGTCGACTGCCGTACATATATACGGTATCTTCAAATTCACCGCGGATATCGGTCTGTTCAATATTCAGCGTCATACGGTCATCCTGAATGCGGGTGAAGTCCAGAAGGTCCACAACCATCTCTGTCAGGCGCTTTGTCTCTCTGGAGATGATCCGCATACCTCTGCGGGTATCTGCATTCAGATCGTCCCCGGCAAGCAAGGTTTCACTCCAGCCGGTAATGGCAGTAAGAGGCGTGCGCAATTCATGAGAAAGAGAAGAAATAAATTCCGTCTGCATTTTCTCATTCTGATTGATCTGAATGGACATTTCATTGATGGCGTCGGCAAGCTCGCCGATCTCATCATCATAATGGGTCTGGATCTGGATGCCGTAGGTTCCATTGGTGATCTTCTTGGCTTTATCAACGATCTCAGCCAGCGGTACAAGGATGGAATGGATATAATAGTTGCTGCTGATGATCAGTACAGCCAATACCACAAGCAGCGCAGCCAAAGAAATGCCTGCGATCTTTACAGTTTGCCTTTCCACCAGATATGTGGATGTCACATAACGCAGAACACCAATCACTTCGCCGTTACTGTAGATCATTGGGCTGGACACCGCCATAATTCGTTCACCGGTAAGAGGATCCTCGCCGGTAAAGGTTATGATCTGCCGTTGCTCAATGGCTTGGGAGATGTCCTCTGTGATCGGGGACTCGCCAGCCCATTTACCGTAGGAGGTGGCAACGATCCGCCCCTGTGCGTTAATGAACTGCAATTCAATGGTATTCTTATCCTCGAAGGTTTGGGCATAGGTGATACAGGACTGATAGTATTCTTTATAGCTTTGATTCAGATAATCTGCAAAGAATTCAGTGGTTGTCCTTGCCCGGTAACGCATATCCGATTCCATTGCAGACTGATAATACGCACCGAAAACCAAAGTTACCACTAATACGCAAACCAGTCCCAGCACGCTGACAATGCCGACGGTGTTCAGCAACCAGCGTTTACGAAGACCTTTGATCTTAAACACAGGCTGCCTCCTCTCTGCTTATCAAGCGCCCCACTTGTAGCCATAGCCCCATACTGTAGTAATGTAGGTAGGGCTTGCTGTGTCATCCTCGATCTTAATACGAAGACGGCGGATATTTACATCCACGATCTTCAGTTCCCCTTCATACTCCCGTCCCCAAACTGCAGATAAGATCTCCTCTCTGGAGAGCGCTCTGCCGGGATTCATCATAAACAGCTTCAATATTGCATATTCAACCTGTGTCAAACGGACACGGTTGCCAGCCTTGGTCAGGGTATGATTCTTTGTGTTCATTACAAAAGGACCCTGAGAAAGCAATTCAGGTGTCGCAGCGCTGTCACCACCGATCCGGCGGTACAGAGCATCGATTCTCGCTGTCAGCTCAGCAGGAGAAAACGGTTTTGTGACATAATCATCCGCGCCGGTCATAAGTCCTGTGACCTTGTCCATTTCCTGTGTCCGGGCAGTAAGCATAATCACACCGATTTGCTTGCTGGTGGCACGAATACGCCTGCAAACCTCAAAGCCATCAATATCCGCCAGCATAATGTCCAGGATCGCTACACCAATATCCGGATTATCCCGGAGCTTGTCCAGCGCCTCCTGACCGGTGCCTGCCTCTATGGCATCATAGCCGGCACGCTTCAAATTGATGACAACAAAGCTGCGAATATTTACTTCATCTTCCAAAATCAGCACTTTTTTCATAACGCACCTCACATCTCACCTGTTTTCCAGTCCTGCTGGATCAGATGGAAACTGTTGATCAGAACATCCTGAGTTAACCCCTTCTGCCCTGCAAGGTCCTCAAGACTTGCCGCATAGGTGACCGACTCCGTTTTCAGCAAAATGAACCGACCGGATTCGCCACTCTGTTCATCCCGGTTTTGTCCGCTGAAGGCATAGACCGTCATCAGCTTTTCACCCTCGGCTCCGCCCTCATCCAAATAATAGAATTCAAAGCTTGTGCCTGCATTCTTTACGGTGATATTGGTAGCCAGGTCGCTGCCGAGACTGATATACCAGCCGTTGACAAAATTATGGAAGGTATACATTTTATCCACTTCCGAGCCATCTATGGTCATTGCATACCAGCGGATAAGATCCTGTCGGTCCGGGGCATCCTCTGTTTTCATTTGTTCCATATTCATCAGGCTGGGAAGCTCTATAACACCGTCATTGTCAATATCATCCGCGTAGACATAGTAGTTACGCATAGTCTGCACGCTTGTTCCGGACTCATTGGAGAAAGTCAAATTAGACAGCACACCATCTACAACCGCATACACATCTGTAACGATAGCTGTCTCATCCACAGTGCTTGCTGCATATACTGCCATTTGCCCATCGTGAAGCTTGCCCACAATAATACGCTTCAGCTGCTCAGAAGGCTGGGACATATTTGCCTCATTGGAGCGCGACATCGTACCGTCTTCAATTCCATAAAGCTCTGCAACACCGTTGTCGCCGTCTTCCAGACCCGGTCGCAGAACCAACAGCTCTGTACGGCTGTCCTGATCCAGATCTGCTGCAATAAACTTTGTATAATTGACCGACACCAACTGTTCAGCAATCTCGTCACGGAAAGTATACACAGACACACTGCGCAGGACCTGATCGCTCAGCCGAGTACCGACGATCAATTCCACACCGGTGTCATCGTCCATCTGCACATACTCGATCTGATCGAAAGCCGTTCCATTGCTTTCAATAGTATCCGTATGTACAATGCCTGAGCCGTTATTTCTAAAGATCAGGATCCGAAGGGGTCGCTCCGCTGCGCTTTTAGCAAACAGCAAATATTCCCGCACACCGTCACCATCCAGATCGGCGGCTTGAACAGTCTGCCTGTTCTCACCGGATAAGGGCGCGCAGTACTCCAGATCGGTCATCGCCGCATCCACCGCGCTCTGCAAGTCATTATAGTCCTGTGAACGCTTCGGCAGCCGGTACATTTTATCCACCGTCTGCATACTGCAGCCGACAAACAGCAGTGCTGCGCAAAGAAGCAAACACAGCATTTTTATCCGCTTTTTCATAGCAGCACCTCCAACCTTTAGTATAACATAACTGTGTCAAAAAGGAAAGCTATTTGGTAACAACATTTTCATTTCCCAACAGACTCTTCAGCTCTGTCAGCATTCTTTCATCCAATGCGCACCGGGCACCCCGGCGCAGCTTGGTATCCGCAAAATAAAGCACTGCCGCGCTGTTGCCAGGAAACATATTGATGATTGCCTTGACCTTGGGATAAATATGTGTATCCTCAGAAGGCAGACGCAAATACAGCGTCTGTGCAGGTGCCGTGTCGTGCTGTACCTGTCTTTCCTGTGCGGGCTCCTGGGGTCGATTTTCATAATCCGACATAGGTCTCGCACGGTTAATGACGATCTGCGGCTCTTTATCATCCCGCATGGAAAGCCGACCTGTGACCACCACCGGCTGATTTTCCCGCAGATAACTGCCATACTGACTCAATACATTGGAAAATGCCAGCATCTCAATGGCTGCGGTATCATCCTCCAGAGTCACATACGCCATCATGGAATTATTTCGTGTGGTTTTCATTTTGATGGTCTGCACGATACCGGCAACGCTGATGATCTGATCGTCTTGATAGGCGCTCTCCTCATCGGTCAGCGAGCCGATGGGCACCACATGGGTGTTTTTCAGCAGATGGCGGTAATCATCCATGGGATGTCCGGAGATATAGATACCGGTGGTCTCTTTTTCCATCAGCATCATATCTGCCTTATTCAGCTCGGAAAGCTTAGGAATGGGGATCTGCGCAGCGCTGTCCTCCTCAGCAAGCATAGAAAACAGGCCCATCTGGCCGTCCAGGTTCTTCTTTCTGGCAGATGCGATATGGTCCATCATACTGTCATAAACAGCCAAAAGCTCGCTGCGGTGGTATCCAAAGCAATCCATAGCACCGCACTTGATAAAGTTTTCAACTGCCCGCTTGTTCAGCTCGCCCTCACCCATACGCTGAATAAAGTCCTCCAAAGATTTGAAAGGACCGCCCTCTGTGCGCTTTGCCACCATACTGCGGATCAGTCCTCTGCCCACATTCTTGACAGCGCCAAGACCAAAGCGGATAGAGTCCCCTTCCACGCTGAAGTTATCCACAGAACGGTTGATATCCGGGGGTAATACAGCAATGCCCATTTCCTTGCACTCTGCAATATAGCCCGAGACCTTTGTGGCAGAATCCAGCACAGAGGTCATCAGCGCAGCCATATACTGACGGGGGTAATGACACTTCAGATATGCTGTCTGGTAGGACACTACCGCATAGCAGACTGCGTGTGCCTTATTGAAGGCATAATTTGCAAAATCCACGATCTCATCGTAGATAGACTGCGCCGCCGCCTCGCTGACGCCCTTTGCCACAGCGCCGGGAATATTTTGCTCCGGGTCACCGTAGACAAAGACCTTGCGCTCTGCCTCAATAACCTTCATTTTCTTTTTGGAAATGGCACGGCGGATATTATCCGCTTGTCCCATAGTATAGCCACCCAGGCTGCGGAAGATCTCGATAACCTGCTCCTGATACACGATACAGCCGTAGGTGACCCGCAGGATCGGTTCTAAAAGCTTTGTTTTATAGGTGATCTTTCTGTGATCCAGCTTATTGGCGATAAACATGGGAATGGAATCCATAGGACCGGGTCGGTACAGCGCCACGATAGCCGTCATATCCTCGATGGAGGTGGGCTTCATATTGACACAGACACCGGTAATTCCGGCAGACTCCAACTGGAAAACACCCTGCGTCTTTCCCTCTGAGAGCATAGCAAAGGTCTCAGGATCATCGTCCGGCACTTTATCGATATCAAAATCCGGATGGATCTGACGGATCTGGGTCTGGGCATCCTTGATCACTGTCAGGTTTCGCAGGCCCAGGAAGTCCATTTTCAGAAGTCCCAGCTCCTCAATAGTGGTCATCGTATACTGGGTGACGATGGTATCTTCATTGGTAGACAGCGGCACATAGGTATACACCGGGTCTGCTGTAATCACCACACCTGCGGCGTGGGTGGATGTGTTTCTGGGCATACCCTCCAAGCTCTTTGCCGTATCGATCAGCAGTCTGACCCGCTCATCCGTATCATACATTTCCTTCAGCTTGGGGGATACACTCAGGGCTTCATCCAGCGTGATCTTGGGTGTGCCGGGCACCTGTTTCGCCACTACATCCGTTTCCGCGTAAGTAAAGTTCAGAGCTCTGCCCACATCCCGGATGGCACCTCGGGCCGCCATAGTGCCGAAGGTAGCGATCTGCGCCACATGGTCTGCGCCGTATTTCTTCATCACATAGTCAATGACTTCGCCACGGCGTTCCTGGCAAAAATCCGTATCAAAGTCCGGCATACTCACACGCTCAGGATTTAAGAAGCGTTCGAAGATCAGCGCGTATTTCATAGGATCCACTTCCGTAATGTGCATACAGTACGCAACAATAGAAGCTGCACCGGAGCCACGGCCGGGTCCCACAGGAATGCCGGATTCCTTGGCATAACGGATAAAATCCCACACAATGAGATAGTAATTCACATATCCCATGCGGCTAATGACGCCGATCTCATATTCCAGGCGCTCCATGTAGCTCTGCGGAGGATCGACATACCGCTCCCGAAAGCCATCCATACAGAGCTTGCGGAAATACTGCTCATTGGTATAGCCTTCCGGTACAGGGAAAGACGGAAGATGGTATTCATTGAAAACAAATTCCAAATTACAGCAGTCTGCAATTTTTGCTGTGTTTTCAAAAGCCTCATCACAGTTGGGGAACAGCTGCCGCAGCTCTTCCTCACTTTTGAGGTAGAACTCGCTTCCCTCAAATTTCATTCGGTCCGGATCATCTACGGTCTTGCCGGTCTGGATACACAGCAGAACATCCTGCATTGTGGCATCCTCACGGCGCAGATAGTGGGCATCATTGGTGACTACCAATGGTAAGCCGGTCTCTCTTGCAAGGCGCATAATACCCTGATTGACCGCAGTCTGTTCCTGGATCCCGTGATCCTGCAGCTCCAAATAGAAATTATCCTCGCCAAAGATATCCGCCAGCTCCAAAGCAGTTGCTTTGGCAGCATCGTAATCTTCCTCTAAAAGCCGCTGGGCAACTGCACCTGCAAGGCAGGCAGACAGTGCGATCAACCCCTGGCGATGCTCACGCAAAAGTGCCAGATCCACACGGGGTTTGCCGTATTTACCACGAACAAACGCCTGGGATACCAAATAACACAAATTTTCATAACCGGTGCGGTCCTTGCAAAGCAGTACCAAATGGTAAGGATCGTTATCGATACCGTGGACCCGGTCCTCCATACCCCGGCGGGCAACATAGACCTCACAGCCGATGATCGGTTTCACACCGGCAGCCTTTGCTGCTTTATAAAAATCAATGCAGCCATACATAACACCGTGGTCAGTTAGCGCGATGGCTGTCTGCCCCAATTCCTTCACCCGATCCATCATAGACCCGATACGGCAGGCACCATCCAGGAGACTGTATTCAGAGTGAACATGTAAGTGAACAAAGCTCATTGCTGCGCCTCCCTTGCTATTTCTGCCAGTTTTTTCAATCGGTGGTTCATTGCAGGTTTGGAAATCGGTGGCTCCATCATAGAAGCCAGCTCTGTTAAATTGGATTCCGGGTTCTCTTCACGGGCAAGGGCAGCCTGCTTCAGCTTTGCCGGCAGCTGCTCCAGTATACCTCTGTCCCGCAGAATGCGTATTACTCCAAGCTGCTCCTGGGCTGCCTCCACCACCTTGGAGGTGTTGGCTTCATCACAGTTGCAGCGACGGTTGACCTTGTTATTCAGCTCTTTTTCCAATCGAGCCTCCATAATACCCATTGCAGCAACCGGTGCGCCTAAGTATGTCAGACAGTCAGAGATCAGCTCGCTGCTTTTCAAATACAAAACCTGACTGCCGCTGCGCTGGGCAGTTTTCGGATAGAATCCCAGCACATCCTGCATCAGCGCATAAGCCTCACGGGCAACGCTTTGATGCGTGGTCGTCAGCTCTAAATGGTATCCTTTTTCCGGGTCTGTCACGCTGCCACCACTTAAAAATGCGCCCCGGAGGAATGCCGTCTTGCAGCACTCCTCCTCCACAATGGGAAGATTGATATGCAGGGACAATGTATCATTGGGAGAAAAGCCGTAATGCTCCATTATCTGCCTGATCTTGTTTGCATCGAAAATTTGAAAGTTCAGCTTGCCGGCAGTATCCGGATCCGGCTGCTGGTCAAAGCTAACACCGAACGCTTTCCTAAACAGCTTCGGTAATGCAGCGCCGAACTCTTTACTCTCCGTAATGATGCGGATACCGTCAGCGCTGAAACTGTTACAGAATAACAACACACCGAAGCACTGCGCCAGGGCGCAGCAGTTTCTCTGGGAGATGCTGCGACAGATCTCTGCCTTTGCAGCACCGGAAAATGACATTGCCACAGCAATCCCTCCTCACTTACCAAATACGGATCTCCGGTTCTAACCGGATGCCGGACCTTTCAAAAACCTTTTGTGCCACCTGCGCAAGCAGCTGCTGCACATCATTGGCGGGGGCATTTCCCAAATTCACGATAAAGCCTGCGTGTTTCTCAGATACAGCCGCATCGCCGACACGGTAACCCTTCAGTCCGGCTTCATCGATCAGCGCTGCAGCGTAACCGCCCACAGGACGCTTAAAAGCAGAGCCTGCAGAAGGCAGATTCAGCGGCTGAGATGCTCTGCGCCGCTGCATCAGTTCCTGCATGGTAGCGCGGATCGCATCCGGTTCTTTGCTTTCCAAACGAAAAACTGCGCCCAGGACGATATCTCCGGAATCCTCCATAGCACTATGCCGGTAAGAAAAGTCCAGTTCATCCGCAGACAGGGTCAGTATTTCTTTTCCGTTCCGCAGGACACTAACACTTTCACAGACCTGCGAGATCTCACCGCCGTATGCGCCGGCATTCATATAGACGCCGCCACCCACTGAACCGGGTATGCCGTGGGCAAATTCCAGTCCGGAAAGGCCCTCAGCTGCAGCAAAGGTTGCCGCCCGGGCCATAGACACACCGGCAGCCACCTGAATCCGGTTGCCATCCAACCTTTCGATCCCATCCAGACCCTTCAAACAGACCACCAGACCGTTCACGCCTGCGTCCGGTGCCAGCACATTGGTGCCTGCACCTAATATGACAGGTTTTATGTCCAACAAAGAGGACACTTCCATAATTTGGAGAAGTTCTTCCCCGCATTCGGGAAACGCCATAACTGCCGCAGGTCCACCGATGCGGAAAGATGTATGGCGGGATAAATTTTCATTATAACAAAGTTGCAAGTTCGGCAGTAAATCGGAAATTTTCTGCTGAAAATCGGTTAAAATCATCATAAACGCCTCCGGGTGTATGATCTTATATACTATATCATATTCCACCGGGATATGCAATGCGATTACCACGCTTTTTTATAAAAAATACTGCACGGAACGACCTTTGTTCCGTGCAGTATAATTTTAATTTACTTTGCATCAAGGGCATCGCGCAACAGCTTGATATTTTCCTTTAAGTCATCGTCATCCATTAACAAAACATTTTTGATCACGCCGTTGTCATCAATGTTTACAGCAGAGAAAGCGCCGTCTGCAGGAATTCGCTGAGAAACAACTGTCAGTTTCGGTAAAATGGGGATCAGCTCAGTAGCCAATTCTAAAATCTCGTCATCTTCCATATCTGTGGAGATCATAGGCAGGCAGGCATTTATCAAGCTCAACAGCTGCACAGAATTCATACTCTCTGCTTCTTCCATCAGTCTGGTAAGTACATAGCGCTGTCGGTTAGACCGACCCAGGTCAGAATCCAGGTCGCGAATACGGGAGAAGGCAAAAGCCTGCTCGCCTGTCATATGATTCAGGCCGGCTGTCAAGGACCAAGTGCCGGCAGAGGCATCGTTGAAATCCCAGTTGCCGCGCCGGTTCAGGTAATCCGCTTCCGCCTGTGTCAGATTCAGCTTGATGCCGCCAATGGATTCGATCACCGACTCAAATCCTGCAAAATCCACTTCCACATTATAATCCGCCCGGACGCCAAATGTATGCTCCAGGGTATCATTCAGCAAATCAAAGCCCTTCAGCATATACGGCACATTTAACCGCTCGTTATAATAGCCGGGAATCTCTACCCATAGATCCCGCAGGAAAGATGTCATTATCAGAGTTTTTTTCTCTTTATTGATGGTACACAGGATCATAGAATCCGAATGCAATCGCGGCTGACCCGGTCTGCGGTCTTGTCCAACCAGCAGGATATTGATGATCTGATCACCGGTCTCGATCTCTGTGGCCTGTGTATTAACGGTCACATCCTCTACATCCACGATAGGGCCGGTGATCTGCATTTCTTCTGTTTCTTTCAGGATACTTTCCAGCTGTTCCTGAGACAATGTGGGTTCATTGCCGTCAATGCGGTTGATGCGCGCCAGCATTGCGCCGATGCTAATAGTCAGAACCAGCAACGCAACCAATAATATGGAAAGCAAAATACAGACAACAGACAACGCTTTTTTAGGGATGGACAATCTTTTCGCCAATTTATCCAAACCACCGCTAACACTGCCTGTGAATTTCTTCCACATATCGCGTAGCTTCGTGAATAGCTTCATGATCATCACGCTCCAATATATAATGTCAAATCTTGGATTGTATCATTATACTACATATTCCAAAAAAAGCCAGCATTATTTTACAAAAAACAGGCAGCCAACAAACTGGCTGCCTGCACTGTGCAAAATTATTTTTCTACGATCTCCAGGACTTCCATAGGACATGCCTTGACGCAAATACCACAAGCAATACACTTGGTAGTGGTGCCCTCTGCAGGAGCGACCATAACCTTCATAGGGCAAGCTTCCACGCACTTGCCGCAGGAAGTGCACAGCTTCTTGTTGATCATATATACACCGGTCTTGGGATTCTGTGTGATAGCGCCGGCTTCACAGACCTTAGCGCACTTACCGCACTGAATACAAGTCATTGGTTTCGCACCGTCGCCCTTAGCCACGATCTGGATGCACGACAGATCAGGATCAAAGGTCTTATAAAATGCAACAGAGCAGGCACGGACGCACTCCAAGCATGCCATACACGCAACATTCTTCTTAACAGAAAGCTTTTTCATAGGAACAGTATCCCCTTCTATTATGTATTTCCAATATATTATACAAGACCGGAGTTGAAATATCAATGGCAAAATGTCATTTTCTTGAAAATTCGATAAAATATTATCCGAGAAAATTTTTCCTGTCTAAATCTAATTCAAAATACAAATAATAGCCTTGCAATCAGATAAAGAGGAGGCAAATTATGAAAAAAATCAGCTTGATCCTGCTGGTGGCGGCATTGGTCGCATCTCTTGCCGGCTGCAGCCGTACACCTGCAAAGGAAACAACTGCAGCAACCACTCAGCCCACCACGGCACCCACAACACAGCCTACGACTACGCCTACCACTATGCCTACGATCATCGATCCTACACTGGACACCAATATTCCGGATCCTGATGTGGATACCAGTATGCCTGACGGCGGTATTATGCCTGACGGAACGGACTCTACGGATGATACCACAAATTCCACTAACAGAAACAGAAATATGCGTCTTCGCTAAAAAAAGAGCAGCCAGAATTAGCGTGATACTCTTAGCGGAGTATCACGCAACTCTATTCGCCTTACGGCGAGTTGTATTGCTACGCAGTGTTATTCGGCTTTCAGCCTAGTGTTATTTGCTTCGCAAGTTATGAGCGAATAGAATAACACTAAGCCGAACGGGCTTAATATCACTTTTTTTGGAAATATCTCGCCAAAGGCGAGGGATTTTCAAAAGAAAATATCACGCTGACGGTTGTCAGCATATCACTTAACAGACGAAAAGAAAGAGAAGACTCGCTATGATACGAATCTTCTCTTTTCTGTTTGTTAGTGGGTTTGGGCTGCTGCCCAGCTGCATTTGTACTTACAAATGCGATGCTGGTTCTTAACCGAAGTTAAAGGATTTTCAATTTATCCGATAAGAACAACACCGTTTATCTGGCTGTTCTTTTTACAATACGGTAATGTATCTTGTAATGTTTTTCTTCATTCGCTGTGCTGCTTGTACGGCACAGACAATGGGATCCGGCTCATCCGTCATTTCCTGCCAGGCTGCCACAACAGATCCACCGGCACATGCTGCTGCGCCATGACCGAGGCGGTCGAAGGCTTCAGCGCAGTTTTTCGCGTTGGCATTGGGATAATCATATCCGTCCAACAATAAGAATATATATTTGTATTTGCTTCTTAAGGTACGCAAGCTCTCTGCAGAAGAAGCGCTTGCCATAGCAGCAATCTGAGAGTAACCGCTTTTACCGATCAAAGTATCTGCCAAACGGTTGACGATGTCCGTTTTTGCCGCATGGACAAGGCGCGAGCCGGTAAGCAGATCCTGGATTTCAGGAGCGGAGCGATTGGCGGTTCTGACTACTACAAACAATCCCTTTTCGCTGTCTTTAAGCAGCTGCGCATAAGGGCGTATGCCGTCACTGCCGATATAAGAAGACAGGATAAGTCCGTCAAAACACAGTCCGCTTTCGCCGGAAAGCAGAAGCTTTGCGTTTTGCGCCGCACTCATACCCGACAGAGCTTCCGGTCCATCCAAAAGAACATAATAATCGTACTGCTTTGCCTGCAGCAGAAGCTTTTTCAAAAGAGCAAGTCCTTTTTCACCCAACAACGCAAAGGTAGGAAAGCTAAAGCGCACTGCCGGAACGATTCCCTTCAGCCCTTCCATCAATGAGATGCAATAGCTTTCATAAGCGGCAAAATAATCACCGTTTTCTTCCAGTATTTTCTGCGGGATCTGCTCCGGCGATGCATAAAGATCCACAACAGAAGGATTTTTCACCCTTCTGATCTTTTCCTGAAGCATATCTACGGACATATGCGCACCTCCTTTTTTATATTATAGCACATTTCTTTCTTCTTGCAAAGGGTAAACCTTCCGGTGGTGAAATGATGCACAAGGGGCATAATAATGTTGAAAGGAGTGATCAATATGGGTATTAAAGGCTGGGCAGTAACAATGGGTATCGGCGCTGCAGCAGGCGCTGTGGCAATTATGATGATGCCACGAAACAACCCCACCCGGAAACTTGCGGCACAGGCTGCAGACAAGGTAGAAAATGCAGCTTGGAAGGTTACGGATAAGCTGACACAGAAGTTTGATATGTAGTAAAAACGGGAAGCGATCGCTTCCCGTTTCATTATTTTGCATCCACACAGATCTCGCTATCCTTTACAGATACTGTGATCTGGCTGATAGGCGTTTCAAAAGAATCGATAATCTTCATAGAGATAGGATCCTCAAGATGCTTCTGAATAGTCCTGCGAAGATTTCTCGCGCCGTAGGTAACAGAATACGCCTGCTCGGCAAGAAATTCCCGGACACCTTCGCCGATCTCCAGATTCAGCTCCCGGGCAGCAAGGCTGCAGCGCAGCTCCTGAAGCATAATATCGGCAATACCCAGGAAGTTTTCCCTGGAAAGATGGTTGAAGGTGATGATCTCATCCACACGGTTGATAAACTCCGGTCGCAGGAATTGGCGCAGCGCCTTCATTGTCTTTTCCGATGTGAGCTGAGCATCGCTCTTACCGAAGCCGATGCCGCCCAGGGTGCCCTCAGAGCCGGCATTAGAGGTCATAACGATGATGGTGTTTTCAAAATTCACCACTCTGCCCTGGGCATCTGTGATCCGTCCATCATCCAGAACCTGCAGCAGAATGTTCAGCACATCCGGATGCGCTTTTTCGATCTCATCGAAAAGCACAACGCTATAGGGTCTTCTGCGGATCTTTTCCGTAAGCTGACCGGCTTCGTCATAACCTACATAGCCGGGAGGCGATCCGATTAGCTTGGATACCGTATGCTTTTCCATATACTCAGACATATCCAGCCGGATCAAAGAATCCACACTGTCGAACAGGTCGTTGGCAAGGCATTTCACCAGCTCTGTCTTACCTACACCGGTAGGACCAACAAAGATAAAAGAAACAGGGCGTTTTTTCGGACTGATGCCGACGCGGTTCCGGCGAATGGCTCTTGAAACCGCATCCACAGCCTCGTCCTGTCCCACGATATGCTCACGCAGCCGGTCTCCCAGGCCGCGCAGCTGTTCATATTCCTGCGCTTTGATCTTGCTGGCTGGGATCTTTGTCCAAAGCTCAATGATCCGGGCAAGATTCTCCATCTTCAATGCAGGGGCAGGCAGTTTCTCCAGCTCTTCGATCCGGTCAGAAAGCTGGCAAAGCTTGCTGCGGATAACGGCAAGACGCTCATAATGCTCGTTTTCCGTATCATCGGTAAGCACACGCAGCTCAAGCTCATAATCGTCCCGCTCTTTCCGCAGCTGCGCAAGCTCAGATATCTCCTTGCACCGCAGGTTCAGATCAGAGCACGCTTCGTCCAGAAGATCGATGGCCTTATCCGGCAGGAAACGGTCTGTAATATAGCGCTCAGACAGCATAACACACTGCCGGGCGATCTCTGCGCTGATACTGACACCGTGGAAACTCGCATAACTTTTAGCGATCCCCTGCAGGATCTGACAGGCCTCCTCAATAGTAGGCTCTGCCACAAACACAGGCTGCAAACGCCGTTCCAGGGCAGCATCTTTTTCAATATGCTTACGGTACTCATTAAATGTTGTGGCGCCAATCACCTGGATCTCTCCACGGGAAAGCGCAGGCTTTAGAATATTGGCTGCATTCATAGAGCCTTCCGCATCGCCGGCACCTACAAGGTTATGCACCTCATCGATAACCAGAATGATATTACCGCAGGTCTTGATCTCGGTGATCAGACTCTTCATACGGCTTTCAAACTGACCACGAAACTGCGTTCCAGCCACCAAGGCAGTCAGATCCAGCAGGAAAACTTCCTTATTGCGCAGCTTATAGGGCACATCACCGGCAGCGATGCGCTGGGCAAGACCCTCTGCAATGGCAGTTTTACCAACACCCGGCTCACCGATGAGACAGGGGTTGTTCTTCTGCCGGCGGTTCAGGATCTGGATCACCCGCTCTGTTTCCACATCTCTGCCGATGACCTTATCCAGCTTGCCCTCCCGGGCGCGGCCGGTTAGATCCATACAGTAGCTATCTAAGAATTTATGTTTCTTATCCTTCTTACTCGTTGCGTCTGTACCCTTCTCCTCCTCTTTGTTTTCGGAAGCGGGTTTTGGACTCTTCTGAGGCAGATTTGCGCTGCCAAAAAGCTGATTCAAAAGAGGAAATGTGGCTGTCCTGCCTTCCGTTTCATCCTCATCTCCATCCTCCAGCTGCCCGAACATACTGCTCATCTCATCAGACAGATTATCCAGGTCCTCCTCAGAGAACCCCATCTGCCGAACAGCTGCATCGATCTGTGGGATGCCGAGACTTCTGGCGCACTTTAAACAATAGCCTTCATTCATAGTAACGCCGTTTTCGATCTTGCTGATGAAAACGACGGCAAGATTCTTCTTACATTTTGTACACATTTTCGGCTGCATACTTAACCACGACCTTTCTGTGGGGAAATCTATTCAGCAGTAGTTATATCATAAATACCACAAAAAAGAACAAACATTTTTTAAACAAAACCATTACTTTCACATTCAAATTTTTCCACGCCATCATCATACCAAAGCCTGGTCATATACAGGCCACCGGGAGGCACAGTAGGGCCGGCGGCAGTACGGTTTCCGCTGTCCAGGATCTGACCGATCTGCTCCGGTGGGAATTTACCCTCCGCTGCATACACCACAGTACCCGCCATTGCCCGTGCCATATTATAGAGGAATCCGTTGGCGCAGACCCTCAGCAGCAAAATATCGCCGCATCGCTCCACATCATAATAATACACGGTACGGACTGTGGATTTTACATCTGTTCCGACACTGCGCACCGCAGCAAAATCGTGGGTGCCCACAAACTGCGCTGCGGCGGCACGCATGATATTTTCATCCAAATGCTTAGGATAAAACCAGGCGCGATTCACATAGAAAGGATCCCGGACCCGGGAATTATAGATCATATAGGTATATTCCTTGCGTACGCAGGAGCCAATGGCGTTAAAGTCCGGGTGGACATCAAAAGCCTTCGTAACCACTACATCCGGCGGCAGATGGGTGTTCAGCGCGTAAGGAATACGCTCTGCGGGAATTGTAGATGTCGTGCGGAAATTAGCAACATAGCATTTTGCGTGGACACCGGCATCGGTACGGCCGCAACCGGTAACATGAACACCATGCCCAACCACCATGGAAACAGCCTTTTCCAGAGTCTGTTGAACTGTAGCAAGATTTTTCTGCATCTGCCAGCCGTGATAGGCAGTGCCTTCATAGGTCAAGATCAATGCAATGTTGCGCATAATTACCTCACAGGCCAAAATACTTTAATACAAAAACCGCGCACAGCAGTGCCGCACCAATGCCGAAAGCCTTAAAATCCCTTGCACTGTAACGCAGAAGCTTCATCTTGGTTCTGCCATCACCGCCCTGATAGCAGCGGCATTCCATAGCGGTTGCAAGCTCATCCGCCCGGCGAAACGCACTGATAAACAACGGCACAAGGATCGGGATCAATGCCTTTACCCGCTGCATCAGTTTTCCGGATTCAAAATCCGCGCCACGGGCCTTCTGCGCAGACATAATTTTATCGGTCTCCTCGATGAGCGTGGGAATAAAGCGCAGTGCGATGCACATCATCATAGACAGCTCGTGAACAGGCAGACGCAGCTTCTTCAGCGGACTCAGCAGTGCCTCCAAGCCATCTGTCAGAGAAATGGGAGATGTGGTATAGGTCAGCAAAAATGTGCCGGTGATCAACAGGGATATTCGCAGTACCATAAAGATCGCACGCACCACACCCTCGAGAGTAATGGTGATCACCCATACATTCACAAGGATCGTTTCACCGGGTGTAAAAAACAAATTCAGAACACCGGTGAACACCAGTATCAGGATCAGCGGTTTCATTCCCCGTACGATAGACTTAACGGGGATCGTGGAAATGCGGATCACAACAGCCAAAAACAGAAAAATCAGGCCGTAGGACACCCAGTTCACAGCGCTGAACAGTGCAACAATGTACACCACCAGCATGATCAGCTTGGTTCTGGGATCCAGCAGATGGACCGGAGATTTTCCCGGGAAATACTGGCCCAATGTAATATCCTTAAGCATCGGCACAGCCTCCCTTCAACCGTTTCAGGGCGCTGACTGCCTGCTCTATGGTATAGACCTGTGGCACATCCACACCCATTCGGCGCAAATGCAGAAATACCGGGGTGATCTGCGGAATATGCAAACCCATATCGAGCAATTCCTGCGATTTGGAAAAGACATTTTCCGGCGTGTCAAACATCACAAGCTGCGCATCGCGCATAACCAATATTCTGTCTGCGAGTCTTGCCATATCATTCATGGAATGGCTGACCATCATAATGGTTGCATTGTTTGCCTTGCGATAATTTTCGATATTAGAAAGGATCTCTTCCCTGCCCTCCGGGTCCAGACCGGCAGTGGGCTCATCCAGGATCAGAACCTCCGGCTCCATAGCGATCACGCCGGCGATAGCGACCCGGCGCTTCTGTCCGCCGGAAAGATCAAAAGGTGACATCTCCAGCTGCTCCGGGGTAATGCCCACAAACTGGGCAGCCTGTCGCACCCGGCGGTCGATCTCCTCCGTGCTGAGACCCATATTCTTAGGGCCAAAAGCAATATCCTTATATACGGTTTCTTCAAAAAGCTGATATTCCGGGTACTGGAACACCAGTCCCACACGGAATCTGCACTGACGGGTCAGTGCCTTGTCGGACCAAATATCCTCACCATCCAAAAGAACGCTGCCGGAGGTAGGCTTCAAAAGGCCATTTAAATGCTGGATCAAGGTAGACTTACCCGATCCTGTATGACCGATAATGCCGATAAATTCCCCACGCTCTACGCAGAAGGACACGCCCTCCAATGCGATATGCTCAAAGGGCGTTCCGGCGCTGTATATATGGTGTAGATCCTTTACCTCTAAAACAGGTGCCAATTTCTTATCCTCCGATGATCGCATCGTACAGTGCCTGAGCACATTCTTCTGCCTCCAATTTGTCAAGAGGCAGGTTAAAACCGTTTTTGTTCAGCTCGGCGCAAAGCTCAGTTGTTTCAGGCGCAGCAAGGTGAATGCTGTGAAGCAATTCTACCTGGGAAAACACCTCGCCAGGCGTTCCGTCTGCAGCGATTTTACCTTCGCTCAGAACAATGACTCGCTGTGCCTTTGCAGCCTCGTCCATATGGTGGGTAATAAGAACGACTGTGATCTTCTTCTCCTGATTCAGCCTGGAAATGGTCTGCACCACTTCCTGTCTGCCCCGGGGGTCCAGCATCGCCGTCGGCTCGTCCAAAACGATGCACTTCGGCTCCATGGCGATCACACCGGCAATGGCAATACGCTGCTTCTGACCGCCGGAAAGAAGATGGGGCGCGTGTTCCCGGTACTCGTACATACCTACCTGCTTCAACGCAGCATCCACACGATGGCGAATGGCCGGCGCGGCAACGCCTAAATTCTCCGGACCAAAAGCCACATCTTCCTCTACCACATTGGCGACGATCTGATTGTCGGGGTTTTGGAACACCATACCCACGCTGCGGCGGACAGCCATCAGCTTATCTTCATCTGATGTATCCAAACCGCACACATAGACCTTGCCGCCGCTGGGCAGCAATATAGAATTAAAATGCTTGGCCAGGGTGGATTTTCCACAGCCATTACTGCCTAAAACAGCAACAAAGCTGCCTTCCTCGATCTGCAGATCCAGATCTTCAAATACGGCAACGCCGGGCGTGTTGTCCACGCCCGGATACGAGAAAGCCAAGTGTTGCGTGCTGATTGCTACAGCCAAAACATTCCCTCCTTAGGGTGTCCATCTTCCTGCTGCGCCGCAGGGCAGCATCAATCCGGTAGATTTTACGGGAAGTCCCAATTCCCCTACCGCAGTCTTTCCTCCGGCAACCGCGCCGAAAACCACATCGGATGCATAACCCACAGCAGAGGGTGCAAGTCCGGTGGTATAGGAATTGATGATCACAAACAGCGGATCGTCACTGAGCAGCTTCGCCACTTCCAAAAGGAAGGGATAGAAGCTCGTCTCCATTTTCCATATCTCACCGCTGGGTCCTCTGCCGTAACTGGGCGGATCCATAATGATGCCGTCATAGCGCCGTCCCCGGCGGATCTCCCGCTGGATGAATTTTGCGCAGTCGTCTACGATCCAGTGGATGGGCTTATCCGCAAGGCCTGGGGACTTTGCATTTTCCTTTGCCCAGGCTACCATGCCCTTGGAGGCATCGATATGAAACACCTCTGCGCCGCCCGCTGCGGCCGCTAAGGTAGCGCCGCCGGAATAGGCAAACAGGTTCAGTACTCTGGTGCTTCTTCCGGCAGATGCCACCTTATCCCGGATAAAATCCCAGTTGGCAGCCTGCTCCGGAAAAACGCCGGTATGCTTGAAGTTCATGGGCTTGACATTGAAAGTCAGATAGTCCTTATAGCGGATCTGCCAGCGCTCCGGCAGGTCGTGATCCGTCCAATGACCGCCACCGGTATTGGATCGGACATATCTGGCATCATAGTGTTTCCAGCCGGGGTCTGTATGGGCAGTGTCCCAGATCACCTGTGGGTCAGGCCTTACAAGCAGGTAATCACCCCACCGCTCCAACCGCTCACCGCCGGCTGTATCCAGGACCTCATAATCCTTCCATTCATCGGAAATCCAAATCATTTATTTCTCCTCATACTGATTCCCTGCTGTATAAAATCAGTTGTTCTTCTTATTATTCTGCTTCTTGTCAGCCGTACCGGTGTTGCTGCTGGAATCGGACGATTCCTTATCCGGCCGAGAAGTTGAAGGTGTCTGAGAATTTTGCGGCTGAGAAGGAAGCGATGCCTCATAGGCCTCCCAATCCGCCTTTGTGTGGACCGTGCAGATCTTATAAGGCGCGCTGAAGCCCGCATTCACACCACCGTGGAAGCCATGGTAATCCACAGGATTGCCGCTGTCATCTGTGAGGTAGACATAATCATCGCGCAAATACTGGGGATTCAGACCAAACTGTTCCGCAGCCAGCAGCTCATCTACTTCGCTTTGAGTCAGTCGCACCAGCGCAGAGGGTGTAAACTCCATCGCGGGATTTACAGAGGCAAACTTCTTACAGTACTCACTTGCAACACCGTCACCGGATTTGCAGAGCTCAACACTGTAATGCTTGTCACAGGACTGGCTGGGAACATCCTCCGGATACAGCAAAACGCTTTCCACGCGACCAAGCTCCGCACTGCGGATATCCTGAGTGCAGGCCTCAGTTGCCAACTTGCCGGAATCCAGGCAAATAGAAACGGAAGTCATCTTACCCTGATTATACAGCGATACATTACTCTTTCCGGAGTGCAGCGGTGCCATGACCTTGTTCCATAGCTTTGCTGCCACATTATAGTTGCCGCCCACAGGATTGATGGTCTCCGGTGTTTCATAACCACACCACACAGATGCCGTATAATAACCGGTGAAGCCGCAGAACCAGCGGTCACGGAAACTGGAGGTACTACCGGTCTTACCGGCAACCGTCATACCGGGAATCTGCGCCAGACCGCCGGTGCCGTAATTGACCGCGTTGACCAGACAGTAATTCGTATAATCAACGGTCTTCTTGCTGAGGATCTCCTGGGAGTCCTGCTCATTTTCGTAAACAAGCGCACCCTTTGTATCGTAGACCTTTGAATAGGTCCGCGCTTCCCGGTAGACACCGTTATTGGCGAAGGTGGCAAAGGCAGCCGTCATATCCTTGACAGTAACGCCGCGGGTCTGGGCGCCCATGGCAAGGGGTGACAGGCCGATATCCGACAAAATTTTGCCGTCAGTATCTTCATAGCGCTCGATCAGGGTAGACAAGCCGAACTTATCCTTGGCAAAATTGAAGCCATAGGACGGGCCGATCAATTCCAGAGAATTGACTGCTACCGCGTTCACAGAGTTGACGATCGCGCTGTATATGGTACGCGAATAATTATAGATGCGGTTGTCATTATATGGCCAGGGTGTGCCGTTGTCCTCAGCATCATAAAAGTACGGCAGGTCCTTGACCACGGTAGCAGGGGTCAGCGTACCCAGCTCAAATCCCGGCGCATAAACGGAGACGGGCTTGATGGAAGAACCGGACTGATGCTTGGAATCCGTTGCCATACTGTATGCGTCATAAACGGTCTTCTCGCCCACATTGCCGGAAAGGGCAACCACATCACCGGTGCGGTTATCGATGATCACCATACCGGACCACAGCTGCTGACCGCTGTATGTGTCGGGGATCTCATTCAAGTCCTCGTAGATCTTATCCAGCTGATTCTGGACGCACATATCCAGCGTAGTATAGATATGATAGCCACCGCGCTCGATCAGTTCCTTATACATCTCTGCGGTGGTATCATTCCAGGGCATATCGTCCTTGGCGCACAGGTCCATTGCCACATCCTCAAGGACGGCTTCCACAAACCAGGAATACATACCTTCAGAGGAGTCCTCTGCTACCAGGATCTGTGTACCGCAATTGGGGCAATAGTACTGGTTTTCAGAATGGGAAAGCTGGGAATTTGTACCGATAAAGCCACATTCCTTGGGACATTTCGCAATGCGGTCAGCGTGGTCGATGCCGTTTTTCAAAACCAGCTCCTGTGCAATCGCCTCATCATACTCCTCCTGGGTGATCCACCCCTGAGAGAGCATTTCATCCAGCACCAGTCTTTGCCGGTACTGATTGCGCTGCATACCGTCCATCATTTCCCCGCGGAATTCAAACACATCGTCACTGTAGGGGTCAAACAAGGAAGGATTATTGGTGATGCTGATCAGACTTGCGCATTCCGCCAGGGTGAGCATTTGCAGTTCCTTACCAAAATAAGTAGCTGCAGCGCTCTTGACACCACGGCAGCCCTGACCCATATAGATATAGTTCAGGTACATCGTCATAATGGCATCTTTATCGTACTTCTTTTCCAGGTTAACTGCCCGGAAAAATTCCAGCACCTTACGCTGGACAGTCACGCTGTCCTCTTCGGTGACATTTTTAATAAGCTGCTGGGTAATACTGGAGCCACCCACAGTTTCATCGCCGAAGAACATATTTACAACAGCTTTGACGGTGGTAAACCAGTCTACACCCTGATGCTCATAAAAACGCTTATCCTCAATAGCGACTGCTGCATGGATCAGATGCTTCGGGATCTCGTCAAACTCTGCCCGGCGGCTCTCGATATCGGCATAGACCCGCTGCAAGACCTTGATCTGACCGTCAGAGTCCAGATGATACAGATAAGAGGGCTCATCCACATCGTAGTTCTCGATCACCATATCGGCAAAGGGGATCACATCCTCCTGCAGATAATCGCCAAGGGTTCCGGCGAAGGACAGACCGCAAATCACCACGATCAGAAGCACCGTGGCAGCTGCGCCCAAAGCGATCTTGAATGCAGTAAAAATTACCATCCAAACCTTATACAGCGTAGAAAGGCTCCAGTGTGGAGTCCAGCTCTGACGCGGTTTCTTTTCCTTATCTTTCCTTTGAGCCATATATATTCCCTCCATTAAAGCGAATCAGCATATCTGACACACTTTCGGCATAAGTGCATACCTTTGTTCATACGATTATAGCATACCCCAACCAAAAACGAAAGACCCAATTTTTTAACAATAGATTAAATATAATGTATAGCGCATTTATGCGTGGTATACAATAAGCCCACAACGATATTTTGACCCTTTCCGCTCTTGATTTTATGCTGTGTATGAGCTAAGATATAGGTATACACAGAAAGGAGCTAAAGGCAATGACTGAAGATTACGGTTCCGATTTTATGACCATTGAGGACGAGGACGGCACGGAATATGAACTGGAGGTGCTGTCCACACTGGAGTATAACGGCTGTACCTATTTGGCTGTGATCCCGGCGGTATCCTATGAAGACAGCCAGCCGGACACCCAGGTCAGCATTCTCAAGTCCGTGGAGGAAGACGGCGAAAGCATTCTGTGCGCGATCGAGGACGAACAGGAGCTGGAGGCTGTTTATTCTCTGATCATGGATTCCCTCTACGAGGAAGAAGACGAAGACTAAGCCTTAGACTAAGTAAACCTCCTGCTTGGTTCGTGGTGTGTCCTTTTGGACCCACATCTTTAATTTGGGATGCTTATGCTTCCCGGGTGGATTGCAGACCTCCCGCCCCCGCTTTGACGAGGGGTGGATGTTGGGAGCAGCTAAGTCCGGGAGCGGCGACCCACCTGCCTTTTCGTGCAGGTCATAACTGGATGCGCTACGGCTAAAGCGGGTAGAGGCATAGGGTTAAACGCCCTATGCCTCTTTTTATAAGTCAAAAAATTGTAAACTTTTCTTATTTTTATAAGAAATAAAAAGAAAGCACTTGCAACTGCGCCAATAATCAGTTATAATGGCTTGGTCTATGCGTGGGAGTTTCCCACTTTTACCATTCGGAATGAGAGGAATTGATCAAATGAGCGCATCCAGCAAGAAGAAACTCCGCAAGGAGCAAAACGCTGCCCAGCTGACAGCTAAGCAGCAACAGGAAAAGGCAGCTGCAAAGAAGCTGCGCATCCAAACCATCGCATTCGTTTGTGCCATTGCATTGGTGGTAGCTGTTGTCGTCGGCACTTTGGTGATCAGAGGCGTGGACAAGAGCGGTGTTTTCCAGAACAACACCATTGCTGCATTCGTGGGCGATCATGAAATCACCGCCACGGAATTTAACTATTTCTACTGCGATCTGGTAAGTGAGCAGTACAACAACTGGTACAGCTCCTACGGCGATTATACCAGCTCCTATGTATCTATGCTGTACGGCCTGGACATCAATAAGAGCCTGAAGTCTCAAACAAACAGCGAGACCGGCGAGACCTGGGCTGACTTCTATGTAGACTCCGCTTTGGAGCAGGCTAAGAGCACATACGCTTTGTATGACGCTGCACTGGAAGCTAAGTACGAGCTGCCCGCAGAGGCAAAAGAAGAGTATGACGGCACTCTGGAAGTCTTCGATATGTATGCCAACCTGTATGGCACTGACGCAGATGATATTCTGGTCGCTACCTACGGCAACGGCGCGTCTATGGATACCTTCAAGGAATATCTGACCGCTGTTTTCTTCGCCAAGAGCTATGCAAGTGACTATGCTGAAGCACTTTCCTACGACGAGGAAGTCTTCAGAGACCACGAGGCCGGTAAGGAGCACGAGTATAACTCCTATTCCTTTGCCAGCTACCACATCAGCTACGAAAAGTTCCCCGAGCTGGGCACAAAGGGCGATGACGACAAGGTGACCTTCACCGACGAGCAGAAGGAAGCTGCTCTGGCAGAAGCAAAGAAGGCTGCTGAAACTTTGACTGCTGCCACCTCCGTTGAGGATTTGGACAAGCTGATTGCTGAGTTGCCCTTCAATGCAGACAACAAGAGCGCCATTGCCTCCAAGGCAGATGATGTGCTGTACAACGAGCTGAACGAAGTTCTTCGCGACTGGCTGGCTGATCCTGCCCGTGCAGAGGGCGACACTGTCGTCCTGCCCAACTCCACCACGACAGAGAATGAGGACGGCACTGAGACCACTGTTGTCAACGGCTATTTTGCTTTGTATTTCCGTGGTGTCAACGAGAACCTGCGGCCTCTGGCCAATGTCCGTCATCTGCTGGTAGCCTTTGAAGGCGGCACCACCGGCGAAGACGGCACAAAGACTTACAGCGATGCCGAGAAGAAGACTGCCAAGGACGAGGCAGAGAAGCTGCTGGCTGAGTGGAAGGAAGGCAACGCAAACGAGGAAAGCTTTATTGAGCTTGTTAAGAAGCACAGTGATGACGGCTCCAAGGATACCGGCGGTCTGTATGAGGACATCAGCCCTGTTTCCAACTTCGTGGACTCCTTCAAAAACTGGAGCTTGGACGAGAGCCGCAAGCCCGGCGATGTAGAGATCATCGAGTCTGAATACGGCTATCACATTATGTTCTACTCCAGCCACGATGAGATGACCTACCGCGATTCTATGATCTACGCTGAGCTGCAGGAAGCAGATTACACCAAGTGGTATGACAGCATCGTGGATGTTGTTAGCGCTGAACTGAAGACCGATAAGTATGTCAACAAGGACCTTGTGATGGCACAGTCTTCAATGTATTGATTTAATGTATAAAAGTACCTCCTGTGGAAAAAATCTCCACAGGAGGTGTTTTTTATGAATAGCCCTGTTAAACTGATTCTCGCCGGCGCTGTTGCCGGCGCAGTGACCGGCCTTTTAGGAGCAGGCGGCGGTATGCTGCTGGTTCCCCTTTTGGGACTGATCTCTGACTTAGAACCCCGGCAGGTCTTTGCTGCTTCTGTGTGCATCATCGTGCCTGTATGCGTTGCATCGCTGGTGCTGACCTGGCGCAGTGGCAGCATTCCATGGGACATCCTGCTTCCTTATCTTCTGGGAAGCTGTGGTGGCGGTGTCCTTGCCGGCATCTTTGGCAAAAAGATACCGACCAAATGGTTGCACAGACTTTTAGGAATTATGATTCTCTGGGGCGGGGTGCGTTATTTATGCTGACGCATCCTGCTGTTATGCTGCTTTTTGGTGTTCTGTTAGGTTTTCTGTCCGGGCTGGGAGTTGGCGGCGGCAGTCTGCTGATGCTGCTTTTAACGCTGGGTCTCGGTTTAGAATACAGCATTGCAAGAACTGTGAATCTGCTGTTCTTTATTCCGGGCGCACTGATCGCATCGGCATTTCGCTGCCGGCAGGTCCGACTGCCGGTGAAAAAGCTTGTGGGTGCAATGATCGCCGGTTGTGTCAGCGCGTTGCTTTTTTCCTATATCAGCAATTATCTGAATATTGCGTTGATCAAAAAGATATTTGGTGTGGTGCTGCTCATTACCGGTATCCGGGAGCTGCTTTATCGGGAGCGGAATGCTAAATAACCTTCCAAAATCAGGGCAGCTGCCACCGCATCCACCGTATTCTTCCGCTTTTTACCGTGGTAATTATGATCGCTTAAGATCTGATGCGCCTCCACCGTGGTCCTGCGTTCATCCCAAAATGCCACCGGCAAACCGGTTGCGGCTTGGATCCGTTGTGCCATAGATCTGCAAAGCTCTGCTCGGGGACCTTCTGTGCCGTCCATATTTTTCGGAAGGCCCATAACGATTTCCGTGACGCCGTTATTTTCAGCAAGCTCCCGGATCTTCTGAACAGTTACTTCAGTATTCTTGCTGTGGATCACCGTGGTGCTGCCCACAATGGAACAAAGCAAATCAGAAATCGCAACGCCAGTCCTTGCATCGCCAAAATCGACACCCATTATCCGCATAAATATCCCTACCTTTCATTTTTCTTCATTATAGTGCAAATATCACAAAAAATAAAGAAAAAAATTGTTGACTTAATCAAGTGCCTGTGTTAGAATGGTTCTACCTGTGAAAAAGGGCTTTTTTTGTGCGCCTTTTTCAGCCCCGGAGCGGTAATTTGTAGTTGACCGCTTACTAAATTTTCTCTAGCCGGAGTGATACAGGGAGGCAAATTTAAGGAGGTGCCGTTATGCGCGTGAAAGTCACTTTGAGATGTTCTGAGTGCAAGCAGAGAAACTACAATTCTATGAAGAACAAGAAGAATGACCCCGATCGTCTCGAAATGAAGAAGTACTGCAGATTCTGCAGAAAGCACACCGTTCACAACGAGACTAAGTAAGGAGGGTCCACAATGGCTGAAGTCAAAAAGGAAAACTGGTTCAAGAGAACCGGCGGTGCCATCGCCCGCTACTTCCGTGAGCTTCGGAGCGAGCTGAAGAAGGTCGTCTGGCCCACTCCCAAGCAGGTTCTGAAGAATACCCTGATCGTCCTCGCCTGTGTTCTGGTGGTTGGCGTATTCATTTGGGTGTTCGACTTTGCCGCTCAGATTGGTATTGATTCTCTGATCAATGCCTTCCATTCCTAAGGAAGTGCGTTATGGCTGAAGCAGCAAAGTGGTATGTTGTCCATACCTATTCCGGTTACGAAAATACTGTAAAAGCCACCATCGAAAAGACTGTACAAAGCCGTCAGCTGCAGGATCAGATCCTCACCGTGTCCATTCCTATGGAAACTGTGACTGAGATCACCGATGCAGGCGTAAGTAAGACTTACGACCGCAAGCTTTATCCCGGCTATGTATTTGTTAAGATGGTTTACAGTGATGACTCTTGGCATGTGATCAAGAGTGTCCGCGGAGTCGCAGGCTTCGTGGGAGCATCCGGCAATGACCCCATTCCTCTGACGGATGATGAAGTGTATGATATGGGTGTCGAGAAGCGTGAGATCGTTGTCAATTATAATGTTGGTGATCTGGTACGCATCCTTGACGGTCCTTTGAGCTCCTTCACCGGCACAGTGGAATCCATTGAGGTCGAAAAAAATTCGGTCAGTGTCATCGTTTCGATGTTTGGCCGCGAGACTCCCGTCGAGTTCGAGCTCGATCAAGTGGAAGTCGCATCCCAGTAAACGCAACGCCCGTTTCGGCGGTCGTACGGTGGGAGGGGCTGATGCCCCGAAAGAAATGCGCAAAGCGCATCATTACCACATTTTATTCAGGAGGTGCTTATAATGGCACAGAAAGTCACTGGTATTATCAAACTTCAGATCAACGCCGCAAAGGCTACCGCATCCCCCCCTGTAGGCCCTGCTCTGGGTCAGCACGGTGTTAATATCGCTGCATTTATCAAGGAGTTCAACGCTCGTACCCAGTCTATGGAGGGTTACAAGATCCCCGTTGTTATCACTGTGTACGCAGACCGCAGCTTCACCTTTATCACCAAGACCCCTCCCACTCCCCTGCTGGTTTTGAAGGCCATCGGTTTGGAGAAGGGCTCCGGTGTTCCCAACAAGACTAAGGTCGGTCAGATCACTCGCGCTCAGATCACTGAGATCGCAAAGACCAAGTTGCCCGATCTTAACTGCGACACCCTGGAAGCTGCAGAGACCCAGGTTGCTGGTACCTGCCGTTCCATGGGCATTACTGTCGTTGACTAATTTGATATTTGCTGTCCGGGACTATTTCCCGGCAATGTGGGAGGATTTTTCCGCATCACCACTATAAGGAGGATATAACAAGTGTTTAGAGGCAAAAAGTATCAGGAGAGCGCCAAGCTGATTGACCGCTCTGTTCAGTATGATCCCAACGAAGCCCTGGATCTGGTCGTGAAGGGTGCTTCCGCAAAGTTCGACGAGACCGTCGAGCTGCATATTAAGTTAGGTGTCGACTCCCGTCACGCTGACCAGCAGGTCCGTGGTGCTGTCGTTCTGCCCAACGGTACCGGTAAGACCCGCCGCGTTCTGGTTTTCGCTAAGGACGCTAAGGTCGAGGAAGCACAGGCTGCCGGCGCTGACTATGTTGGCGGTATGGAGCTGGTTGAGAAGATCACCAAGGAAAACTGGTTTGATTTCGATGTTGTCGTTGCTGCTCCCGACATGATGGGTCTGGTTGGCCGTCTGGGTAAGGTTCTGGGCCCCAAGGGTCTGATGCCCTCCCCCAAGGCTGGCACCGTGACTCCCAATGTTGGCGCTGCTGTTCAGGAAATCAAGGCAGGTAAGGTTGAGTACCGTCTGGACAAGACCAACATCATCCACTGCCCCATCGGCAAGATCTCCTTCGGCGCTGAGAAGCTGGCTGAGAATATGGATACTCTGATGAACGCTGTTGTGAAGGCTAAGCCCGCTGCAGCTAAGGGTCAGTATATCCGTTCCTGCACCGTGGTTTCCACTATGGGCCCCGGCGTTAAGGTCAATACTTCCAAGTATGCTTAATTGATAAATCGCCCGGAAGCAGATGCTTCCGGGCAGTTTATTGACAATTTATTGATTTTTATGAAAATAATCCTTGACAATGAACTTATAGTATGATAATATTCATCTGTTGCCGGAGACAGCAGGTGGCTATGCCGTAAGTCCTGCCGAGGTGCGTGAATGTGAATTTGCGTGTCTTTCTGTCTTTTGGCAGAGAGACACTTTTTATTTTCGGAGGTGAAACACATATGCCTAACGCAAAGGTTCTTGAGAACAAGAAGGCAGTGGTCGAGGCTCTGTCCGGCAAGATCAAGGAAGCTACTTCCGTTGTTTTTGTTGACTACAAGGGTATCACCGTTGCTCAGGATTCCGACCTGCGTAAGCAGTTCCGTGATGCCGGCGTGGAGTATACCGTCGTTAAGAACACTCTGACCCGTTTTGCTGCTAAGGAGAACGGTTATGATTTCGATGAGGTTCTCAACGGTACTACCGCTATGGCCAGCACCACCGGCGATCCCATCGCCCCTGCTCGTATCGTATGCGAGTTCGCCAAGAAGAACAAGCTCCCCCTGTCCATTAAGGGCGGCGTTGTAGAAGGCAGCGTCCTGTCTGCAGCACAGCTCAACGGCTTTGGTGAGCTGCCCAGCAAGAATGCACTGGTTGCATCCGTGCTCGGTACCTTCCTGGCTCCTATCTCCAGCCTGGCATTCGTCCTGGATCAGGCTCGAATCAAGGTGGAAGAAGGTTTTGTCCCCGCCGCTGCTGTTGCTGCTGAAGCACCCGCAGTCGAAGCTGCTCCCGCTGCTGAGGAAGCTCCTGCCGCTGAGGCTCCCGTTGAGGAGGCTCCTGCTGCCGAAGCACCCGCTGAGGAAGCTTAATCCATCTGTAAACAAACAAATCATAACAATAAACATTTAGGAGGAAATTACAATGGCTAGTGAAAAAGTCACTGCTCTCGTTGAGGAAGTAAAGGGTCTGACCGTTCTGGAGCTGTCCGAGCTGGTTCACACTCTGGAGGAAGTTTTCGGCGTTTCTGCCGCTGCTGCTGCTGTTGCTGCTCCCGCTGCTGGCGGTGCTGCTGAGGCTGCTGAGGAGAAGACCGAGTTCGATGTCATCCTGAAGGATGCCGGCGCTTCCAAGCTGAATGTTATCAAGGTCGTTCGTGCTGTTACCGGTCTGGGTCTGAAGGACGCAAAGGACCTGGTCGACAACTGCCCCAAGACTCTGAAGGAAGCTGTCTCCAAGGAAGATGCCGAGAAGATGGTCGCAGAGCTGAAGGAAGCTGGCGCAGACGCCGAGATGAAGTAATCTCAGCTTTATGCTACACAAAGACAGCCGCCAGTAATGGCGGCTGTTTGCTTTTTGGGAGGTCTCCGTTATGGATGCTATCGTTTCGTTTTTCTCTGATATGGGACTTGATTTCTGGCAGCTGGCAAAAATCGGTGGGATACTGCTGCTGGGCACATTGTTGCTGGGTGTGTTTGGCAGATTCGTATTTGGAAAGCGCTCTGTTTTGAATAACGCTGTTTCCTCTGCCATCGGCATTTTGTTTATCTACGCCGTCACCGTGGTCCTGAAAAGCAGCGGGGCACAGTTTCAGCAACTGATTGCTCCATTGCCCTTTGTCACTATTTCTGACAGCACGCTTTACCTGTTTAACTTTACCGGCGCGCATTATACCACTGTTTGCTCCGAATTGCTGAGCATGATCATCCTTTCTTTTTTAGTCAACCTCGCCGATGGTTGGCTGCCCAAGGGAAAGAATATTATCAGCTGGCTGTTTTTCCGTTGTCTGACAGTTGTTATCGCATTTTTGCTGCATTTGATCGTGGTGGGCCTTTTTGCAACCTATCTACCGGAAGGTCTTGTGACTTATGCCCCCACGGTACTGCTGGCGATCCTTGTGATCTTGCTGCTCACCGGTGCGCTGAAGCTGCTGGTCGGTGTTCTCTTAAGCACTGTAAATCCGCTGATCGGCGGACTGTACACCTTCTTCTTTGCCAATGTGGTTGGCAAGCAGGTAACTAAAGCGGTTTTGACCACCGCGCTGCTTACCGGAATCGTGTATTTATTAAACTATCTTGGCTGCGGTGCCATCTCCATTGTCAGTGCCGCGTTAATGGCCTATATTCCTTTTGTGGTGTTGCTCGTGGTCGTTTGGTATATCGTTTACCGGGTATTTTGACAACTGGGTGCGCTGTCATTGGCAGCGCACCTTATTTTTTTGCCGCTGTCATAAGATTCCTGTAAAAAATTCCGGAAAAATTGCATTTTTTATTTTACAAATTCAAACTCTTGTATTATAATAAGTGCGTGTTTTTTTGCACGAACTTGAAATTTATCAGATTGGAAGTGTTGTGAATGAGCCGGATGTTAGGTACAGTTTCTATGGGAATCCGCGCTCCCATTATCCGTCAGGGTGATGATCTGGTTAAGATCGTTACCGACTCCGTTTTAGATGCAATGAAGTACGACGGGCTGACTCCCCGTGACCGTGATGTTGTTGCAATGACGGAAGCCATCGTTGCCCGCTCACAGGGTAACTATGTTAGTGTTGATAATATCGCTGCAGATGTCCGCGCCAAGCTGGGCGGTGAGACTGTAGGTGTTATTTTCCCCATTCTCAGCCGTAACCGTTTTGCCATCTGTCTGCGGGGCATCGCCAAGGGCTGCAAGAAGGTCGTGCTTATGCTGAGCTACCCCTCCGACGAAGTGGGCAACCACCTCATCGACTGGGACCTGATGGATAAGCACAAGGTCGATCCCTATAAGGATGTTCTCAGCGAGGAGCGCTACCGTGAGCTCTTCGGTTATATCAAGCACCCCTTCACCGGTGTTGACTATGTGGAGTACTACGGTAACTTGATCCGTGAGAGCGGCGCTGAAGTGGAGATCGTTTTTGCCAACGATCCCAGAGCCATCCTCAGCTACACCAAGAATGTTCTTAACTGCGACATCCACACCCGTCAGCGCACCAAGCGGCTGCTGAAGGATGCCGGTGCAGTGCGTGTGTTCGGTCTGGACGAAATTATGACCTCGTCCATTGACGGCAGTGGCTGCAATGAGCGTTACGGTCTGCTGGGCTCCAACAAGTCCACAGAGGACACCGTTAAGCTGTTCCCCAAAGATTGCCAGCAGCTGGTGCTGGATATTCAGGCAAAGCTTCTGGAGGCGACCGGAAAGCACATTGAAGTTATGGTCTACGGAGACGGTGCTTTTAAAGATCCTGTGGGTAAGATCTGGGAGCTGGCTGACCCGGTGGTCTCCCCTGCCTATACCCCCGGACTGGAGGGTACACCCAACGAGCTGAAACTGAAGTACCTGGCAGACAACGACTTTGCTGCTCTGTCCGGCAAGGAACTGCAGGATGCCATTAAAAATAAGATCCAGCAGAAGGACGGCTCCAGCTTAGTGGGTAATATGGCTTCTCAGGGCACTACTCCCCGCCGTCTTACCGATCTGATCGGATCTCTTTGTGATCTGACCTCCGGTTCCGGCGATAAGGGCACCCCCATCGTTTATATTCAGGGTTATTTCGATAACTACACCACTGACTAATATAATGAAGAACGCGCTGCGATGCAGCGCGTTCTTTTTATATCTTTTCGATTGCTGCGATCACATAGTTGACCGCTTCGGTATCGACAGTTTCCATCAAGCCGGAATCATAGCATTTGGCAACCTTAGGATCAATGGGCAGTCTTGCCAGCACCGGCAAATCGAATTCCTTTGCCACCTCGCTAAGCTTGCTCTCACCGAAAACATTGATCTTTTTGCCGCAGTCAGGGCATTGCAGATAGCTGTAATTTTCCACAAAGCCCAGCACCGGAATGTGCATCATCTGCGCCATCTTTACAGCCTTGGAGACGATCATAGACACCAGATCCTGGGGACTGGTGACGATGACGATACCATCTACCGGCAGGCTCTGGAACACCGTCAACGGCACATCACCGGTGCCGGGAGGCATATCCACAAACATATAGTCCACATCTTCCCAGATCACATCCGTCCAGAACTGCTTTACCGCGCCGGCGATCACAGGACCGCGCCACACAACAGGATCTGTGTTATTATCCAATAGCAGGTTGATAGACATAATTTGAATACCGCTTCTGCTCAAAGCAGGATACAACCCCTGCTCCGTCGCGCCGGCGCACTCGGTAACGCCAAAGGCAGTAGGTGCAGAGGGGCCGGTAATATCCGCATCCAGCACACCGACACGCTTACCCCGACGCGCCATTGCTACAGCAAGCATCGATGTGACCGTGGATTTACCTACGCCACCCTTGCCGGACACCACAGCGATAACCTTCTTTACACTGGCTTTGGGATTTAGCTTTGCCAGTAAGCTTTCCTGCTTGCGGTCTGCGCAGTCAGAGCCGCAGGAGGAGCAATTTCCGTTACAAGAACTCATTAATTTCGCCTCTTATTCTAAATTTTTTCCTATTATAGGCCCTTACCGGGCGGATGTCAACCTTCCATATGCTGCTGGGCAGTTTCCCACTGCTCCATCAGCTCGATCAGCACAGCCTCTGCTGCTTCCTTCTCCTGCAAAAGCCGTGTCAGCTCCTGATAGTCTGCAGCTGCCGCCTCAATTTTCTCATCCAGCTCCGCAATCAGCTTCTCCTGTTTTTCGATCTCCCGCTCCAGGCGGTTGATCTGCTTTTGCGCATCCTTGGTGCCGCCCTTGAGTTTTTCCTTTTTCATTTTCGGTGCAGTTGGTATTGGCTCTCTGGCAGCAGCTTCCCGCTCGATTATGGAGCGGTATTTCGTATAGCCGCATTTGAAATCCCGAATACCGCCGTCCTCTAACACCCAGATCCGTTCAGCAAATTTCTCAATAAAATAGCGGTCGTGGGATACAAACAGCAGTGCGCCGTCAAATTCCTCAATGGCTGCCTCGATCCATTCCCGGGATGCGATGTCTAAATGGTTTGTAGGCTCGTCCAGGATCAGCAGATTGATCTTTTCATCCATAAGCATACACAGACGAAGCCGGGACTTTTCGCCGCCTGAAAGGTCGCCTACCCGCTTAAATACATCCTCACCCTGAAACATATATGCACCCAGCCGATCCCGGGCAGTTTGCGGTGTGCAGTTCTTTTCATAAAGCATCGTATCGTACAAGGTGCGCTCCGGATGGGCAAGGTGAATGATCTGGGGCAGATATCCCCACTTTACCGTAGGACCGAATTTGATCTTACCCTGGCAGTCCTCTTCCCCGAGAAGGCATTTGATAAAGGTGGATTTGCCGGTACCGTTATCCCCCAGCAGTGCGATCCGTTCTCCACCCTCCACTGTCAGTTCAACATTGGAAAACAGCGTGCGCTCACCGAATGCCTTACTGATGTTTTTCATTTGGAACACGATGTCGCCGGAAAAGTCCTTTTGGGCAAAGGATGCGTGCATCGTCTTTTCAATTGTGGGGCGTTTTGTCTTTTCAATTCGCTCCATTCTGTGCTGGATAGACATTGCCCGGCGATAAAGAGTGCGGTTGTTGATGCCCCAGCCCTTCATGCGCTCTACCGTGTAACCAAGCTGCTTCAGCTTTGCCTGCTCTTGCTCGTACTGCTTCAGCTGCAAATTGAAGCGCGCCTGCTTTTCATCGATATAGAAAGAATAGTTGCCGGAATAGAACTCTGCGTGACCGTCCACGATCTCAATGACCCGCTTTGCAACCTTGTCCAGAAAATAACGGTCGTGGGAGATGGTAAGCACTGTTCCCTTAAAGCTGTTGATATACCCTTCCAGCCATTCCACGCTGCGCAGATCCAAATGATTGGTAGGCTCGTCTAAAAGCAGAATATCTGTTTGCTCCAGCAAGAGTCGGGCTAAGTTTACCCGGGTCTTTTCACCGCCGGACAGGCTGTCAAATTCCTGCGCGCGCTGACTTTGCGTGATGCCAAGGCCGTTGCAGATCTTCTCCACATTCACATCCATCTCATAGCCGCCGCCGGACTGAAACAGATTAGCAAGCTTATCATAGTCAGAAAGCTGCTCCCTCGTGGCACCGGCAGACATTCTCTCCTCTATAATACGCATCTTTTCCCGAATACGCAAAAGTGGCAAAAAGGCGCTGCGCAGTACTTCTTCCACGGAATATCCTGCAGGAAACTGCGGGATCTGAGAGATCAGACCCAAACGCTTATTGGGATTGACATACACCTCACCCGAATCATAATCCATCTGCCCTGTGAGGATATTAAACAAAGTTGTCTTTCCGCAGCCGTTTCTGCCCAAAATGGCAACACATTCCCCCTCCTGGATCTCAAAAGAGAGATCTTCCAGCAGGTTTTCACCGATAACAAAGAACTTTGTTAAGTTGTGAACGGATATATCTACCATAGTGTTTACTCCAAATCAAATCTCATCCAAGAGTTTAATCAGTTGCTCCTTACTATACAGCACGCATAGTGCCTGCAACAACGCATTGGTACTCATAAGCTCAGGAAATTCAAGCTTTTTACACAAAGCACAGCGCTTTTTCTTACTGTCTGCGCCGCCTGACAGACCCAGTTCCATCAGATCCTGCTTGGTCAGCGTTGTCTGCGGAGCCGACATCTGCGCATTGACAAAGGTCGCACCGGCGCGCTGCAGGCAATCCAGGATCACCTGGGGTGTCATTCCCTCCACGCCCAGCATACCTGCCTTGCCGGCTGTACGCTTGCGCCTTTCCTTACCAGGGATATTGGGAATATAGGCGTGTTTTAGGTATTGCGGTTCAATGGCGCTTTTCAAATAGTTGCGGATGATAAATCCGGCGCCATCAGAATCAGTAAATACGATCAGACCCCGTTCTTTGGCTACGCGTCGCAAAAGTGAAAGCTGCTGAGCGTCATTCATTATGCCAAAGCCGGATGTTTCAAAGATCGGCGCTTTTATGACCTGGGATAAAGTATTCTTATCGTAGCGGCCCTCCACAACGATGGCCTCGCGCACTTCAACCATTGCGTGCCTCCTGCGCCAGCCGCAGCAAAAGCAGCTCCAGGAGTCTGCCAGCGTCATCGTATGAGGTTTTTAACTGCCGGTCTGTTTCCATCACCAGTTGCGCAGCCGCAGCGCAGAACTGCGGTGTAAAGTTTTTAGCAGAGGACATCATTTTCTTTGCCTGGTAATCCCATATTTGACCGTGATACAGCTGCATAAGGTCAGAATAATTCTTTCCCTGGTCCAGTAATGTACGGGCGGCGCCCAGTCTGCGTACATGACTGCCGATGGCACCCAGGATCAGCACCTCTTCCTCCTGCATTTTCAGCAGTGCGTGCAGCTTTTGCAGCGCAGCGCCGTACTCCCCCCTTACAAGCATATCTGTCATTTGAAATACGACAGCGTCAAGCACCGGCTCTACCACAGCATCGATATCGCTTCTTACCACCGCAGGTGCATCACAATAGGCGCAGATCTTTGCGATCTCACTCGACAGCGCCGTCATAGTGCCGCCGGTGATCTCAATGAGATAGATGCACAGATCCGGGGTAATGGTTTTTCCGTTTGCAGAAAAATGCCGACCGATCCATGCAACGAGATCCCTCTGATCCTGCTTGGAAAATTCCACGATCTGCGCATTGCTGACGATGGCGTCCCACAGCTTTTTGAACCGCTTATCCGGCTTCCAGGGGACCGTTTCAAAGGTGAACAGTACCGTGCAGTAGTCCGGGATATCGCAGATCACTTCCCGCAGCTTTTCCCGTTCGTTCTCAGGAAGCTTGAAGATATCCACATCATCTACCCACACGAAGGTGGACTCCGCCATCATAGGCAGATTCTCGACCGCCTCGGCAAAGCTGCGAATATCAAAGCTTTCCTGGGTGAGTTTATGGAAATTAAAGGATTCGGTGAGCTCATCCACCAGAAGCTTCTGCAGGCGCTGGGTATAATGGTGCATTAAAAATGTTTCCACGCCGTGGAAGATATAAAAGCGCTCCGGCTGTTTGGCCTTGATAGCCGCTTTCAAATCCTGCATAGTCTTTCCGTTGTCTTCCTTCTGTGCCACAAGCTCACCCCCTGATCACAACAGTTCCGTCTACATCTGTTCTGAAAATCTTACACTGAAATGCTTTTAATCTATTTAGCAGCATCCGGCCCGGATGGCCATAGTTATTATTCTTCCCCACCGAGATCACCGCAATCTCCGGATTCGTAGCGTGAAGCAGTTCCAGTCCCGCCGAATCGTCTGCGCCGTGGTGACCCACCACCAGCACATCCAGCTCCGGCAGCTGGGTCTGCGCAAGAAGTTCCCTTTCTCCGGAAATGCTTCTGTCTCCGGTTATCAGTATATCACAATTTTCGCCTTGAAACAAGACACATAATGCGCTTTCGTTGCGGGATGTTTTCTTGGTAGAGCCATAAATGCTCAAGCAAATACTGTCCTCCCGGATCGTTTGTGTCCCGGTAACATAGCAAACAGATTCCGGTTCCATAGCAGCTATTGTTTCATCCAGCGTAAGGGTATTGTCCGGAGGCGGCAGGTACAGCGCCTTTGTCTTGATACGGGTAAGCAAATTGGCAACACCGCCGGCGTGGTCAACATCGTAATGGGTAACAATGATACCGTCTAATTGGGTGATTCCCTGGGAAAGCAGCTGCGCCGCAGCCGCGTCCGCTGCATCCGCGGCACTGTTGCCGCCACAGTCTACCAAATAGCTTTTCCCGCCAGATTGCAAAAGAACACTCTGTCCCTGACCCACATCCAGCACTGTGATCCGATAGGAATCCATCCGGGGTGTGATCCAGGATGCCGCCACGGAAATAGTCAGCGAAAACAAAATGCATACGGTAAAGGCGACCGGTCTTTTCTTCTTGGAAAGCAAAAATACCGCCAGCAAAATATAGGAAAACACCAACCACATAACGATATACCCGCTGCAGGTATACACCGCTGCCACAGGTATGGACGCTACCGCGCCGGCTGCTATGCAAACATAACGGATCAGCCACGAAACCACCCAGGCGATCAGCCTTGCACCTGCGCTCCAAAATAGCGCCAGCAGGCAGCTTGCCATAATGGCGTAAAATATGATACTGACTGCCCAAAGGGTCAGTAAGTTTGTGATCACTGCCAGGACAGAGAATGTACCGAAGTAAATGGCAGACAGCGATGCCGTAAAGACTGTGGCGCTTAAGGAAACGCTGATACCGGATGCAAGCCACCTTGCCAGTCTGGCGTGCAGAGATTTTCCTTTTCCCCTTCCCAGCCGCTTTTCCTGCAGCAGAAAATTTTGGATCGGCTTGGAAAACAGGAAGATACCAACCATACAGCCAACAGACAGCTGCAAGCTTACCGATGTAACGGCTGCCGGGTTCACTGCCAGCATCAAAAGAACTGCAAAAGAGAGCGCTGTGGGTGGATCGTACTGCTTATCCAGCAGCATAGCAAGGATCATCAGTACCTGCATGACGCAGGCACGGACAATGGAGGGTGTAAAGCCGGCCACCGCGGCAAACAAAAACAAAACCGGAATTCCTAAAAGCGCCGTCAGAAGCTTCCGCTTACCGGCAAGAATATATACCAGAGAAAACAAGATGGACACATGAAGACCCGACACCGCAATGATATGCCGGATCCCGCTGAGCTTAAAATCCGTATCCGTTTCATAGTCCAAGCCGGAGCTGTCACCCAGTAAAAGCGCCTTTGCAAAGCCTACTGTATCTGACGGGAACACCGATTCTAAGGCATTGGTGATCTGTCTGCGCAGACGCGCCGGAAAGTATTGGAGTGCCATACGGTTGTCCGTATTCACGCTCTTAATATTCTTGCAACTTGCACTAAAGTAGATGCCGCTGCCCTGCAGATAAGAATCCGAGTTCTTTTCCCCTGCTGCCGTACAGTGCAACGAAAATGTCCCTTCTATTTCATCGCCGGGGTAAAGATATATATCATCTGTGTACAACCGCAGATCATAGTTTTGGCCATTGAGGAGGATCTTCCCTTGTGTGCTAAATCCGTAACGGGTATGTACAGTATAGTCAGTAGCGGTAATAACCGTATCTACAGTTACATCATTATATTCCATCGCCGGTGCGACATAGGTCAGCCGATATCCTGTTACCCACAGCGCACCAACGGTGCAGCCAAGGAGCATGATCGCAATGCGTCGAAAAGTATTCGATTTCCATTTCAGAAAAAAGCATACGATTGTTGCCACTACGCAGGCAAGCGCAACGATGAGTAGTCCAACGCCTGCCAAAAGATATGCCCCAGCTGCTGCGGCAGCTGTAAAGCCTATTGTAAACAGCATTAGCTTGCGCATGACGACTCACCACCAATCTATACAAAAGACGCCGCCTTATGGCGGCGGCCCAGACTACAACTACTCTGTTCTAACAGAAATGTTCAAATAATATATGAGGAGATTGCCACACCAGTCTGCGGACTGGTTCGCAATG
>JAZNQK010000101.1:0-15426 GCA_045590135.1 Faecousia sp.
ACACCATATTATTTCCTCCCTAAGCAGTGGGGAATCGAACACCGACAGCCCCACAACAGTCCTTTCGTTTGTATTTTTCCTTATTTTCCTTGCCTTGCGTCAGCAAGGCGGCGTCATCTGCGCAAAAATCCAAAGCAAAAATCCTTGCTGTGGGGTGCTGTGCAGTTTTGAAAGAGCCGCTTTTTGCTAAGACAAGAAAAACTTCGCAGGGAATACCCGTTGGTATTTTCAAGGAGTTTTTCGCCGTATTGGCGAAAAGCCGCCTTTCAAAACCTATCGGGGTTCAATTCCCCGCTGCTTAAGCTGCCAGAATGCCACTGCGCTGGCGGCTGCCACATTCAGTGAATCTACACCGTGGTACATAGGGATGCGTACCGTATAATCGCTTTTTACAATGGTCTGATCACAAAGACCGTCTCCCTCGCTGCCCAGGATCAGCGCTAATTTTTCTTCCTGCTGCAGCTGGGGATCGTCAATGCTGACACTGTCATCCCGCAATGCAAGAGAAGCTGTCTTGAATCCCAAATTTTGCAAAAGCGCAATGCCGCTTTCTTCCCATTGGGCGCAGTCATCGCCCAGAAATGTCCAGGGGATCTGAAATACCGTGCCCATACTCACTCTTGCGCTGCGGCGATACAGCGGGTCACTGCATCCGGGACTTAAGAGCACTGCGTCCATACCCAGCGCGGCGGCGGAGCGGAAGATCGCGCCCACATTGGTGGGGTTCATCACATTCTCCAGCACCACGATCCGCTTGGCATCCTTGCAGATATCCTCTGCACTGCGCAGGGGAGGGCGACGCATAGCGCACAGCACACCCCGGGTCAGATGAAAGCCTGTCAGCTGGGCAAGAACCTCCCGGTCAGCGGTGAACAGGGGAATATCTCCGCACTGGGCGATAATCTCGGCGGCCTGTCCGTCGATATCCTTTCGCTCCATCAAAAGAGACACCGGCTGACATCCGCCGTCCAGCGCCCGCTGGATGACCTTGGGGCTTTCTGCGATGAATTGTCCCTTTGCCGGCTCAAAACGGTTCAGTAGCTGCGCCTCCGTCAGCCGGGCATACACATCCAGCCGGGAATCATTAAAATCCGTGATCTCAATAATCTGTGCCATAGGAAAAGATCCTTTCAAAAACTGCTACCATAGTAGCAAAACACAAATCAAAAGTCAAAGCATAAAAATACTCCCTTCCGGGAGCGAATCCAAAGAACAGAATTGTTCGTTGTCATTCCGAACCAGTGCGCACACTGGTGTGGGAATCCGTTCTTTTATGTAAGATACGGATTGCCACAGCCCCTGCGGGGCTTCGCAATGACGGCATATATAGAAATGACCCTTGACTGTGTTTCTGGAGTTTTCACAGTCAAGGGTCACTTCTGTTCATTCTTGGGCTCTATCATCTATGGTTACCTCGCTTTCTACAGTTTCGGCGCAGTCACACTTCTTCGCTTACCATATCACATCACTCTATTTTCTTATTCCCTTTGCGGGTAGGCTCAGGTGTGTTGATATCGATCTGCGGACTGCCTGTTCAGGACACATTCTCTTTTCGGTCGGCGTCAATGGCTTGTTATCACAATATGAAAGACAAATGATTCTTCTTACTTACTTCCTATAACTTAGCTTTTTTGTTCCGATTGATTTGCGTACTTTTAAGATTCTACACATCTCATATCTTACATCTCGACCGATTTCTTTGATTATGTGTCCCGGAAGTTATGTGTACATTGGTATCACCTCTTCTGTCTATAAAGTAGCACAACTTAAGGCAATAATCAATATGGAATATTGTATAAAATGCACATACAAATAGTATGCAAAACGCAGAAATATCCTATGCAAGCCTAAAAATGATTGACAAAGATATCCACCCTTTGCTACAATAATTCTGTTGGCGGCCATTGGGTCGCTTGTATTATTTATGAAGAAAGGTGCGGAAATGCTATGACACAGCTGCTGCTGCGCATTTTTGTAAAAGATCATAGAAACGCTGCAGATCCCATAGTTCGCAGCCGGGTGGGGAAACTGTCCGGAATCGTGGGCATTTTATGCAATTTCCTGCTCTTTGCTTTGAAAATAACGGTGGGTACGATCTCCGGATCGGTTGCCATTACCGCCGATGCTATGAATAACTTTTCCGATGCCACCAGCTCCGTGGTGACGCTCATCGGCTTCAAGCTGGCGGAAAAGCCTGCAGATGAGGACCACCCCTACGGTCACGCAAGATATGAGTATCTTTCCGGCCTTGCGGTAGCGGCGATGATCGTTGTCATCGGCTTTGAGCTGGCGCAAAGCAGCATTCAGAAAATATTAAATCCCGGCACAGTGGAATTTTCTGTGCCGGTAGCCATTGTTTTAGTTGGCTCTATTTTGGTAAAGCTGTGGCTTTGCCTGTTTAACCGCACCTTGGGTAAAAAGATATCCTCAGACACCCTTATGGCAACTGCCACCGACAGCCGCAATGATGTTATTTCCACCGGTGCGGTGCTGCTTGCGGCAGTGGTGCAGGCGGTAGCTGATTGGAATATAGACGGTGTTATGGGCCTTTTGGTGGCGCTGTTTATTCTGTACAGCGGCGCAATGATGGCAAAGGATATCATAAGTCCTTTGCTGGGGGAAACGGCCAGTCCCGAGCTGCGGGAGCTGATCATTCAGGAGGTCAGCAACCAGGAAAAGATCTTAGGCTACCACGATCTGATGGTCCACGATTACGGTCCCGGTCAGCGCTTTGCCAGTATGCATGTGGAAATGGATCAAAAGGAGGACCCTTTGCAGTGCCACGAGCTCATCGACGAGGTGGAGCGCCGCTGCCTGAATAAGCACAATGTCCATTTGGTACTGCACTATGACCCGGTGGTCACCGGAGATGCGGAGATGGACCGGCTGCGCAGCGTGGTGCAGGATATTCTTACCGGGCTCGACAGCCGTATCACGATCCACGATTTTCGGATGGTCCGGGGAACGGGTCACTCTAATCTGATCTTCGATATGGCGCTGCCTTCAGAGCTTATGAAGCAGCAGAAGGAGCTGAAAAAACAGCTGGATGCAGTCTTGGCAGAAAGAGAGCCGGGTACATACTATACGGTAGTTACTTTTGACATAGCCGCCTTTAACGAATAAAAAATGGGGCGCCAAAGCGCCCCAACACGATCATCATATCACACCCTGTACTGGTGTGTCAATAAGAAACGAAGCAAGCACCGGATATTCTGCGTTTTGTATGAATAACGGTGCTTTTCTTTATGGAGTTTCCCAAGTTGAAAATGGAGAAAAACCGTGTTAATATATAGACACAAAGAGGTGATACCAATGATCTGATACACCTTAGGTCCTGAAGATAATAAAGGACCAAACCGGCGGGCGATATCCAAAACTTCTGATCATATAAATTTTGTACGAAACCAAACGAAGAATTCCACAGAAGTAATTCACACTTTGTCAAACACGCCCGTCGATCCTGCAGAAAGAGAGGTTAATCAAGGATGTTAGATATCAAGAGTTCACAGAAATGACCCTTGACCGTCACAGTGATCAGGTGATGTGTCAAGGGTCATTTCTATTTTATATGTGCTTTGCTCCCGAAGGGGAGTATTTTTTATGCCTGTAGAATTCTACTGCCGGTAGAAAAGAAAGCGGCGCCGGTAGCGAGGTCGTATAATCTGAAGAAATCGACGCAAAAGCACTTACTTTCTCAAATGCAAACAGGTATAATGCAGGAAAACCGAACAGGAGGAAACAATATGTCTTTTGCTGTATTTACCGACGGCTGCAGCAATCTGCCGGGACGGCTTTTGACACAGCTGGATATCCGGGTGCTGCCCTGCAGCTATACCCTTGACGGCGTACCGGGTGTCTTTAACGGAGATATAGAGGAATTTGATTCACATACTTATTACGATCAGCTGCGTGCCGGTGCAGTGATGAAGACTACCTTGCTGAATGCAGACCTCTTTTGCAACCACTTCCGTCCCCAGCTGGAGCAGGGGAGGGATATCGTGTATGTGGGACTTTCTTCCGGCGTCAGCGGCACATTTCAATCGGCCAATATTGCGGCGCAGGAGCTGCTGGGCGAATTCCCGGAGCGCTGTATCCGGCTGGTGGATTCCCTTGGGGCGGCATTTGGTCCGGGACTGCTTGCCTGCCGTGCGGCGGACCTGCGCGCAGAGGGGAAAACCGCTGCTGAGGCAGCAGATGTTTTAGACAAAGAGGTGATGCATCTGCTGCAGTTCTTTACAGTGGACGATCTGACTTTTCTCAAACGCACCGGCAGAGTCAGTGGTGCTACGGCAATGATCGGCTCGGTGCTGGGCATCAAGCCCTTACTTTGGGGCGATCCCACCGGACACATCGTTGCCCACAGCAAATGCCGGGGTAGGAAAAAGGCCATCGATGCCATTGTGGAAATGTACCGCACAAAGGTGGCAGATGCTGAAAAACAGCGTGTTGCAATTTCCCACGGTGACTGCGAGGAAGAAGCCCGGGAGCTGGGCAGACGGATCGTCGAGATCGCAAAGCCCAAGGAGCTCATCATATGCCCCCACGAGCCTTTTACCGGCTCGCATGTGGGTCCGGGTATGCTTGCGCTGTACTTTTTCGGCGAAAAAAGAGCGTGAGCAAATGGTTTTGCAGGACGGGGCTTGCCCCGTCCTGCTTTTGCGCATAAAGCATTGACACATCCTGTAAAAATATGGTATTCTAACAGCAGCTTGAAAGAGGAGGAAACAGCGGTGCAATATAAGGATTTTCAGGGACTCAGGCTGTCTGCGTTGGGTCTGGGCACGATGCGCCTTCCCATTGTGGATGGTGACCACGGCAGGATCGATATGGAAAGGACCCGGCAGTTAGTGAACCTTGCCATCGACAGCGGCATAAACTACATTGACACCGCATGGTTCTACCACGGAGGCACATCGGAAAGCGTGATAGGGCGGCTTCTGAAGGAGCATCCCCGGGATAGCTTTTACCTTGCCACGAAATACCCTGGCTTGAAATATGAAAAAGAGCTGGGCGGAAAGCGATTGTTTGAGGAGCAGCTTGCCAAGTGTCAGGTGGATTATTTTGACTTTTATTTATTCCACAATGTGTGGGAGGGGAATGTAGAGGATTACCTTGCCCCGGATCAGGAGATCGTTTCTTACATACTGAGGCAAAAGCAGGCCGGCAGGATCCGGCATTTAGGCTTTTCCACCCACGGCAGTCTGGAAACCATGAAGCGCTTTTTAGATAAGTGGGGCGAATATCTGGAGTTTGGTCAGATACAGCTGAACTGGATGGATTGGGATCTGGAAAATGCCAAGGAAAAGGTGAAACTGCTCAGCAGCTACGGCTTGCCGGTGTGGGTCATGGAGCCGGTGCGGGGCGGTCGACTTGCCCAGCTGCCGGAGCGGTTTATGAAGCCTTTGCGTCAGCTGCACCCGGACTGGACAGCGCCGGAGTGGGCATTCCGGTTCCTGCATAGTATTCCGGAGGTAACAATGGTCCTTTCGGGTATGTCCAATGAGCAGCAGATGCGGGAAAACATCGCTACCTTCAACGAACTGCACCCCCTTAACGAGGAAGAAAAGCAGACACTTTTCGATGTGGCGAAGGCGATGAATCTGCGCAATACCCTAAGCTGTACAGGCTGTCGATACTGCGCGGACCGCTGCCCCCAGGGGTTGGATATCCCCGAGATCGTTCGCCGTTATAACAAGAAGATCTATACCGGCGAGTTAGACTTAAGCGGCATTGCGCAGGAAAAGCTGCCCGCAGTTTGCGTTGGCTGCGGTAGCTGCGAGGCGGCGTGCCCTCAAAAAATAAAGATCTGCCGGATGATGGAAGAATTGTCTGGGCAGTAAAGGAGTCTTATTTTTGTCGTATTCAGGAAAACGGCTTTCCCGGAATTTTACCCAGGGAAATATTCCGCGGCAGTTACTTTTCTTCGCGCTGCCCTTTATGGCATCCAATGCGCTGCAGGTGCTTTATAACACCGTGGATATGGCGGTGGTGGGTGCATATGTGGGCACACCGGGACTGTCTGCAGTATCCCAAAGCGGTCAGATTGTAAATTTTGCATCTATGATGATGCTGGGGCTTTCCAACGGTGGACAGGTGCTGGTAGCGCAGGCGCTGGGCGCAGAAAAGCGCAAGGAAGTAAATCAGATCATCGGAACATTGTTCAGCTTGATCATGATCTTTTCTGCGATCCTGACCTGCGGCGTTTTGCTTTTCAGGCGCAGCATCCTGAATGCCATCAACATACCGACGGAATCGGCATCCTTTTCCATGGACTACTTAACGATCTGCGGAGCAGGTCTTGTATTTACTGCAGGCTACAATATGGTCTCTGCCGTTTTGCGGGGAATGGGAGACTCCAAGCGCCCGTTTATGTTTATCGGTATTGCGTCTGCGGTAAACCTTGTTTTGGATTTGCTGTTTGTGGGCGTTTTCCGCTGGGAGGTGGCAGGCGCAGCATGGGCAACCATTATCGGTCAGGCGGTGTCCTTTGCATTCTCTGTGTTTTACCTGATGCGCAACCGGGAGGCCTTTGGCTTTGATTTCCAGAGGAAAAGCTTTGCTGTCAACAAACGCTATGCCGGAATGATCCTGTCCCTGGGCGCACCTATGGCGATCCAGTCAGGCAGTATCAATTTGTCTATGCTTTTCGTTAATTCCATGGTCAATGATGTGGGTGTGGTGGCATCGGCTACCTTTGGTGTCGGTGTCCGTATTGATGACATCATCAACAAGATATCGCAGGGTATCCAACATGCAGCCCTGCCGATGATCGGGCAGAACATAGCGGCCGGGCAGATCCGGCGTTCCCAAAAGGTGGTCCACTTTGCCTGGCTGTATGCCGGTGTGCTCACGGTGGTGTTTATGGCGCTGTACGGCCTGTTCGGCACGCAAATGTTTATGCTGTTTTCTGATGATCCTGCGGTCCACCAGCTGTCCGGTACATTCATCAAAGCGATTTTGTGGATGTTCCCGGCGTTTATCATTGTGCGGGGCGTCCTTGCCTTCATACAGGGAATCGGCAACACAAAGCTGAGTATGATGCTGGCAATTTTGGACGGGGTAGTCCTGCGAATCGGTCTGAGCTGGCTTTTCGGTATTGCCCTGGACTGGGGGTTTTACGGCTTTGTGCTTGGCTACGGTCTGGCAGCCTACGGCGTGGCCGTTCCGGGACTTGTGTACTTTCTTTCCGGACTGTGGAAACGGCGCAAAGTGCTGGCAGAGGACATTTAGCACATAAAAAGTGAGTAAGAAATACGCGTCGCAGCTGTGCAGTAATTGCCCGGCAGCGACGCACTTTTTTGCTGAAAAAGAGAGGGGATTTTATGCCGCTTTCAGAGAACGCCGGGAGGTGAAATTTGGCAGGAAAAAACCCGTGCTTTTTATAATGTATTTTGTTGACAAGTGTGCCCTTTAAATGGTATAATGCAAGAATCAATATAGTGGGGTTTTTATAAGGTGTAAGAGGCCCACTGAAAACCCTGCGATCTCCGGAGGAGCCGGTCGCTGTCAGGGGAGAAAATGCCCACCTGCAGCACAGCAAGAAGTTTAGGAGGAATCGATGCAATGAAAGAGTTTTGCAAGAGATGCAAGCGCGTTTTGGCGATGTTTATGGCAGTGGCTATGCTGCTGTCTGCTGCAAATATCGGCATTTTTGCGCCCACCCATGTACATGCGGTGGAACCGGAACACTCAGTCACACTGGGTGTGCTCATCAAAGAAAACTTTGGTGACGAACTGAATGAGGAGGAGGTCAGTATCATTACCTCCGGCTATCTCAGCGCGGATAAGACCTATGCCTATGAGATGCCCGGCGATAATGATGACCTGATCACTGTGGACGAAAAGGAAGGAACAGTTACTGCCAAGAAGTATACGGATCCGGAATACGGTACACAGTGGCTGCCCGTGACCTTTAGTCTTACCGACGGCACCAATGCCATCGAAGGCTATAAGGATCTGACACTGACTCCTGACGGTAATGCGTTCGTGGGTACATACGAGCTGGAAGAGCGCAACCCCGGTAACTCTTTCACTGTTGAAGTGACCTACTCTCTGGATCTGACATTGACCGGTGAGGACAAGGCTGCCCAGCAGCAGATGCTGGATGCTGCCCGCCTGTTGGCTGCAGATATTGCCTTGATGGAACATCTGGACGCTGTCAGTGTCATCGGTGACGATCCGGAGCTGGCGCAAAAGATCGTGGATCTGAGCGGCGGCTTTATCAGCAACCCCAACGCTATCTACGCAGAGACCATTCTGGACTTGCTGACAATGGATCTGAACCAGCTGGGTGGCGTGTCTGCTGTTGACCTGATCTATGAGCTGGTGGAGGGTATCAAGATCCCCGCCATCGAGCACATCGACTTCGACAACGGAACCGTGTTGATGGGCGAAGAAGTGATCGAGCTGGGCGGTACTGCCGGTAAAGAAGCAGCCACATCCTTGCATAGTCAGGAAAAGCTGAAGCTGTTCAGCTTCATAAAAGACCACAACAGCCAGAGCTATCTGGAGTGGCTGGTGGTTCACGGTGATGAGCTGGAAAGCGCGCTGAGAAGCAACTATGAGGATTTGGATTATCTGTCCAACCTGAACAGTGCTTCCGGCTTGAAGGATGTAAGCAATAAGATCGTCAACCTGCTGGAAAAGTACAGAGACGACAATCAAAACATCTACGACGAGATCAATAACTATCTTGAGCAGCAGGATCTGAACCGCACCATCAACAGCGTCGCGCAGCTGCGTGCATTCATCGAAGAGCTGGAGAGCGCAGACGGCGAGGTCTATGCTGCTATTGACGAGAAGCTATCTGAGCTGGACGCGGATACCAAGCAGCAGCTGGAAGAGTTCGGTGTGCCGGACAAGGTGGAAAATGCCGACGATCTGGATGCATTGAAGAATGCAATGGTCAAGGCATATAAAAAGATCATCGACACCATCAACGATGAGCTGTCTCAGATGGATGCAAGCACCAAGTCTGAGCTGGCAAAGAAGGGCGCACCTGCCCAGGTCACCCTTGCCGACACCAGCAGCTATGATGCATTTGTCAATTCCGGCGATCAGGATATTGCAGATCTGACAGCATTGAGTAACGCCTTGGATGCAATCCGTCAGGACGCGCTGGACAGCGCTGACGATAAGCTGCAGGAGATGTGGGGCAATGCGGAGTTTGCAGAGCACCTGGAAGCAGCCAATGTTCCCAAGAAGATCAACAACGAGGACGATATTGTCACGCTGCGGGATTCTCTGGATGCTGTTAAGGCGAATATCTATAGCACAGTCAATGAAAAGCTGGCATATATGTATACCCAGGCTGGCGATATGGCTGATGTGATCGAAGGCATCGTACCGCGGGAGATCAGTACTGTGGATGGCCTTCTGGGACTGGAGGCAGCACTTACCCAAGCCCGTGCGGCTGTTCTGCAGGAAATGATCGATATGGCCAATGCTGAGCTGAAAGACCTGAATAGCTTCCTTGGAATCTTTGCCGCAATCGGCTTGAACATACCCAGCAGTATCGCGAATGGTGATGAAGTCGCGATGAGGAATTTAGTCACAAGACTGAATGCAGGTGGCGACTTGAACTTCTGTGTCGGCGATGAGCTGCCTATCAGTAACGAGGATATGGCAAAAATCAATGCCGGTATCGATGCTCTGGATAAGCTGGATGCAGAAATTCCCAATGTAGGCAGTGCTGCACAAAGTGCAGTGGATGCCATCAACACACTGGATGAGGCAAAAGTTTCCCTGGGCGATGCCATTGACGCACTGGCGACTCTGAACGAAGCGCGCGATGCTTTTGCAAAGGCTAAGTCTGCTGTGGCGCAGGTAAAGCCCTATATCGGCGATGTGCTGAATGCCCAGGAGCAGATCGCACTGCTGAACGATACCTATCTTCCGATGCTCAATGAGGTGGCAGACGGCCTGCAGCAGCTGGAGGACGGCATTGCCCTGATGGCGGATAAGCAGGAACTGATGGATATGCTGATCCTGATGATGCAGAAGCTGTGTGCTACGCTTGAGCCTCTGGTGGACGCTTTTGACAGCGACAGCTGGAACGCTCCCAAGCTGCTGGATACCACAAAGCAGATCGACTATGCACAGCTGGAAGAAGATGCACTGGCAGCCGGCGATCAGCGCCATAGCGCCAAGGATGTGCTCCATGTTGCAACAGCTGTTGTTAAATACAAGCTGGATATGTACGATGTGACTGTGTCCTATGAGGCTGTGGTGATCGACCCTGCCAAGGCAGATTCTACGGATACCCTGCCGCTGAATACAGTTACCCACACTGTCACGTTGACAAAGGGCGCAAACAAGGCTGAGATCCTGGCCGAGATCGCTGCTCAGGTCGATGAAAATGAGATCCTGGAAGGCTGGGCGATCAGCACTGATAACTATGACCGCACAGCTACCGTTCTTCCTGATGAACTGACAGAAAATATTACTTATACCATTTCCTACGCACCCAAGCTGTACACCGTTACTTTCAGCGGCGATTATCCTGCCGGTACTGCACCGGTGCAGGTGCCCTACGGCTACCGGATGACCCTGCCGTTGAATGAGGATGTCACATCCGAATATACCTACACCGTTAACGGCACAGACAATATCGACCAGGGCACAGTCATTACCATTACAGAAGACACTGCCATCTCCCGGGATGAGGGTGCTATCTCTGAAAAGCAGTACTTGACCGACCTGGTGGTAAACACCGATCCCGCGATGGATCCGCTGGTAAAGAACATTCTGCTGAACCAGGCTTTGAACAGAGGCGAGGCGATCAGCATCCGTGTTCCCGGCAAGGATCAGCTGAAGGTCTCCTATGACGGAGCCAACGGCACCACCACTATCACAGCGAAGCCCTATTTCTCCAGAGTCGGCGATAAGTACTGGAATGCAGCCATCGCTATGATCGACGGCGTTTCCGTAAATCTCATCGACGGTGTTCATACGGAGACACAGAACCCCGGCTTTGACAAGGTGGTCGTGAACTACGAGCTGGCGATCACTGCTGCAGACCTGGGCATCACCGACGAGCAGCTGCTGGCTACTATGAATATCCCCTATGAGCTGGTCACGGATTATACCTACCAGCAGGCAGCACTGGATGCGCTGTCCACTGACGATGCATCTGCCGGCAACTCTGTAGATAACATTATGGGCCTGCTGGCGCAGCTGAACAACAAGGATTATGTACTCACAGATCCCTCTGAGCTGACGCTGAAGGATGTGCTGTACAGAATCGAAAGCCTGAATGAATCTTTGGAGCTGAATCTGGGCGAGGCAGCGATCCAGGCGGCACTGCAGATGTATGAGATCGTGCCGGACAGCGGTTACATTCCTCTGTATTATACCCTTGAGCAGTATAATGAGCAGGGAATGATCCACTACTACCGCAATGAGCAGACCTATATCAATCAGATCACACAGCTTAATGATGTTTTGACGGTCCTTTTGGCAGACCAGGGCTTCTGTGATTTGCTTGAGGGCAAGATGGACTCCTTCCAGGTCGTCCGGGATGTGCTGAATGACGCGGCTTCCCTGGCTGAACCGGAGCACCGCATCGATCAGGCACGGATCAATCTGGCAAGTCCTTATCTGGAGAGCCTGGTTACCGCCCTGGGTGCAGCCGCTGACGGCGCACAGCTGACACCGGTCACACAAGCGCCCAGCGCAATGATCTGGACTGCAGCTGTAGAGCAGCCCGGTCCCAGCAAGCGCACCGTAACAATGACTGTTGATCTCAACGGTGCCCAGAAGACAGATACCAAGACCGTTAGCATTAACGGCACGATGACTTATGCAGAGCTGACTGCCTGGGCACAGTCCATAGTAAAGGAACTGGGCCTGAAGGATGAAGTGGCGCAGTATTATGTAGCGAGCTACAGCTTCACCGGAGATATGACCTTCACAGAGGACACAGTCCTTACGGCAACCTGGGCACTGAAGTCCTACGAAGTACGGGTCGACAGTGAGCTCATTGGTACAGTTACCTATGCTGACCGCGACATCACTCTTGCAGCTCACGCAGATCCCAACTACCAGTATGAATACTATATTAATGATGTATTGTACAGTGCCGGTACCTACACGCTGACACTGGCACAGTTCCAGGCACTGACGGAGGATGATCTGATCATTACCCGTAGGACAGTTGACCTGAGAGAGCGTGCACTGATCAAGCTGATCGACAGTATGAACGGCGCAGCCGTGCTGACCAAGAATGCTCAGGGCGAATATGCCATTGTCCTGCGAGTGGATCCTGATACTGTGAAAGAGGATATGACCGATGCAGCCATCGGCCTGTTCCTGAGCGAATATAAGTACATCGGACTGGACAACAAGGTGTTCTTTGACGGCAGCAAGTACCATCTGCAGGCAGCTGTGGATACAGCCCTCAGCAGTGGTGTCTGCACAGACTCTCTGTTGGAACTGATCGATGTAAACGGCAACATTGCCCAGCAGCTGACTTTGGCTGATGGTGAGCAGATCCTCAACACAGTTGCGCCCGACTACCTGGATAACCTGGGCGGTGTGGTGATGCAGACTGTGGCTGACTTTGGTGCAGCACCGGAAAATACGACTCCTGCTAAGCTGTATATTACTTTGGCAGGCACTGTAAACCGGATGGCAACGGCAAGAAAGGCTCTGCTGAAGCTGAAAGAAGCCGGCGTTACCTTTGATCTGAATAACAACCGCGCAAATCTGAATGTAATGCTGCCGGATCAGGCATACGGTGCATATCTGGCGGCTCTGAGCCTGGTTGGCGAAGTGGATATCCACAATGTCAATGATGTCAATGCCGAGATCGCGATCGGCTATGTTCAGGATCTGCTGGAGCCTGCTATCGGTAAGGACATTACTGTTGAGACTTACGAAAACACGCTTGCACAGCTGGGCAGGGAAGTGGACCTGAGCCGCTTCAGCCGTTACTTCGAGCTGTTCAAGAAGGCTTACGATACCGTGGGCATTACCTATGCGGATGATACTGCAATTGCTGCTGTGGAGAATGTTTCCATTAACGCAGCAGTTACCAAGCTGCAGTCCATTGTTGACGGTATGGAGCTGCCTGCAGGTGTAAATGTAGATCTGAGCAAGCTGATCTATGAATATGACGATCCTGCAACCGATGCAGACGATGCTACTTCCGGTGTCAGCGCTTCTGCAGCACTGAAGTGGGAGAATCTGAGCACAGATTATGCCGCAATGTTCCTGGATGTCCGTGCAGACGGCGTCCTGAATAAGCTGGGCATGTGGACAGAGGCTGAGTTGATCGCAGGCTCCGACGATTTCGCCGGTGCTTCCGTGCTGGTCCTGCTGGATGATGTGCAGGGCAATCTGACCGTCAACACCAAGACTCTGCTGGACCTGAACGGCAAGACCATCAACGGCAATGTTGTCGGTGGCGAGAAGGCAAACCTGATCATCATCGACAGCGCCTATGAGCAGGCAATCCCCGGCGGTGTCACCGGAACAGTTTCCGGCAATGTTACCGTGCTTGAAGGCAAGTATGCAAGTGATGTTTCCGCATTCCTGGATAATGGCTATGTACAGGGTAGCGACGGTGTTGTTTCCAACAAGCTGTACGCAGTAACTGTGGATACAAACGGAAACTCCGTGGTTACCATCAATGCAACACCCGGTGAGGTCCGCGACCTGATCAGCAAGAAGGGCATCGTGGAGTTAGCCATCGAGATGGCAGCCGGACTGGTGCTCAACAACTACAACAAGGCAAGCTTGAGCATTGAAGGCAGCAAGGTCTATAATATCAATATCAATGATGTCATCGGTCTGTTTGCAAGCGACAATAAGATCAATGCCGCCATCGATACCGGCCTCAGCTGGATCGATGCATCCGATCTGACCGATATTGCCAATATGTTCATTGAGCAGCTGACAGACTTCGCAGCCATCGAGACTGCTCTGGCAGCAGACGGCAAGCTGGCGACCTACACCTTCACCACCGCTCCCTGGGAGCTGGAGATCGTGCATATCGAAGACGGTGACTACCTGTCCATGCGCGTAGGTGCTTCCGAAAAGACCAAGGATGTTACCTTGGATATTGTGGTAAACGGCTCTGTTATCGAAGAAGCCAATAAGCTGATAGGCGCACTGGCTGATACCGTTACTGTGGATGTGGAAGTAAATCTGGACGACATCTACAGAGATGATGACAATGTGATCCATGTCTCCGGCGATGCCGAAGGTATTGTTGAGATCGACTTCACAGAGGATCCCGCTTATGTAATTACTATGGCTGCGATCCTTGCTGACGGTGCAGATGCTGCGCTGAAGGCAAAGCTGGAAGCCGGTATCGAGCAGTACTATACACAGAATTCCCTGAGCAAGCTGGAAAGCACCTTCAGAGAGATCACCATTAAGCAGCTGTGCGACAGCCTTGGCGACCATAGCCGTACTGAAAACTTCACAAGCATCGTAAACGGCTTGAATCTGACTGCAGATACCAAGACTGCGGTCCTGAGCGATGTGAACAACGACGAAATGGGCTACAAGTATGTGGTGGATGCTGTCGGCGTTGCTCTGCGTCTGCTGCAGTCCCGCGGCCGCCTGGAAAGCGTCACACAGAGGGGTGTAGCACTGGGTACCTTCGAGGATAAGGACGAGACCAGCTTCTACTATGGCTTTGTCCGGGATGCGCACATCGAAGGCGTCCGCAAGGTATTCCGCAGCTATAAGCTGGGCTATGATCTGGATGTGACAAAGCTGTCCGTGAAGGTCCGCCTGTTCCTGGACCATGTCCACAATTTCGTGGAGAATCCGGATGAGAAGTATCTGAAGGCAGAAGCAACCTGTATCACCCAGGCAGAATACTACTTAAGCTGTGACTACGAAGACTGTGGAATCGCCCATAGCGAAAAGACCTTCTTCTACGGTGATCTGGCACCCCACGATTACCAGGAGATCGTGGACGATAAGTATCTGAAGGAAGAGGCTACCTGTACCACCCAGGCAGAGTACTATAAGAGCTGCTCCGTCTGCGGCGAGGCACACGAGAGTGAAACCTTCTTCTACGGCGACCTGGAACCCCACGATTATAAGGAGATCGTAGACGATAAGTATCTGAAAGAAGAGGCCACCTGTACCTCTCCTGCGGAGTACTACAAGAGCTGCTCCGTCTGTGGCGAGGCACACGAGAGTGAAACCTTCTTCGACGGTGATCCTCTACCTCACAACTATGTGAATGTGGTTGCCGACAAGTACCTGAAGAATCCGGCGACCTGTACCTCTCCTGCAGAGTACTACAAGAGCTGCTCCGTTGGCGGTGAGGCACACGCAACCGAGACCTTCTTCGACGGCGAGGCACTGCCGCACAACTATGTGAATGTAGTTGCCGACAAGTACCTGAAGAATCCGGCAACCTGTACCTCTCCTGCAGAGTACTACAAGAGCTGCTCCGTTGGCGGT